>CAZWVM010000001.1:0-104988 GCA_964637705.1 uncultured bacterium
CTCCTTCAGGAAGTAGATCATGTCCTGGAATCCGCCGCGGCCGGCGCGCTTCGCCTGACCGCCCCTGTCAACACACGATCTTATGTGAGAACCGGCAATCCGATCCCCGCAAGATATTCGAACGTAGAGTCGTAGTATTCAGGCGAACGCGTTGGATCCGAAGCGTCTCCTTTCGGTATGAAGACGGCCATTCCTTGTCGGGCTCGCGTCAGCAGCACGCGATACGCGTTTCTCAGGTACTCGCGGTTTTCACGATTCTTCACGTTGGTCCAGCGGTCTCCGCGAAAGTCATGAAAGCTCCATCCAGAACCTGTGCGGCGTAGATCGCCGTCCCACGTCACACACGCCCAATCCAATTCCAGACCCTGCACCTGGAATTCCGTCGCGGCGTCCTCGAGGTAGAAACTCGACCTGACGTCGTCGCGTTCGTTGAGGAACCAGTGAACCGGATTCACCTCTACTCGCACATCGATCGCGTGTGGGCGCAGTCGCTGCGCTTTCGAGGAAGCCACGAGCCCGAAGCGCTCGGAACCCCTTGCTCTTTCTCGTACCCATTTCTTTGCGAGATGGAGGTCACGGGTCAGCACGACGGGATATCGATTTTCTAATGCCTGCAAGTGCATTCTCGCCTCGACCTCATCGCAATCGAGAACGGACTTAACGAACGCGGACACGTTTTCCGCCCGAAATGATCTCATCGATACCGCAAGATGGAGGTCGTCGTCAAAAAAGGTGTTCGGACGATTACGGATCAGGTCAAGCGCGTGCCCGGCGGCATACTCGCTGTCGGTCAAGCGCGACGAAATGTGCATTTCCCAGTCGGGAAATCGATTCGTGATCGCCTCAATCCACGCCGCGATACCCGCCTCACCAGTGTTAATCTCTTGGCCGCCGCCCACAAGACAGGCGACGAATGCCCAATCGTCATGGCGGTTCATGTATTCTATGAGGAATTCAGGTTCGGACTTGTCGAACCCGGGTCTCTTCTTCTTCTGTTTCATGAAGTTCGCGGTCATGCGCAGATTCCAAGCGCGTTGGGCCTCGTCGAAGATCACGACATGGTCCGGCGGTGGCCCGGAATCAACGAGACCTTCGTCACGGAAGTGATGAACATTCTGAATAAAGGCGCGAATCGATTCTCGGACCGTACCCTTTCGAACAGATTCGCCGCCCGCTCTCCGGCGCGCCACTTCGTCTCGTGTCAGAGCCTCACTCAACACTTGAACCAGCGGCCCGTTTCCGGAAAGAAAGACGGCGTGCGTGGGTTTTGTTTCGTCACGATTCCGCGTCGCGACATTCAGCCCGACAAGTGTTTTGCCCGCTCCCGGAACTCCCGTAACGAAGCAAATGGCCTTACGCCCGGCATTCTTCACCCGATCCGCTAGTTCCTCCACGCGACGGGACGTGACGGCCAAATTTCGTGCCCCGGAGTCGGATCGAGCAATCTCCTCGACGGAGTGCCGCGCATACAGCGAACGGGCGGCCTCGACGATGGTCGGCGTGGGAAGGTAAGGGGATCGAGACCAGTCGCGTTGTTCGAGCTTGCCGCCATGAGCCGTCGTCAGCGCCGTCTCCAGAAGTTGCCGGAATCCGTTCGAATCTGTCCCGGATGGGCGAAATATGCCGTCTTCGTCAGCTCGTAATTCGCCGGGAAGAGGGGCCTTCGCCTCCGTTGCGATGAGGATCGGCACGATCGTAGCGCCGTGACTGGCTCGATGAAAATTCTTGAGGTCGAGAGCATAGTCCCAAACCTGGTTAAGAGAGGTCTTGTCGAAGATCCTCTCTCCCACCTTGAATTCGAGCGCGAAGACAATGTCACGAATGAGAAGAATCGCGTCGAGTCGCCGGCCCATGCGAGGAATGTTGAATTCGAGGCAAATGATGCCGTCCAGTCCGGAAAGCCGTTCCTGCAGAAACAAGATTTCGAAGAGCCAGGCGTCCCTCTGCTCAGGCGTCACCGCGAAATCGCTTCGCGCCGTCAAAACTCCAAGAATTTCCTCTGTCTTCGCGGCGATGAAATCCGAAATGGCATCCTCATACCATGCTCGGGAAACTGCCGATCGACTCATGGAATGTTTCAAGATGAGGCCCGACGCTTGCGCATCATCAGAATATAGCCGCAAACTCCTGTATCGGCCAGGCTGGAGACCTGAATGAATCCGGTGTCGGATTGTATTCCTTTTCTCGATAATGGCTTGCCGCGCAATATGAATGAAATAGAATACGGGCTATGAAGTCTCGCTTGGGACAACTTGAAACGCGCATTCTCGCCTACGCGCAGATGAGAAAGACCAGCCTGCTCCGCGCCGGTGAGTTCACCTCGCAGCTCAAGCTGACCGCGAAACAAGAGCGCGAGGTTCTCAGCCGGATGGCGCGTTCCCAGCTCATTGCACGCATCCGCCCGGGGCTCTACCTCCTTCCACCCGGGCTTCCGCTCGGAAACATCTGGTCGCCCAGCGACGCGCTTGCCCTGAACTCGCTCATGGAGGACAAGAAGGGCCGCTACCAGGTCTGCGGTCCGAACGCCTTCAACCGATACGGCTACGACGAACAAATGCCGAATCGCACGTACGCTTACAACAACCGTGTCTCAGGCGATCGCAAGATCGGCATTATCGCCCTGACCCTCATCAAGGTCTCTGACGCGCGCCTGGGCGATACCGAGACAATCGACATGGCTGACGGTTCTAGTCTTCCCATTTCGACACGCGCCAGGACGCTTTTCGATGCCGTCTACGACTGGGCAAGATTCAATACGCTGCCCCGCGCATACGAATGGATTCGGCAGGACCTGGCGCGCAGGCGCGTCTCGGCCGCGGAACTTGTGCGCGTCACCATTCGATACGGCAACCAGGGAACCCTACGCAGGATGGGTGCTCTGCTTGAATCGCTGGATACGCCGAAACCTCTGCTCACAAAGTTGCGGAGAGCCATCAAACCGTCTCGAAGCCTGATTGCTCTGATTCCTAACCGCGCGAGGAAGGGGATGACCAACCCGAGTTGGGGCGTCATCATGAACGAGGGCAACTGAGGTGGCTCCTCTCCGAATGCACGAAGAAATCGAGTTGTTACGGCAGGCGGTCAACTTCACCGCCACGCAGCTTTCCTTTGCAGCGCGCCTCGTAGAGAAGGACTACTACGCCAGCGTTCTCCTGGAATACCTCTCAGCGGCCGATGAAACCCTCGTCTTCAAGGGTGGCACATGCCTCAGCAAGGTCTACGTTCCGTTCTACCGGCTGAGCGAGGATCTCGACTTCACGATCCCGATCTCCTCCGAGGCCACCCGCGGTGAAAGGAGTCGCGCGGCCGCTGGCTTGAAGAAAGCTTTCGCCGATATTCCAGTCAATCTTCCGGGGTTCCGAATCGCCGAGACGCTCAAGGGCGCGAATAGCTCGTCCCAGTATATCGGTATCGTCAGCTACCGTTCTGTGATCGCAGAGGATGAGGACTTCATCAAGATCGAAGCCGGCCTGCGCGAACCGCTGCTGACGCCGGCGAAGAAGATGCCGACGCACACCGCGTTGCTAAATCCCATGACGGGAAAGCAGGAATTCCCACCCCTGTCGATTCCTTGCATTTCCCTGACCGAGGCATACGCCGAGAAGTGTCGGGCCGCGATGACGCGGCGCGACGTCGCGGTTCGCGACTACTTCGATATCGATAACGCTGTCGCTCGGGGCGTGATCTCCCTCGAGGATCCCGTTCTCTTGAGCATGGTGAAGCGCAAGCTCGCCGTCCCGGGCACCGATCCCGTGAATGTATCTGCTGCGCGCTTTGAGCAACTCGAGCCCCAGGTCGAGCGGGAACTCAAGTCGGTTCTGCGAGAATCCGAATTCCGCACGTTCGAATTGCTCAGGGCATTTCGGCTTGTTGAGACATTGGCACAGACAGTCGGAAATCTCCGATGACCGGTAGGAAATCAAGTTCCAGCCTTTCTCGGCGGGGATAGACCGTGGCGCGCCCCAAGAGTGTCGTGGGCACATGCCACATCTGCGGCGCACATGGCCCCCTGACCTTCGAACACATCCCACCAAAGGCGGCTTTCAATCACCATCGGACAATGCGCCTCAAGATGGACGACGTCATCGCACTCGGGCCGGATGCTTCACCCAGCGGTCCCGCTGAGCAGGGCGGCATCGGCAAGCATACTCTCTGCGGAAAATGCAACAACGATACCGGCGCCTGGTACGGGGGACGCTTCGTCGAATGGTGCTACCAAGGAATGGACATCCTGATCAAGGCAGAAGGGCGACCGACCCTCGCATACATCAACCACATCTACCCCCTCGAGATCATCAAACAGATTGCGACGATGTTCTTCTCGGTGAACAACGAGAAGTTTCGGGAGGCCCATCCCGACCTGGTAAAATTCGTTCTCGATCCCCGCGCGAAAGGCCTTCCACCAGACCTGAGATTCTTCGTCTACTTCTGCACTTCCTCTCGTTGGCGATTCATCGGTACGAGCGGGATCATGCGCATCGACCGGAATGAGACGATAATCGTCTCGGAGATGAACTATCCTCCGTACGGATACGTCCTGACGCTCGGCTCGGCGCCACCGGACGATCGGCTACTGGAGATCACCCACTTTTCCCGCTGTACTCCGGGTGTCTGTCGCGACATCCCGATGCAGATTCCGGTCCTCCCAACGCACTCGATGTATCCAGGTGACTACCGAACCCGCGAGGAGATCCTACGAACCGCCGCCCAAAATCGAGCACCTTGAGGAGCAACATTTCCCGCCGTTTCCCAATTCTCCGTCATCGACAACCGGGGTTCGACAGGGTTCGACAACTATCCGCCCTCATCAGCCATTTTCCGCCGAAATCCGACCGCCCGACCACGATCACGCGACGAACTCAAGAGCATGGTACATTGACACGTTTAGCTTTATGATGGCCGGCGGCAGCCGGAAAAGGGTTCGATAATCGCCACGGGCTGTCAGCCAGAGATCGCGAGCCCCGCCACCTCAATCCTCCGGCCGCTCCCGCTCCTCGGCCATCTTGACGAGACGCGGATCGAAGCGCGCGCAGACCTCGACGAGATCGGACTGCGCCGCCATGACCTCGCGGATGTCCTTGTAGGCCATCGGCGCCTCGTCGAGGCCGGCGGAGATCAGGGTCACGCCGCGATCCTCGAGGAATCGCCTCACGTCCTCCCATCGGAAGGCCTGCTTCGCGGCCTTCCGGCTCATCGCGCGCCCGGCGCCATGGGAGGCCGAATCGAGCGAGCGATGATCTCCCTTCCCCCGGACGACGAATCCCGGCGTGCCCATCGAACCGGGAATGATACCCAGGGCGCCGCGGGCGGCCGGCGTCGCGCCCTTGCGATGCACGATCACAGCCCGGCCGTCATGCTCCTCCTTCCAGGCGAAGTTGTGATGATTCTCGACGTCGAGAATCACGGCGGCGCCGAGGCGATGAGCGATGCGGCGGTGAATCAATTCGTGGTTGGCGGCCGCGTAACGTCCCATCAATTCCATCGCCGCCCAGTATTCCTGGCCCGGCTCGCCCGAGAGGTCGAGCCAGGCGAGGTTCGCGAGTTCCTTCGGCAGTTCCGGGCGCGCGGCGCGCGCGACGTGGCTGTAATGATTCGCGACGGCCGCGCCCGTGCCCCGGCTCCCGCTGTGGCTGAGGAGCGCCAGGTAGACGCCGGGGGCCAGCCCCAGATCCTCCCGCTCCAGAGTCAACGTCCCGAACTCGACGAAGTGGTTGCCGCTGCCGCTGGTGCCGAGTTGGGACCAGGCCTTGTCCTTGAGCCCGCCCGTCACCGGGGACGCCGTCCAGTCTTCGTCCATGACCGCATGATCGAGCCGATCACGGAATTCCGCCCCGACGCCGAAGCGCGTTTCCCGCTCGAGAGCCGACCGGAGCCGTCCCGGGGACCCGTCGAGCGTCTCGGCGGGAAGATCCAGGACCGTCATCTTCATGCGGCAGGCGATGTCCACCCCGACGGCGTACGGGATCACCGCGTCCCGCGTCGCGAGCACGCCGCCGATGGGCAGACCGTAACCGACGTGGGCATCGGGCATGAGGGCGCCGCGCCACGAGACGGGCAGGCGGCAGGCGTTCCTCATCTGTGCGATCGCGGCGGGATCGAGCCCCTCACCCCAAGCCGACCAGGGGGCCGGCTCGGGGCGCGGGCGGAATGGATCGGGCGTTTCAGGACGCCCGGGGCGCCGCCGTGACGACGGGCGCTTCGTCCGGGCGGACGACCTCATCAGTAGAGGAAGCGGACTCCGGCCCCGACCGAGGTCTCGTCGACGAAGCGCCCCTCGAGGTACATCGTCCAGCGGGGCGCGAGATCGAAGCCGATGCCGGTGTAGACGCCGAAGTTGTCGTCGGCGTCGTGGGCCGGGGGCGTCACGCGCTGGCCGCAGTAGACGTTCTCGTCGAGGGTGGCGTCCGAGTATTTCACCCCGAGGTAAGGCACGGCATTGCGGAGGAAGAGGAACTCGGGATACCGGCCCTGGACCTGGAGTCCCGCCTGCCACTCGGTGTAGTCGTAGTCGTTGACGGTCCCGTTGACCGCCCCGCTCCAGGCGCCCGTGTGGCGTTCATGCACGAGCGCGTTCGCCTGCAGGGCCAGGTTCCAGCCCCTCTCGTCGACGAGGATGGCACCGAAGCCGCCGCCCCAGGTGAACTGCCGGGTGCCGTTGAAGATGGCCGGGACGGCATTCGTGGCGTCGGGACGATCCGTGAGGTCGAGCGTCGTGGAGCCGAGCCGGAGATGGATCTCGATGCGGTCGGTCACGCCGTAGGAGAGGCGACCGATGTAGGCGATATTCTCGACGGTCGAAATGTCGGCGGAGTTGCCCGACCACGTCAAGTCGCGCTCGTCGGAGGCCACCTCGAACTCCACGCCGATGCGCTCCGCGGCGGGACGAACCGGCCCCATGGGGCCGGCCGAAACCGAGCCGGCAAAGACCGCCAGAATCGCCACCATCGTCCATAAACGAATCGACATGAGTCATTCTCCCCGAACGGATTCGGACGCAGGATGCCCGTGGACGTACCTTAGACCCGGGCCGGGGAGATTTCAAGGAAGGATGACGAGTCTATCCCGCGATCCTCCCGAACTCGGCGCGGAGACGCTTCTCGTAGGCATCGGAGAGGCCGTGGCGACCGGCGACATGCCCGACCGGGTCCACGTGAAGGTCCCTCTGCTCCCTCATCTCCGCGAGATCCTGTTCCAGGTGCTTCATCCGGATCCGGGCCTCGACGAGCGAAAGGCCGCTCCCGCGGCCGAGGAAGGCGAACTGGGCGGTCTCGAGGAGAACCTGCTCCCGGCGGGAATAGGGCATGGCGGCGAGGAAGTCGTCGAAGTTCTCGACGCGGGCCCGCGCGGAGCGGGCCTGCAGGAGATCCTTCAACTGCTCGGTGGTCCGCTCGAGGCGGTGGGCGAGGGTCTGCGCCAGCTTCAGCGCGAGCTTCGGGTTGGATGCAACGCTCCGCTCGATCTCCTCCTCGCCGATGGCCAGGACCATCGAACGTTCCATGGCGACGGCGGTGCCGGAGCGCGGCCGGTCCAGCAGGAAGGACATCTCGCCGAGATAGGAGCCGGGCTCGGTGATGAAGGAGATCGTCTCGCTCCCGCGCCGGATCTCGACGGCCCCGTTCTCCAGGACGTAGATCGACCGCGATCCATCCCCCTCCCTGAAGAGCACGTCGCCGGCCTTCAGCTCGATCTTCCGGATATCCGCGTTCATCTCACCGGCTCCTTCCCTCGCGGCCCTCGTCAGAAAAAGGTCGTCAGTTCCTTCAGCTTCTCGGCCCCGGTCTCCGTGTCCTGCAGGAACACGGCATCCGTCGCGTCGGCGATCTTCTCGAGCGCATAGCGGTTGGCGCCGCGGCCGAAGCCGACCGTGAAGATGCGCACCCGGGCCGCGTCCGAGGAGCCGAGGATGAGGGGCAGGAGCGTGGGAAGGCGGTTCTCGCCGGAGGTATTCTCGCTGCCGGCCATCACGATGACCGCCGTGATGACGTCCGGACGTTCCACGCCGCGGGCATACTCGTAGGCCTCGAGTACAGCGTCATACAGGGCGGATCCTCCCCCCGGAGGCAGGGTCTCCAATCGCCCGATCACCTGGGCGCGTTCCGTCTCGGTCGCAACCTCTTTCCCGAGCCAGGCCGGGCTGTCCCCGACCACGAGGAGCGAGAAGCGGTCGCGGACCCCGAGACTGCGGATGCACTGGGCGGCCGACTCGCGGATCGAGCGGATCCCTCCCCTCTCCGCGAGGGCCGCGGAATTATCGACCGCGAGGACGACATGAGACGGCTTCTTGTGGAGCTTCCAGACCTCGAGCAGTTCGTTGATCACGCGGTGCTCCGGCATGGGCAGGACGACGCGCGGCTCGCGGGGATCGACGCCATGCTCCTCGTTGAGCGGAGCGGCCAGGGCCAGGTCGGTGAAGGAGGGGCGGAACCCGCGGGCCATGGCGGCCTCCTGCTGGGGCCGGGCGAGGAGGAACTCGACGTAGATCCGCGCGGCCTCGCGGTGATCGGGCGTCACCCATTCGCGCTCCACGAGAGCGACGGGATGGTCCGTGAGGAACGTTCCCTCCCGGGGGTAGACGGCGACCATGGGAACGACGGCGGCGGCCGAATCGACCGCGGTCACCTGGTCGTAGGCCTCCACGACCATGTTCTCGTAGAGAACGGAGGCGCTCATGTAATCCATCCCGTTCTCGAACATCATCTGCCCGAAGAACCCGGTGGAGGTCCCGTAGTGGATCACGCTGTTCTCGATCTTCGCGATGTAATCGCCGACGGCGGGCGAGCGGGCGTCCTCGATCGTCAGACCGCTGGTCTTGCCGGTGGCGGCGAAGGACGCGGAGAGAAGCGCGGCCATGCCGGTATTGGAGAAGCCCGGGTGCGTGTGACCGAAGCGGAAACGCCCCCATTCCGGGTGCCCGTAAGCCGCCCACCCGCGGGGATCCTGGGCGATGGCGAGGATCTCGGACCACCCGACGGGCCGCTGTCCCCAGCCCAGGGCCTCCGCCATCGGCTTCCACATCGCGATGACGACAGGCGAGTAGACGATGCACCGGGAATCCCCGAAGGCGGCGGCGCCGACCGAAGCCCGCGACCTCGCGTTTCCCTCCTCGATGTAGCTCGTCGCGGCGGGGGATACGAGGTGCGCCTGGCGGGTTCCGGAGAGAACCTCCTCGATGCACTGCCCCGAGCCCATGGGCACGGACTTGACGACGATGTTCCGCCCATCCCGGGTCTGCTGGGCGCTGCAGTTGAAGAGTTCCGTGGCGTTCTCGATCCAGGCCTGCTTCTCGGAGCTGTAGGTGAAGACCAGGGTCACGGTATCGGAATCCGCCCCCGCACCGGGCCGGGCACCGCCGCAGGAGCGGCCGCAGGCGCCGCAGAGTATCAGGACGACCGCGGCCAGGAGGAGGGCCGCCCCTCGCCGCTCACGCATGGAAGATCTCCCGGTCCTCGAGGACCGACTTCAGCGCGGCCGAGAGGATCGCAAGGCCCTCCTCGAGGAGATCGTCGGGAATGACGAGCGGTGGGATGATCTTGAGGACGTTGTCATGGGGGCCGCAGAGTTCCACGACGAGCCCGCGGGAAAAGGCCTCGCGCGAGACGGCCTGGGCGATGCGCGTATCGTGCACGTCGAGCCCCCAGATCATGCCGAGTCCGCGGACGTCCGCGCCGAGCTCGGGGTGGAGCGCCGCCATCGCCCCGAGCCTCTCCTCGACGAGGGCACCGCGGCGCAGGATGTCGGCGGTGAACGCGCCGGTCTCCCAGTAGGAGAGCGCCTCGGCGGCGGTGACGAACGAGAGATTGAAACCGCGGAAGGTAGCCGTCTCTTCTCCCCTCTTCCACTGGTCCAATTCCGGCCTCATGAGGACGACGGACATGGGAAGCCCGGCGCCGCTGATGGACTTGGAGAGGGCGACGATATCGGGCTGGATGCCGGCCCGCTCGAAGCTGAAGAATGTCCCGGTACGACCGCAGCCGACCTGGATATCGTCGACGACGAGAAGGATTCCCTGTTCCCGGCAGAAGGACTCGAGGCCCTTGAGCCACTCCGTGCGAGCGACGTTGATGCCGCCTTCGGCCTGCACGCATTCCACGACCACGGCCGCCGGGAGGTCGACGCCCGAGGAGGGATCGAGGATGAGCTTGCGGAAGTAATCGAGCGTATCGACGCCCGCGCCGAGATACCCGTCGTAGGGAACAAAGGAGGCGTTCGCGCGGTTCACGAAGGCCTCGTTCCGGTAATGGACGTTGCCGGTGATGGCGAGGGCGCCGATGGTGAGCCCGTGGTAGGCGTTGGTGAAGGCGACGACGTGAGCGCGGCCCTTGTTGAGGCGGGCGATCTTGAGGGCCGTCTCGATCGCGTTCGTGCCGGCAGGGCCGGTGAACTGCATCTTGTAGTCGAGGCGGCGGGGCTGGAGGATGACGGACTGGAACCTCTCGAGGAAACGCAGTTTCGCCGACGTGGCCATGTCGAGCGCGTGAACCACTCCGTCGGCCTCCAGGTAGCGGATGATCGCCTCGTTGAATCGGGGGTTGTTATGGCCGTAGTTCATCGCGCCCGCGCCGCCGAAGAAGTCGACGTAGCGCCGACCGTCCCGGTCATAGAGGCAGGCTTCCTTGGCGCGCTCGAAGACCGCGGGGAAGGAACGGCAGTAGGTCCGGACGCGGGATTCCTGGAGGTTGTGGTGGTCCAGGGGAATGGTGAGGTTCATGGGGTCATCTCCCCGCCCGGCGCCGTTCTTCCTTCTCTTCCCGGGCGGACGGGCCCATCGTATCCCCAATCCCCGCGGACTTCAACGCGGAGATGGACGAGGGAGCGGAGGCGGGATTCACTCGGGCGCGTCCTCGAGGATCCGCGCGAGAAGGGCGGCGTTCGCCGCCAGGTGCGGCTCGTGGAGCATGTGGTCGTGGTCGCCGTCGCCGGGATGGATCGCGAAGCCGCCCCGTGCCAGCTCGCGCCAGCCCTCGAGCGAGATCTCGGGACGCGGCGCGGCCTCGATCGTTTCCCGCGCCGCGACGACATGGATCGCGGCGCCGACGGGCTCGCGATCGATCTCGGCGCAATAGGAGCGATAGAAGGCGCGGATGCGGCGCTCGATCTTCTCCCTGAGCGGAGGCGACTGCACGTAGGGCCGGATCGTCTCGTGGCCGAGAAACGCGGCGGCGGCCTCCATGATTTTTTCATCGTCATAAGGCAGGAGTCCCTGCTTGCGCGCCGCGTCGATCATGACGATCCGCCCGACGCGGCGGCCGCGGCGTTCGAGCTCGCAGGCGACCTGGTAGGCGAGATTGCCGCCGGAGGAGTAGCCGAGAAGATCGATCGGATCCCCCGGGGCGTCGGACGCGATGAGATCGGCGTAATCGGAGAGACGCGTCTCCTCCTCGATGAAGTTGAAGGCCCGGATCGTGAACCCCGCGAGATGCTCCGCGAGCGGGATGTAGCTGAGGACGTCCCCGGTGCCGGGGGGCAGGGCGTAGACCGCGCGCGGGCCCTTCCCCAGGACGACCATCGTCTCGTCGGCCAGCGATACTCCGAAGCGCGCGGCATCGACGATGGCACGGGCCAGGTCGGCGAGGCGCGGAGCGCGGAAGACGGCGGCGAGCGGGACGGTCACGCCGAGGCGTTCATGAACCAGGGCGACGAGGCGCGTCACCTTGAGACTATGACCGCCCACGTCGAAGAAATCGTCGCCGGGCGAAAGCCCCTCGACGCCGAGAATCTCCTCCCAGATCCGGGCCAGGGCCTGTTCCGTCGCCGTGAGATCCGGGGCGGCGCCGGCGGCATGCGCGCGGCGCGCCGGATCGGGCAGGGCCCGGCGATCGACCTTGCCGTTGGGAGTCAGCGGCAGTCGATCGAGCTTCACGAGAAAGGACGGGACCATGTAATCGGGCAATTCGGCCTTGAGCCGGGCCCGGACCGCGTCCGTATCCGTGAAATCCCCGGTCAGCCAGGCGACGAGGCACTTGCCCTCGACGGGCAGGTCCCGTGCCATGACGACGGCATCGCGCACGTCCACGTCCTCCCTGAGCCGCGCCTCGATCTCCGCCGGCTCGATCCGGTAGCCGCGCACCTTGACCTGTTCGTCGATGCGGCCGAGGAACTCGAGGATCCCGTCCTCGCGCCAGCGGCCGCGATCGCCGGTGCGGTAGAGCCGGACCGGGCCGATCCCCGTCCCCAAGTCTACCACCACGAACTTCCGCTCCGTCAGTTCCGGATCGCCCAGGTAACCCCGCGCCAGTCCGTCGCCGGAGGCGCAGATCTCGCCGGCCACGCCGGGCGGGAGGAGGCGGAGCTCGCCGTCGAGGATCCAGACCCGGGTGTTGGAGATCGGGCGGCCGAGCGGGATGTCGCCGTCGTGAAGACGGTCGATGACATGGCAGGAGGTGAAGGTCGCGTTCTCCGTCGGGCCATAGCCGTTGATGAGGACCAGGGACGGGTGGGCCTCACGGACGCGGTTGACGTGCGGCGTCGAAAGCTTCTCGCCGCCCGCCAGGAGATGCTTCAACCCGGAGAAGATCGAAACATCCGTGTCGATGTACTGGTTGAAGAGACTCGACGTCAGCCACATCGTGGTGATGCCATGCCGACGAATGGTCTCCTTCATCGCCGCCGCGTCGAGAAGCGCCATCTCCGGAGCCCGGCAGAGCGCGCCGCCGTTCAGGAGCGACCCCCAGATCTCGAAGGTCGAGGCGTCGAAGGCGAGCGCGCCGGTCATCAGGATCCGGGTCGACGAGTCCAGCCGCACGAAGTTGGTGTTGATGACGAGGCGAAGGACGGCACGATGAGGTATGAGAGCGCCCTTGGGCCGGCCCGAGGTGCCGGAGGTGTACATGACGTAGACCAGGCCGTCGGGGCCACTCTTCTCGGGCGGTGAGTCGGGGGATGCGGAGTCGATCGCACGCCGGTCGTGCTGGCAGCGACGACGAGGCGAGGAGGGCGGCGCGCATCCACGTTCGACCCGGATCAGGGCATCGAAGGTGTATTCCGAAAGCTCGCTCGCCGTCGTGGTGATGAGCGGCGACGTCTCGATCGCGGCGATCCCGGGCAGGTCGTGGCGGAGATCCTCGAGGAAATCCCGGTTGATGAAAAGCTCCTCGCTGTAGTCCGTCTTGGTACGCGCCCCGGGATGCGCCCGCTTGTAATCGACGAGGGAACGGAGAAAGGCCTCCTTCCTGTCCTGGTCGAAGACGTTTCCGAGAAGGATCAAGCCGTCGGGTTTCATGAGCGACATCGCCTTCCGGAGGATATTCCGGAGGTAGTTGTGGCCGCTGAAGCACTGGATCACGGAATTGACGACGACGATATCGAAGTCCCGCTCGTCGAGACGGTCGATCTCATGGGCGGCGAGGGGCTCGAAACGGACATGGCCGAGCCCGCGCTCCGCGGCCACGCGGTGCGACCTCTCGAGGATCTTCGGCGAGAGATCGGTGCCGACGTAGCGGCCGACGTGCGGCGCGACGCGAAACAGGGTGATGCCCGATGCGCAACCGATTTCCAGGACGCGCGTGGACGGAGAGAGATACGGCCGGAGCTTGGCCAGGGCGCTCTCACCGTAATCGTCCATGACCGCGCGGCTCAGCGGCGCGCCGGTGTAGCTCGACTGCCATCCTCCGCCGGTGATGTCGTCGATCATCGTCTCGCCGACGTAATCCCAGACCTCCCTCCTCATCTTCTCCCCCGGCCCTTCGTCCTCGGCGAGCACGTCCTCGGAGTCGATGCAGACGACATGGAGAAGCGAGGGACAATCCCACTGCAACCGGTTGAGGCGGCGGATTCGTGTCTTCTCCGCGACGAGACAGCGCGCCCTCGTGTCGTCGAGGATGTAGCGAAAGCGCTCGTAGGGCGTATCGACGTCGATCGGGCAATAGGCGCCGCCGGCCTTGAGGGTGCCGATGAGCGCGACGAGGAGGTCGAACGTCCCCTCGAGCGAGACGGCGACGAACTCCTCGGGCCGAAGCCCGCAGGCCAGGAGGAAATTCGCGAAGCGATTGGCGGCGAGATCGAGCTCTCGGTAGGTCCAGGCGCGTTCGCCCTCGACGGCGGCCACGGCGTTGGGCGTCCGGGCAGCCTGGTCCGCGAAGACGGCATGAACGGTTCGATCGCGGGGATAGTCCGAACCCGTGGCGTTGAAGCGGAGAAGCGTTTCGAGGATTCTCCCCGTCTCGTCCGCCGGCCCGGCCAGGCTGAAGTCGCTCAGTTTCATGAGGAGCCCAGTCTACCCGGGCGGGCGAGGTCATTCACGATGTTCAGCGGCTCCCCCGAGGAACGCCTCCGCGACGGCCTCGGCCGCGCGCGGTCTACCGAGTTCGCGCGCCGAGGACCGGATCCGGTCCCGGAGATCCGGGTCGACCAGGAGCCGTCCCACGGCGTCGACGAGCCGGTCCGCGTCCCGCGCATGGATGCCCGCGCCCTTTCGATCCACGAAATCCGCGTTCGCCTCCTCCTGCCCGGGAATCGGTTCGACGAAGACCGCGGCGGTTCCCGAGGCCAGGCACTCGGCCACGGTCAGGCCTCCGGGCTTGGCGACGACGACATCGGCCGACCTCATCAGCTCGTGCATGTTTTCGACGAAACCCGTGACCTTGAGCGTCGCGCCGCGCCCCACGGGAAGGCACTCCAGTTCCCGGCGCAGCG
Organism: uncultured bacterium; assembly: GCA_964637705.1. GTDB lineage: Bacteria > UBA8481 > UBA8481 > UBA8481 > UBA8481 > CAZWVM01. The sequence goes on from CAZWVM010000001.1 coordinate 14,632, forward strand.
CCTCGTTGCGCCCGGCCACGGCGATGACCTGCAGCGGCGGCGGCAGGGCGATGAGACGCCGGACCGTCCGCAGGAGCGTCGCGATGCCGGCTCCACCGGTGGTGACGAGGATCGCGGGCACGGCGGGATCGAGGCCGAGGTCGCCCAGAACCCTCGCGCGATCGACGGGCCGCGCAAAGCCCGGCGCGACGGGAAGGCCGGTCACCCTGATCCGTTCCGCGTCGATCCCGATGCCGGTCATCTTCTCCGTGACCGATGCGGTCGCGACGAAGAAGCGCCGGGTGGCGGGCGCCAGCCACAGGCGATGAAAATCGAAGTCGGTGACGAGAACGTCGATCGGAGGATGCCCCCGCCGACCCCCGAGGACGCGCGGAGGAAGGAAGTGAGTCGCGAGGATCGCGTCCGGGGCGAACGCGGCCACGGCACGCCGAAGACGGCGCGCCTGCGTGCCCTGGAGCCAGTCGGAGAAGGGAGAACGCCCGTCCGAACGGTCCGAGCGGCGATAGATCCAGCCGTAGAGGGAGGGCGCGCAATTGACGAGCCCGATCGAGCCGTCGATGTAGAGAGTCCTGAGGAGCGGCGTGACGTACTGGAGCGCATCGATGTGCCGGATCTCGGCATCGGGCGCCGACAGCGCGAGCGCCTCCGCCACGGCGTCAGCCGCGCGGACATGGCCGGCGCCGACCGAGACCGAGACGAGGAGAAGTTTCATCGACGTTCAGACCCTCCCGCAGAAGCGCGCGTACGTCGCCAGCATCCGCTCGGCGCTCTCGCGGCGGAAGAGCGACGAGTCGTATTCGAGCACGAGCGCGAGGCCGTCGGCCTCCTCGGCGGCGAAGAGCGTGAGGTCGAACTTCGATGTGCCGAAGGTGAAATCGACCGGTTCGAGAGCGCCGGCGCCGTCGGCGCCCGTCGGCGGCGCCGCGCGGCCGGCCGTCTCCCCCGCCTCGATCTTCACGTCGCCGAAATTCTGAAACGCGTAGACGACGTTGAGGAGCGGCTGGCGATTCGAGAGCCGGTCGGGATTGATGCGCCGCACGAGCCGATCGAAGGGATAATCCTGGTGCGCGAAGGCGGCGGTCGTGGTCCGCGCGGTCCGATCGACGAGCTCCTCGAGCTCCATGTCCGGCTCGAACCGGAACCGGATCGGCAGCATGTTCACGAAGAACCCGATGAGATGCTCCAGGTCCGGGTGATTGCGGTTCGCGACGCTGAGACCGACGACCAGGTCATCCTGGGCCGTGAGCCTGTTCAGGAGAAGACCGAAGAGCGCGAGGGTGACGTTCGAGAGCGTGGTGTTGCGCGCGGCCGCCAGGCCCCGGAGCCGCGCCGTCGTCGCGGCATCGAGGCGCACCCGGACGACGTCGCCCTGGAAGAGCGAGAGCGGGCCGGGCGCGCTGTCGTAGGGAAGGGCGATCCGCTCCGGCGCGTTTTCGAGGGCGCCGAGCCAGTAGGCCTCGTCCTCCGCGAACCCCTTCGCGTTCTGCCACTCGGAGAAGTCCTTGTAATGGACCGTAAGCGGCGCGAGCGCGGGCGCGCGGCCGGTTGCCGCAGCATCGTAGAGGGTCATCAGCTCGCGGGCGAGAACGAGACCGGACCACCCGTCGCCGACGATGTGGTGCATGGTGAAGAGGACGAAGAGATCCTCCGGTCCCCGGACCACGGTCAGTCTCATGAGCGGAGGCGACGCCAGGTCGAAGGGCGTCCGCGCCTCCCGCGCGGCGAACTCCCGGATCCGCGCCTCGACGTCCACGCCGGGCTCGAGCCGCTGCATGCCGATGCGGAAGGGACACGACGCGAGGATTTCCTGGCGCGGCTCGCCGTCCCTCACGACGAAGGCGGTGCGGAGCGCCTCGTGACGGGCGATGAGCGCGGCCAGGGCCGCCTCGAGGAGGCGCTCGTCGAGCGCGACGTTCCGCGCCCGGAAGGCGAAGGGCATGTTGTAGGCCGTCTCGCCGCCCTCGATGTGGTGCAACAGCCAGAGCCGGTGCTGGGCATGGGACAGGGCGTAATCCGGGGCGGACGGGGCACGCGGAATGCGATCCTCTCCGCGGCCCGGATCCTCCGTCGCGGCGATCCGGGCGAGGTTCTCGATCGTCGGCTCGCGGATGAAGGCGGCGAGCGGAACACGACGCTCCAGGCGCCTGAGGATGCGCGAGACGACCTGGGTCGCCTTGAGGCTGTGTCCGCCGAGCGCGAAGAAGGAATCCGTGCGCCCGACCGTCTCGACGCCGAGGACCTCGCGCCAGATCGCGGCGATCTCCTCCTCGAGACCCGGCCGCGGGGCCTCGCCGCACGCCGCGCCGGCGGCGGAGGCGAAGGGATCGGGCAGGGCCTTGCGGTCGACCTTGCCGTTGGGGGTGAGCGGTAGGCGATCGAGGGTGACGAAGGCGGAGGGCACCAGGGGGGCGGGAAGGACGCGCGCCAGTTCGACGGGAACGCGGCCCTCGTCGCGCCGATCGCGGTAGACCACGCAGGCCACGAGCCGCGTCTCCCCCGCCGCGTCGCGGCGCGCCACCACGGCGCAGTCCTTGACGAAGGGCAGGGCCCCGATCGCCTCCTCCACCTCGCCCGGCTCGATCCGGTGGCCGCGGATCTTGACCTGGTCGTCGGCGCGCCCGAGGTAGTCGAGATCGCCGTCCGCGCGGAGGAGCCCCCGGTCGCCGGTGCGGTACATGAGCCGGCCGTCGATCTCGACAAAGCGCTCCGCCGTGAGGTCCGGCCGGCCCAGGTATCCCCGGCCGACGCCGGCGCCGCCGATCCAGATCTCGCCCCGGGCGCCGAGCGGCACGGGACGACGCGACGCATCGAGGAGCGCGATCGACGTCTCGTCGATGGGACGGCCGATCGTGATGGCGCGCGCGCCGGGCTCGACCCTCTTCACGATGCAGCCCACCGTCGTCTCGGTCGGCCCATACTCGTTCCAGACCGCCATCGCGGGATTGAGACGGTGGAGGATCGCGACCTGCTCGGGCCGCAGGGCCTCGCCGCCCACCACGGCGAGCGCGACGTTCGTCCGCTCGATCCCGAGATCGGGGATCATGGCGATGTGCGACGGCGTGATCTTGAGAGCATCGACCTCGTTCCCGGGATCGAGCATCGCGCGGAGAGCCTCGTGCGTCTCGGCCGCGGGAGGCGCGACGACGAGCGTGCGCCCGCGGACGAGCGGCAGGAAGAGCGAGGTGACGGTGAGATCGAAGGAGAGGGAGGTGAAGAGGCCGAAGCTGCCGGCGCTCGCGTCGGTGAAGTAGGCGCGCGCGGCCCACTCGAGGTAATGGGCGAGGTTCCGATGCTCGATGGCGCACCCCTTCGGCCGGCCGGTCGAACCGGAGGTGTAGATGACGTAGGCGAGGGAGGCCGGATCGGGGGGCGGAAGCGGCCCGATGGGCGTCGCCATCGCCTCGCCCCAGACCTCGTCGAGCCGGATCCGCCCCGGGCCGGCCGCGTGCGCGTGCCGTTCATCCGTGATCACCGCGCGCGACGCGGAATCCCCGGCGATATGCGCGATCCGGTCCGGCGGATACGCCGGATCGATCGGCACATACGCGGCGCCGGCCTTCATGACGGCGAGGAGCGCGACGACGAGGCGGTCCGACCGATCGAGAAGGATGCCGATGCGGTCATCGGGCCGCGGCGCGATGCGGTCCCGGATCCACGAGGCGAGGCGCGAACTCTCCTCGTCGAGATCGCGGTAGCTCCGCGTGACCCCGTCCGCGCGGACCGCCGCGGCGCCGGGCTCGCGCGCCACCGCGGCGGCGAAGAGGTCGAGGAAGGTGCCCGGGGCGGGCGCGGTCCGCGCCGGCCCCCGGAGCGCCGCGGCGATCGCGATCCTGTCGGCCTCGGGTAGGATCTCGATCGCCGCGACGGAATGCTCGGGTTCGGCGACGCCCGCGGCGAGCGCGGCGAGGAGATGCCCCGCCAGCCGCTCGACCCGGTCCGGATCGTGGACCCGGCCGTTGTACGAGAACCGGAGCTGGAGCCGGTCTCCGGGGATCAAGACGAGGTTCAGGTCGTAATGCGATTCGTCGTGCGCCTCGAAGGCCTCGACGGCGAGCCCGCTCCGCCCGGCGCTCGTCCCGTCCGCCACCTCCCGGTCGACGGGATAGTTCTCATACACGAGGATATGATCGAAGAGGGTGACACCGGGGGACGCCAGCTTCTGGATCTCGGCGAGCGGCACATGGTGATGCTCCTCGGCGGCCAGCGCGGCGGCCTGGAGATCGCGGGCCAGCGACGCGAAGGTCGCCTCGCCCGAGACACGGGCGCGGACCGGTATCGCGTTGATGAAGAGCCCGACCGTCTCCTCGACGCCCAGGAGGCCCGGGGGACGGCCGGAGACGACGGATCCGAAGACGACGTCGTCGGCGCCGGCATGGCGCGAGAGAACGACGGACCAGGCGGCCTGCATCACGCTGTAGGACGTGACGCCGAGGCGGGCCGCGAGATCCGCCACCGCGCCGGTCAGCCCCTCCGGCGCCTCGACGATGGTCTCGCGGAAGTCGTAGGCGGAGGCCGTTTCGACCGGGGGCGCCAGCATCGTCGCCTCCTCGAAACCCGCGAGCGACTCCCTCCAGAAGGCCGCGCCGGCGTCGCGGTCCCGCTCCTCCAGCCAGCGGACGAAGGCCGCGAAGGGACGCGACGGCACGGCGTCCGGCACCCGGCCGGCGGCGCGGGCGGCATAGGCCTCGGTCAGCTCGCGGTACAGGACGCCGAGCGACCAGCCGTCGAGGAGGATGTGGTGGTAGGACCAGATCGATTCGTACCGGTCAGGGCCGGTCGAAAAGACCGCGATCCGGAGCAAAGGATCGCGGGCAAGATCGAAACGGCGGGCCAGGTCACCCTTCCGGAATTCCGCGAGACGCGCCTCCCGTGACGCGTCATCGAGGCCCGAGAGATCCTCGAAGCGGAACTCGGGCGTGCGCATGCTCCGCACGACCTGGACGGGACGTCCCCGTTCCTCGTCGTGGAAGGACGTCCTCAGGATCGCATGGCGGCGGACCAGGTCGCTCCAGGCCTCGCGATAGGCCGCGACGTCGAGCGCGCCCCGGAGACGGAAGGTCATCTGGAGCTGGTAGGCCGAGGAGCCGGGATCGAGGCGGCGCTGGAAGAGGAAGCCTTCCTGCATCGGCGTGAGCGGCAGGACGTCCTCGACCTCGCCCGCCGGTATGCCTTCACGCGCCAGGAAGAGCCGGTATTCGTCGAGCGTCCAGTGCGAAGTGACGCGCGAGGAGAAGTCGGAGGGGGTCCGCTCGAGGCATGCGCGGGCCGCGCAGTGACCGGCCACGGCGAGAACCTCCCCGCGCAGCGAAGCGGCGAGCGCCTCCATCGTGGCGCGGCGATAGCGGCGACCCGAGTAGGTGATCGAGAGACCGAGCCGGTCGCCGGCCACGAGCCCGCTGACGTCGAGATGATGAGAGCGAACCGCCTCCGGCGCGATCTCGCGGCCGCGGGATTCCCCGGCGAAGGCGAAGGCCTCGTCTCCTCCGTCCCTCGACCCGAAGCGTCCGAGGTAGTTGAAGGAGATCGAGGGCGGAAGATCGATGTCCAGCGCTCCGAAGCCCAGCCCCTCGTCCGGGATCCGGCGGAGATCCTCCTTCACGCGCATCACCTCGTCGCCGATCGAGGCGCCGGAGAGCGCGAGGCGGAAGGGGTGGATCGCGGTGAACCAGCCCACGGTGCGGGCGACGTCGAGACCGACGCGTTCCATGGCGCGGCCATGGCTCTCGAGGGCGATGAGCGTCTCGTCCCTCCCCTGCCAGGCGCGGAGGGCCCGGCCGAGAGCGGCGAGGAGCAGCACGTCGGCGCCGGCGCCGAAGGCCCGCAATCCCTCCTCGAGGATCTGCCGCGTCTCCTCCGGCCCGAATTCCATCTCGACCGTTGCCGCGTCTCCGAACGTGCCCGGCGGCGCGTCCTCGATGTCGAAGGATAGCGGCGCCGCGCCCGACGCGACGATCGCGCTCCAGAATTCCCGCTCGCCGTCGAAGGCTCCCTCGCTCACCCGCGCCTCCCATCGTCGCGCCCAGGCGCCAAAGGAGGCCGTCGGCGCCTCGACCGCGCCTCCGCGGTACAGCGCCTCGAGATCCTCGAGGAGGATCCGCCAGGAGACGCCGTCGATGGCGAGGTGATGGACGACGACGAGGACGCGGTCGCCGCCCGCGCGGCGCGCGAGGAGCACGCGCAGGATCGGTCCGCGCTCGGGATCGATCGATCCCTGCACGCGATCCGCGTACGCGGCGAGGGCCGCATCCGGATCGGGAGCGCCGCGCAGATCGACGACCTCGAGCGCCGGGTCGGCCGGCGCGGCCGTTTCCTGCACGACGCCGGCGGCGGAGGCGCGAAAGACGGCGCGCAGCATGGCGTGGCGCTCGACGAGCCCCACGAGAGCGCCCCGGAGGCGCTCCTCGTCCACCGCGTCTGAGGCGCCCGCGCCGAAGGCGCCGAGCATCACGGACTGGTTGAAGCGCGGGAGCACGCGGCCCTGCACGCGGACGAACCAGCGCTGGATCGGGGTGAGAGGAGCGGGCCCGCCCGGGTCCTCGTCCCGGCCAATCCCGGCCGCGTACGGCGTCATGCAGGATGCGAGCGCGGCGGCGGTGGGATGGGAGAAGAGATCGCGGACCTTGAGATTCCAGCCGGCCTTCCTCATCCGGCTCACGACCTGGATGGCGCGGATCGAGTCACCGCCGAGATCGAAGTAGTTCTCGTCGCGGCCGATCACGGGGCGACCGAGAAGATCGCGCCAGGCGGCGAGCAAGGCCTCCTCGGCCGGCCCGCGCGCCTCCGCGACCGGCCCCGGGGCTCGCTCCCCGGAGAGCCCGGGCAGGGCGCGCTTGTCGATTTTGCCGTTCGGCGTCAGCGGAAGGCGATCGAGGCGAACGATGTGCGATGGAATCATGTATGCGGGAAGGTCCTGCCCGAGAATCCCGCGGATGACACCCGGGTCGACGTCCGGCGCGGCCGCGCAGTATCCCACGAGCTCGGTCGTCCCGATCGCCGTGCGCCGCGGCACGACCGCGGCGTCGGCGACACCGGGAACACGCCGCAGGGCGGCTTCGACCTCGCCGATCTCGACGCGGAATCCGCGGATCTTGACCTGGTCGTCCAGGCGCCCTGCGATCGAGAGCGTGCCGTCGGTGTTCCACCAGCCGACATCGCCGGTGCGATAGAGGCGGCGCGGCACGCCGCCGATCTCGACCGTCACGAACTTTTCCGCCGTCAGCTCGGGCCGGTTCAGGTATCCGCGCGAGAGACCGTCGCCGCCCGCGCAGATCTCGCCCGGAACCCCGATCGGGACCGGCCGCAGGGCCCGGTCCAGGATCCAGACCTTCGTGTTCGCGATCGGGCGCCCGATGGGAATGTCTCCCGTGTCCACGGCCTCGATGCGATGGCAGGCCGTGAACGTGGTGTTCTCGGTCGGGCCGTAGCCGTTGATGAGAACGAGGTTCGGAAAGGCCTCGCGAACGCGCTTCACGTGCGGCGCGGAGAGGCGCTCGCCGCCGGTCAGGAGGTGCGTCAAGCCGCGGAAGACGCCGCTATCGGCCTCGACCATCTGGTTGAAGAGGCTCGCGGTGAGCCAGGCGGTCGTGGCGCGGAATCGCTCGACGAGAGCGCCGAACTCGGTCACCTCGAGGAGCGCGTTCTCAGGCGGCAGGCAGATCGTGCCCCCGTTGAGGAGCGCGCCCCAGAACTCGAAAGTCGAGGCGTCGAAGGCGAGGGAGCCGGTCTGCAGGATCCGGTGCCCCGGGTCGAGCGCGATGTAGTTCGTGGAGAGGACCAGGCGGAGGACGGACTTCTGCTCGATGAGGGACCCCTTGGGTTCGCCCGTGGAGCCCGAGGTGTACATGATGTAGGCGAGGCTCGACGAGGAACCGACGGCGGGAAGGTTCGTTTCCGTCCCGTCCCCCAGGGTCTTCATTCCGACCGTCACAACGCCGGGCAGGCCGGCCAGCACGGTCGCGGCGAACTCCTCTTCCGAGATCACGAGGCGGCAGCCGGCGTCGGCGAGGAGGAATCTCGTCCGCGCCGTCGGCGCCGCCGGGTCGAGCGGCAGATAGGCGCCGCCCGCCTTGAGGATGCCGAGGAGCGCGATCGCGGTCCGCTCGGAACGGCGCAGGAGCAATCCGACCGGTTCCTCGGGACGGAGACCGTGGTCGTCGCGCAGGCGGCGCGCGAGGAGGTTCGCGCGGCCGTTGAGCGCGGCGTAGGTCAGCGATCCGCGCTCGGTCGCGACGGCCTCGCGATCCGGGTGCGTCGCCGCGATGTCCTCGAAGACCGCGGCCATGCTCCGGTCACGGGGATACGCCGTCTCGATCCCGGCGAACGTCTCGAGCACCGCGTGCCGCTCCGCCGCCGTCATCAGTTCCTGTTCCCCGACCGGCCGGTCCGGCGCATCGAGCACCGAGGCGAGGAGCCTCTCGAACTGCCCCGCGAGGCGCGCGATCCGTTCCTCGTCGAAGAGCGCCGTGTCGAACTCGAGCGTCACCTCCCAGGCGCCGGCGGCGTCCTCGCTCGCAAAGACGGTCAGGTCGAATTTCGATGTCCGCGACGCGAAGGGGAAGGGTGAGGTCGCGAGCCCGGGAACACCCGGCTCCTGTCTCCCCTGTTCCTGCACCGAGAGCACGACATCGAAGAGCGGGTTGCGACCCATGTCCCGCCGGATCGCGAGTTCCTCGACGAGGCGGTCGTAAGGGTAGTCCTTGTGCGCGAAGCTCTCCCTGAGCAGGTCGGACGTGCGGCCGAGCAGCGCCACGGAGCTCTCGGAAGGATCGAGCGACAGGCGCAGGGGCAGCATGTTGACGAAGAAACCGACCTGGTGCTCGAGATCGGGATGCTCTCGGAAGGTCGCGGGCATGCCGACGACGATCTCCGGCGCGCCCGTGACGCGATGGAGCAGCTGGTAGAGGAGCGCGAGCCAGAGCGCGGCGGGCGTGGCGTCGCGCCGGCGCGCCTCCTCGCGGAGACGGCGCGAGAGCGCGGCATCGAGGCGCCGGACAACGCTCGAGCCCCGGAAGCTCCGGACCGCGGGGCGCGGACGATCGGAGGGAAGGTCGAGGACCGGGATCTCGTCGCCGAGGACGCGGGTCCAATGGTCGCGGCTCGCCGCGGCGTTGCCGGCGGACAGGCGCTCGTTCTGCCAGGCGGCGAAGTCCTTGTAGTGCACGCGCAGCGCAGGCAGGCGCGCACCATCCCCCGTGCCGGACCCGTAGAGGGCCAGGAGGTCGCGGAAGAGGACCTCGATCGACCAGCCGTCCGAGACGATGTGATGCATGTTGAGGTAGAGGATCCAGGCGGACGCTCCGGTGCGGAAGAGGCGCACGCGGAAGAGCGGCCCCTTCTCGAGGTCGAACAGGCGATGCGAGTCCTCCTCGATCTCGCCCCGGATCGCAGCCTCGTCCACCGCGCCCGGTTCGGCCCCACGACGATCGACGATCTCGAAATCGAGCGGCACCCTGTCGAGGACGACCTGGCGCGGTTCGCCGTCGCGCTCGCGAAAGACGGTGCGCAGGGACTCGTGCCGCACCGCGAGCGCCTCCAGGGCCGCGCGCAGGCGATCGGGATCGAGCGGCCCGCGGATCGCGAGAGCCCCCGGGATGTGGTACGCGCCGACTCCCTCGCCCATGCGCTCGATCGTCCAGAGGCGCCGCTGGGCGTGCGAGAGCGCGTGGTCGGAAGCGGGCGGCGCAGGAGGAATCGGGGCGAAGCCGGGCGCGCCCCCGGCGAGACGAAGGCGCTCGGCCAGGGAGGCGACGGTTCCACGCTCGAAGACGTCGCGGATCGTGATGCGCGCGCCCAGTTCCGAGAGCACGCGGGAGACGAGGAGGATCGCCTTGAGGGAGTTGCCGCCGAGATCGAGGAAGCGTTCCTCGACGCCGGTGCGAGCCGTGCCGAGCACCTCGTTCCAGACGGCGAGCAGCCGGCGCTCCGACTCGTTCCTCGGGGCGCGAGACGACGTGCCACCGCCGGCATCGCCGCGGACGGCGGCGGGCAACGCCTTGCGGTCGAGCTTGCCGCTCGCCGTGCGCGGCAGGGCGTCGAGAAAGACGAAATGCTCCGGGATCATGTAGGGAGGGAGCCCGCGGGCCAGCGCGGCGCGCAGGTCGGCCGCGCCGCGCGCGGTGGATCCATCCGCGACGACGTAGGCCACCAGCTCCGCGTCGCGCGCGACGACGGCGGCCTCGCGCACGCCCTCGAGCCGCCGGAGCGCCGACTCGATCTCGCCGGGCTCGACGCGGTATCCCCTCACCTTGACCTGGTGATCGACGCGCCCGAGGAACTCGATCGTTCCGTCGGGCCTCCAGCGGCCGAGATCGCCGGTGCGATAGAGACGAACGGGCCCGCGGCCGGCGAGATCCACCGTCACGAACTTCTCGGCCGTCAAGGACGGGCGACCGAGGTATCCGCGGGCGAGACCCGGACCGGCGAGGCAGATCTCGCCGTCGAGCCCGAGCGGCCGCAGGGCGGTTCCCCCCGGCTCGAGGATGTGAACCGCGCAGTTGGCGATCGGGCGGCCGATCGGGACGCGGGCCGGCGGCTCGACGCGCGGATCCACGAGCCCCATGGTGGCGCACACCGAGAACTCGGTCGGGCCGTATGCGTTCCAGTAGCGGGTGCCGCATTCGGTCAGGGCCCCGGCATCGGGCACCGCCTCCTCGCCGGCCGTGATGAGACAGCGCAGGGCCTTCAGTTTCTCCCATCCGAGGATCCGGATGTAGGGCGGCGGGATCGTCGCGACCGTGATGCGCTCCTCGCGGATCACCCGGACGAGATCGGCCGGGTTCTTGAGCGTCTCGTCGTCGGGAAGCACGAGGCGCGCGCCCGCAAGGAGGGCCATGAAGATCTCCGAGAGGGAGGCGTCGAAGCTGGCGGAAGCGAACTGGACGACGGCGTCCGCCGGAACGATGCCGAAGGCCTCAACCTGGGCGAGGATCATGTTGACGAAGCCGTCGTGCCGGACCTCGACGCCCTTGGGCGCGCCGGTCGAGCCCGAGGTGTAGATGACGTAGGCGACGTCGCCGGGCGCGGGGGCAACCGGGATCCCGCGCGTCCCGTTCGCGAGGTCCGCGAGGCCGATGACGGGCACGCCGATCGGTCCGCCGGTGAACCGATCCTCGACGAGGACCGCGCGCGCGCCGGAATCCTCCAGGAGGAACCGGCACCGCTCGTCCGGCAGGGCCGGGTCGATCGGCAGGTACGCGCAGCCCGCCCTCATGATCCCGAGGATCGCGGCGATCCGGTCGACGCCCCGATCGGTCCGCAGGGCAATGCGATCCCCGGGAGCGAGGTCCGCGAGACCCGCGATCGCCTCGGCGATCGCGATGGAGCGTTCCCGGAGCCGCCGGTACGAGAGCGGAGGCGCGCCGGGAACACCGGCCGCCGGGGCGTCAGGCGTGCGCGCGACCTGCTCATCGAAGAGATCGACGATGCTCCGATCGCAGGGGCGATCGCGCACCGGCCCCCGCGATAAGCCCTCGAGGATCTCCCGCTCCTCGGGCCCGACGAGATCGATCTCGCCGATCGCGCGCGCGGGCGCGGACGTCACCTCGGCGACGATCCGCCCGAGGAGATCCGCGAGGCGTTCGATGCGATCGCGGTCGAAGAGCCGTGTCGCGTAGATGATGCGGAGCGTCCAGCCGCCGGCGGCACGGACGAAGTCGAAGGTGAGGTCGAACTTGGCGGAGACGCGCCCCGCGTCGAAGAGCGAGATCGAGAGATCCTCGAGCTCCAGGATCGGCGTGCCCTCGTCGCTCACGACGAGCATGACGTCGAAGAGGGGCGAGCGGGAGAGATCGCGCTCCAGCTCGAGTTCCTCGACGAGGCGATCGAAGGGGTAGGCCTGGTGCTCGTAGGCCTCCATGCAGGTCGCCCGCGCCCGCCCGAGCACCTCGTCGAAGGTGAGCGAGGGAGCGAGGGCATCGCGGAGCGCGAGGGCATTGACGTAGAAGCCGATCTGTCCCTCCAGCTCCTTGCGATCGCGACCCGCCGCGGTCGTGCCGATGACGATCTCCTCCGACCCGGTCACCCGGTGGAAGAGAACCTCGAGAGCGGCGACGAGGGCCATGAAGGCGCTCATGCCGCGCGCCCGGGCGATCTCCTCAAGACGGCCGAAGGCGCCCGGATCGAGCGCCCGCTCGACGAGGTCGCCCTCGAAGGCCTGGACCGCGGGGCGCGGGCGGTCGAGGGGCAGGGCGAGCGGCTCGGGCCGGCCTCCGAGCTTGCCGCGCCAGTAGGCGCGGAGCGCCTCCGCCTCGGGCCCGGCGAGCCGCTTTGCCTGCCAGGCGGCGTAGTCCTTGTACTGGATCGCGAGCGGCGGGAGGGCCGACGCGGCGCCGGCGCGGAACGCGCGATAGAGGGCGGCGAGATCCTTGACGAAGACCGAGGTCGACCGCTCGTCGAAGACGATGTGATGGATGTTGAGCAGGAGCACGTGGGACGCGGGATCGAGCCGGAAGAGCCGCGCGCGCAGGAGCGGCGCGCGGGCGAGATCGAAGGGCTCCTCCGCATCGCGGGCGACGGCGGCACGCGCGGCCGCCTCGGGATCGGAGGTCCCGGAGAGATCGTGGAGCGGCAACTCGATGTCCGGGGGCGCGACGATGAACTGGCGTGGCACGCCCTCGACCTCGCGGAAGGCGGTCCTCAGGGACTCGTGACGTGCAACGAGGGCGGAGAGCGCCCGACGGAGCGCGTCCGCATCGAGCGACCCGGTGAGACGAAGGGCGACCGGGATATTGTAGGCGGCGGAGCCTCCCTCCATCATCCGGTCGATGACCCAGAGGCGCTTCTGGGCGTGAGAGAGATCCCAGCCCTTCTCCTCCTTCCGGGCGAAGAAACCGGCATCGCGCAGTTCCTGGAGCGCCGCGCGGTCGCCGGCGCGCGCGCGCGCCTTGAGATCCCGAACCCGTGATTCGTCCATCACTCGTCCGCCCAGAGCAGCGCCAGCTCGTCCTCCGAGGCCGGAGCGATCTCGCCGCCGGCCGGAGCCGCCTGCCGGGCGCGGGCCCTCGCGGCCAACTCGTTCACCGTCGCTGCCGACGGCGCGCCCGCGTCGATCGTCTCGCCGACCGCGCGGTTCCAGGCACGGAGATAGTCCTTCACCTGGGGCACGGAGAGGCCGGCGCGCTGGAGGTAGAAGAGGCTCCACATCTCGAACCCGTTCTGGGGAAGCCAGAGCGAGCCGCGGATCGACCGGAAGATCCGGTCGACGATTTCATTGGCTTCGTCGGCATTCATCGTCGCGTGGGACCAGTTGAAGGCGGAGCCGCGGATCGCGAGTTCCTCGCGCCGCGTCCAGACGGGCGTGACAGGGTCGCAGTACCAGAGCTGGGCGCGGTGGAAATCGGGCCGCGCCTCCTCGATGAGCGCGATCGTCTCCTCGACCGTCTCCCTCGTCTCTCCGGGGAACCCGACGACGAGATTGGCGTGCGTCAGGATCCCGGCCTCGCGGAAACGCGGGATCACGTCGAGGTAGTTCCGGCGGCGGGAGGTCTTGTTCATGGCCTGGAGCATGCGGTCGCTCCCGGACTCGACGCCCAGGAAGACCCCCTCGCAGCCGGCCTCGGCCATCAGCCCGATCGTGCGCTCGTCGGCATGGTCGCTCCGGAAGAAGCTGTTCCACCGGAAGGGAAACTTCCGGCGGATCATCATCTCGAGGATCTCGTGGAACCGGTTCTTCGGCACGTTGAAGGTGTCGTCGAGGACGGTGAGCGTGGTGACGCCGCCGATCGCGGCGATGGCGTCGAGTTCCTGCTCGACGAGGTCCGCGGCCAGGAACCGGTAGCGGCCCGCGCGGCGCGGGAAGCCGCAGAAGGCGCAGGAGAAGGGGCAGGAGCGGGCGGTGCGGAGCGAGACGAAGGGACCGAAGGCCTCGCGCGGGAAGAGCGCGTAATCGACCCTGTTCTCCTCGAGACCGTTCGCCTCGGGTTCCGCCGCGGCGATCACGTACGTTCCGTCCGCGTCGCGGCGGGCGAGGTTCGGGATCGCGCGGAGCCGCGCCTCCCCTCCGCCCGCTTTCAGGGCGTCGATGAGCCGCGCAAGGGTGAGCTCTCCCTCGGACTCGATCACGTAGAAGTCGGCGTCCATGTAGTCGAAGAGCTGGCGGATCTCGTCCTCCGAGGCGGCGGCCGGGAGGTTGGCGATGAAGGGGCCGCCCACGACGATCTTCACCTCGTCGTTCCGCTCGCGGATGAACCGGATCACCTCGAGGATCGGGTGGGCGGAGACGTGGAGCGTGGTGGTGATCGCGACGGTGCGGATGCCGCCGGCGGCGAGCTTGGCGGCCAGGGCCTCCTTCTCGATTTGGAAGCGGTTGACGAAGTCGAAGGTATGGCCGCGGCGGTGGAGGAAGGTGCCGAGGTGGAGGATCGTCGGCCAGAGGAAGTCGGTGTTGTGATACGGCGCGCCCCAGGGCGTGGGACCGGCGAAGTGCGTCATCGCGCCGAGCGCATGAAGGGGACGGCCGTCGATCCGGGCGAAGGCCAGCCGCAGGTCGCGCCAGGCGCCGGAGTCCTCGCCCATGGACCGGACCATCTCGACGTACTCCCCGAAGTTCCCGTCGTTGTGACCGATGATGAGGCAGTCGATCATGGCCGGGATTCCCCCTCGTCCAGGAGCGCGAGTTCCTCGGCGCTCGGCGGGGCGACATCGACCGGGAGGATCTCGTCGAGGGACGCGGAGCGCCCGGCCAGGCGCGCGGCGAGCGCGGCTGCGGTCGGCGCGCGGAAGAGATCGGCAAGCTCGACCGAGACACCGAGCGCCTCCTGCAGGAGATAGGCCGCGCGGGTGGCGCGAAGGCTGTGGCCGCCGAGCGAGAAGAAGTCGTCGTGGATTCCCACGCGATCCCGCTCGAGGACGCGGGCGAAGATGTCGCGGACCACCCGTTCCCGCTCGTCACGCGGCTCCATGGCCGCGGCCGGCTCCATCGAGCCCTCGTGCAGGGTGACGCTGGGCGTCGCGATGCTGCGCGGGGGTGGCAGGGAGCGGCGGTCGATCTTGCCGTTGGGGGTCAGGGGGAGTCTCGCGAGCGTCACGAAGATCGACGGGATCATGTATTCCGGCAGGGTCCGCGCCAGCAAGGGGCGCAGGCGGTCCGAGTCGAAGGCCTCCGTCGCGCCCGGTTCCCGCGGAACGACGTAGGCGACGAGTTCCTTCTCTCCCTCGGCGTCATCGCAGGCGACGACGACCGACTCGAGGATCTCCGGCCATTTCGCGAGCGCGGCCTCGACCTCCCCCGTCTCGATCCGGTAGCCGCGGACCTTGACCTGGTGATCGTCGCGGCCGAGAAAATCGAGCGTGCCGTCCTCGCGCCAGGCGGCCCGGTCGCCGGTTCGATACATCCGACGGGCGCCCGTGCCGCACACGTCGATCATCGCGAACCGTTCCGAGGTCAGCCCGGGGCGTCCCCGGTACCCACGTGCCACGCCGTCTCCCCCGATGACGAGGTCGCCGGGAAGGCCGACCGGGACCGGCTGCCCGGCGGCATCCAGGACGCGGACGATCGTCCCGCCGATCGGGCGGCCGATCGGGACGACGGGCACCGCCTCCCACGCCGACGGATGCCCTTCGACCTTCATCGTCGTGGACCAGATGGTCGTCTCGGTCGGGCCGTACATGTTCCAGACCTCGCAGCCGGCGCGCAGGAGCTGCGCGACGAGGCGTCCGGAGACGGCCTCTCCACCGACCAGGGCCTTGAAACCCGGGCGCGGTTTCCACCCGGCCATGAAGAGCATCTTCCAGGTGGCGGGCGTGGCCTGCATCACCGTGGCGCCGCTCTCCCGCAGGAGCCCGGCGAGCCGCGCGGGCTCGGTCGCCTCGCGGCGCGTCGCGACCACGGTGCACGCCCCGGTGACGAGCGGGAGGAAGAGCTCGAGGCCGGCGATGTCGAAGGAGACGGTGGTGACGGCGAGGAGCCGATCGTCGGCGCGCAGGCCCGGATCCTCCTGCATCGCGAGCAGGAAGTTCGCGAGGTTGCGCTGCGTCACCTCGACGCCCTTGGGCGTGCCGGTCGATCCCGAGGTATAGATGATGTATGCGACGGCGTCGGGCCGGGCGGGCGGACGCGGAGGCGCGTCGTTCCCGTCCGCGCACGCCTCCTCCAGCGTCATCGTGAGCGGGGCGCCGGGCGGCGCGGCTCCGTCGGCGAGCAGGAGTCGCGCGCCCGCATCGCGGATCATGAAGTCGAGGCGATCGGCGGGAAAACCGGGATCGAGCGGCAGGTACGCGGCGCCGGCCTTCCAGATCCCGAGGAGCGCGGCCACCATGCGGCCCGTCCGCTCGGTGCAGACCGCCACCGTGTCCCCCGGGACGACGCCGCCCCGGGCCAGCCGCGCGGCCACGCGATCCGCGAGGCGTCCGAGCGCCCCGTACGTGAGCCGGTCCTGACCGCTCACGACCGCGATCGTGTCCGGGGAACGCTCGATGAGGCGCTCGATCATCTCGAGCGGCATCCGCTCGAGATCGTACGCACCGTGCCGCGTCCCCCAGGTCTCGAGAAGCTCTCGGCGTTCACCGGCCGTGACATGCTCAAGCTGCGCGACCGGGCGGCGGGGGTTCGCGATCGCGTCGCGGATCAACGCGACCAGGTGCGTCCCCATGCGCCGGATGCGGGCGGGCGCGAAGAGATCGGTGCGATACTCGATGGCCGCCGCGATCCCGTCGGATCCCTCGTGGAAGTTGAATGTCAGGTCGAATTTCGCGGTCCCCGTGTGCCCGCTCACCGCCTCCACCGCGACGTCCCGGAGCGCGAGACCGGAGGAGGCAGCCTGCTGGTTCTGCAGGATCACCATGACGTCGAAGAGCGGGGAGCGGCCGAGGTCGCGGTCGAGGGCGAGGTCGGAGACGAGGAGATCGAAGGGGTAGGAGGCGTGATCGAAGGCCTCGGCCGCGTTCCGCCCGACCGCGGCCAGGAAGTCCTCGAAGGGAAGAGCCCCGGGGATCGCGTCACGCAGGACGAGCGTGTTGATGAAGAGACCGATGAGCGGTTCGATATCGACGTGGTCGCGGCCGGCGACGGGGGTTCCCACGAGGATCTCCGCGGCACCGGTGTAGCGATGGAGGAGCGCCTTGACCGCGGCGGCCAGGCCCATGAAGAGCGTGACACCGGCCTTGCGGCAGAGATCCTTCAGCCCGGCGGTCGTCGCGGCGTCGATCGGGAAGGTCTCCTCGGCGCCCGCGAAACCCTGCACGGCCGGGCGCGGGAAATCGGACGGAAGATCGAGAGCCGGGAGGGGCGCGGCCAGCCGGGCGGTCCAGTAGCGGCGCAGGTCGGCGAGACCGGCGGGATCATCGACGAGCCGGTTCCGCCAGGCCGCGTAGTCGCGGTATTGGACGCGAAGTTCCGGGAGGAGCGGCAGGCGGGCCTCCCGGATCGCGGCGTAGAACTCACCGATCTCCCTCCCGAGGACCGCAATGGAGACGCCGTCGGAGACGGCGTGGTGAAGTGAAACGGCGAGGAGATGGCGGGCGGGCGCCGCGCGATAGAGCTCGACGCCGAAGAGCGGCCCGCGCGCGAGATCGAAGGCGCGGCCGAGGAAGGCTCGCGCTCGCGCGACCGCCGCGGTCCCGGGATCGGGCTCACGGGTGAGGTCGAAGAAGGAGAAGAGAAGCTCGATCGACGGCGCCACACGCTGGAACGGCACGCCCTCGACCGACTCGATGACGGTCCGCAGCGACTCGTGGCGGGCCGCGATGCCCGCGAAGGCGGCGCGCAGGGCGTCGATGTCGAGGGGCCCGTTCAGCCAGTGCAGGAGCGGCACGTTGTACGCGGCGGATGCGCCCTCGAGCCGCTCGAGGATCCAGAGTCGGCGCTGGCCCGGCGACGGTTCGTAGCGCGGTGCATCGGGCAGGCGCGGGATCTCCTCGCCCCCGGCACGCCCCCGCGCCTCGGCCTCGAGCCGGGCCAGGAGTTCCGCCTCGCAGGCCTTGATCCGGCCCTTGCGCTCGTCCGTCATAGCGCCCGCCGGCGCGCGGAAGCGGATGCGCCCTCCCTCGACCCACAACCGGATGCCCGCGCGCGCCATCTCCCCGAGGAGCTCGTCCACGCGGCTCATATCGTGCCTTCCTCCTCGCCATCCGCGGGCGCGAGCAGGGCGTCGATGCGCGCGGCGAGCTTCGCCACGGTGCGGTCTTCGAAGAGGGCGCTGATCGGGAGCTTCACGCCGAGCGCCTTGCGGAGGCGCGCGACGACCTGAGCCCCCAGGAGCGAATCGCCCTGCAGGGCGAAGAAGTCGTCGTCGTCGCCGATCACGGCGCGGCCGAGAAGTTCCGACCAGATGCGCGCGACGATCCCCCGGGTGCCCGTCGGAGCGGCGGACGCGAGGACCGGCGTCTCCCCCGGAGCGCCGGCGATCTCCGCGAGGGACTGGAGGCGTGAAGAGCCCGGGGCGAGGCTTGCGAGGCAGGCCTCGTGGTCGGAGAAGTCGAGCAGGAGCCGCCCGATATGCCGTCCCTTCGCCATCTCGCCGAAGGCCGCGGCGGCCGCGGCGGCGGAGAAGACGCGGAACGGGAGCGGCGGGAAATCCCCGGCCTCGATCCGGCCGCGGACCTCCGCCCAGGTCTCGTCGAAACCCGGCATGTCCGGGCCCACGTCGATCGCGATGAACGAGATCATCTTCGCGAAGCGCGCGAGCGAGATCGAGGTGCCGGCGAGGATGTCGCGCTTGCCCAATTCGAGGAAGCGGCCGCCCGGCGCGAGAACCGAGAGACCGAGATCGATCATCTCTCCTCCCAGGGAATTGAGCACAACGTCGACGCCCCGGCCGGCCGTTCGCTCCATCACGTCCCGTGCGAAAGAGCCGGTCCGGGAATCCATGACCGCGTCGATCCCGAGCGACCCCAGGTAATCCCGCTTCTCCCCGGTGCCGGCCGTGGCCAGGACGCGGGCGCCGACCGCGCGGGCCACGTTCACGGCCGCGAGCCCGACGCCACCGGCGGCCGAGTGGACGAGAACGGTCTCGCCGCGGCGCAGGTTCCCGCGCCGCACCAGGGCGGTGTAAGCCGTCATGTACGCGGCGGGCATCGTGGCGGCCTCCTCGAGGGAGAGCCCGGCGGGAACCGGAGCGACCCGGGAGGCGGGCGCGGTCATGAAGAGGCGGGAAGCGCCGTTGGAGAAGGCCATGACGCGGTCGCCCGGGGCGACGGTCGTGACGCCCGGGCCGACGCGCGCGACGGTCCCGGCGCACTCGAGGCCGAAGCGCCAGCGGAGACCGGGCACGTCCGGCAACAGGTTGAGGGCGTAGAGGGTCTCGATGAAATTGAGGGCGACGTGCTTGACCTCGATCTCGACCTCGCCCGGGCCGGGCTCGGGCCGCGGCGCCGACGCGAGTCCCATCGCATCGAACGAGCCGCGAACGGACAGCTCGAGCGCCGCGTTCTCCGGTCGCGCCGCGCCGGGAGCGGTCTCCACGCGGCGCAGGGCGTACCCCTCCGCCTCGAGAACCGGGCGGCCGCCATCGTCGGTCACGCGGACCGCGTATGTCGCGGACTCGTCACCGGCCGGACCGGTCGCGTGCGCCGCGGCGCGCAGGCGTCCCTCGGCCGTTCCGTGGAAGCGCACGCGCGCGTAGGAGAACGGCAGGCGCGCGGAGCCGGCGGGGGCCGCGTGGATCGGGAGGAAACCGGTGGCGTTGTCGAGCAGGGCGGGATGCAGCGCGAAGGCGGCGGCCTCCTCGCGGTACGCCTCCGGCATCGCGAGCATCGCGGTTCCACGCGACCCGTCACCCGTGAAACGAACCTCCTCGATATTCGACCAGCGGGGCCCGAATCCTTCCATCCGCGCGTGGAATTCCGGGGGCGCGTCATGGAACGTGCCGTGAGACGCCGCGGAGACGTCATCGGGGCGGGGCTTTTCATCCGCGGATCGCATCACCTCGCCGCGGGCATGGAGTCGCCAGGATGCCTCCGCCTTCGGTGTCGATGAACTGGCGACGAAGAAGTCGCAGGACCCGGCGCGCTCCACCAGGATCGTCCGCACCTCGCGCTCCTCCCCCGGATCCAGGACCAGCGGCTGGAGGAAGACCGCATCGCGGATCTCGACCGGACCCTCCCCTTTCATCTCGGCGAAGGCGGCGCGCGCCATCTCGAGATAGGCGGTGCCGACGAGCACGGGACGACCTTCGAGGCGGTGATCGTCGAGGAGACCGAGGTTCCCCGCCGAGAATCGGGCGCGGAAGTGAACCGCACCGTTCTCCTCGAGCCGCTCGCCCAGGAGCGGATGCGCCACCGGGCGGGCGACGGTGCGGGGAGGAATCGGTTCCGGCGAGACGATGACCTCCGGCCCGAGCCGGCGGCGCAGGATCGCGCCGAGCACCTCCACGCCGGCGCCGGACCAGCCGCGCCGCCGGATCTCCCCGGCAATCCGCCTCTTCTCCTCCGCCGGCATGGCCGCCTGAGCGATCATCCCGAGGTCCTGCCAGAACCCCCACGCGATCGAGACGGCATAGGTTCCGGTCCTGCGCGCGAAGCGACGCGTCCAGGCGTCGAGCGCGGCGTTCGCGGCAACGTAATCGGCCTGCCCCGCCACCGGGATGCGAGTGGCGAGCGACGAGCAGGAGACGAGGAACTCGGGCGGGGACGAGGCGAGGGCCTCCTCGAGAGCGCGCGCCCCTCCGAGCTTTGGAGCGAAGACCGCGGCCGAGCCGTCCGTCGTCATGTCCCGGAGAAGCGCACCGCCGATGATGCCCGCGGTGTGGATCACGCCGACGAGCGGTCCCTGTTCTCGGGCGCGGGCCACGAGGGCGAAGACCGCGTGCGCGTCGGAGATGTCCACCGTCTCGATCTCGACCGTGGCGCCTCGTCGCCGGATCGCGTCCAGCCTCTCGCGTACCGCGCGGCCCGCCTCCCCTCCCGGAAGCACCGCCCGGTCGGCGAGAACGATCCGCGCCCGGCAATGACGCGCGATCCACTCGGCGAAGGCCAGTCCCATCGAACCGAGTCCGCCGGTGACGAGATAGACGCCGCCGTCGCGCCACGGCTCGAAGGTCGCGGTTCCGTTCCCGATGCGATGCGCATCGGGGAGTCGGCGGCGGCCCGCGCGATACGAGACGACCGGTTCGGTCTCGTCCGCGTCGAGGATCTCGTCCACGAGGCATCGCAACGTCTCCTCGTCCGCGCGGTCGATGCCGATCATCCGGCACGAGACGGCGGGATACTCGAGGGGCAGGACGCGAAGGATTCCCTGGAGCGCGGCCTGCCCGGGCGAATCCTCCATGCGGGGGGCGACCGCCACGAGCCGGCACGGCCGGCTCCCGGCCCGTTCTCCCAGCGCTCGTGCCAGGCCGGCCAGCCGCCCATGAACGCGCGCGGGATCCGATTCATCCGCGCCCGCGAGGAAGACGAGTCGATCGGGGAGCGGATCGCCGAGACAATCCGGCAGCGCGTCCGCGGTGCCGCCGCGCTCAAAGGAAACCCGCGTGACCACGGCGCCGCGCTTCGCGAGCGCGGCCGCCAGCGCGTCGCCGATTCCCTCCTCGGTCTCGACAACGGCCACGCGCCCGGCCTCCGCGACGGGAACGGGCGGTAATGCCTCGACCCAGGCCGGCTCGTAGAGCCAGGTCGCGACATCCGGTCCCGGCTCGACCGGCGCCGATACCTCCGGGCGATGCGGAGGTTCGATCCAGAACCGGCGACGCTCGAAGGGCGTCGTCGCCAGCGGCAGGCGGCGACGCGACCCCGCCGGCTCCGCCGCCGCGTCGATCTCGACGCCGGCGACCCAGAGTTGGCCGGTCGTCCTGGCGAAGAACGCGGAGTCGTCGATCGGGTCCTCGGGATGGCGGATCGACGAGAGGACCGTGCAGGCCGATGCGGCGGGGTGGCGGGCGACCGGAGCGGCGAGAGTCCGGCCGGGTCCGATCTCGAGGAACACCGCGCCCGGGTGCCGGCGCGCGAGCGCGGCGATCCCGTCGGAGAACCGGACGGGCGCGCGGAGGTGGCGCGCCCAGTAGTCGGGAGATGTCGCTTCCGCGGGATCCATCGGTGCGCCGGTGACGTTCGAGACGAGGGAGATCTTCGGCGGCGCGAGGGGCAGGCCCGCGACGACCTCGCGGAAGGGGCCCGTGATCGCATCCATGAGCGGGGAGTGCGCCGCGCGATCGATCTCCACGGGCCGGCACTCGATCTCGTCCACCTCCGCGCGCTTCCGGAAATCCTCGACGGCCCCGGGATCGCCCGAGAGGACGCACATCCCGGGCGTCGTCATGACGGCCACCGCGAGATCACGGGAGGCTCCGAGGCGCGCGATCACTTCCTCCTCCGGGAGCGGGACGGCGAGCATGGCGCCCGGACGGGTCGAGCGGATGAGTCGTCCGCGCTCGGCCATCAGGCGCACTCCCTCTTCGGGCGAGAAGACACCGGCGGCGCAAGCGGCCGCGTATTCGCCGGCGCTGTGGCCCATCAGGGCCACCGGTCGGACGCCCCGCGATGCCCAGAGGCGAACCAGGGCGACCTGGAGGGCGAAGACCGCGGGCTGGGTCCACTCGATTCGGTGCACATCGTCGCCCATGATGATCTCGCGGATATCCCGTTTCGCGGTGGCTGACAGCGCCGCCGCGATCCCGTCGAGCGCCTCGCGGAAGACGGGTTCGTTCTCGTAGAGGCCGCGGCCCATGCCGGGATACTGCCCGCCGTGCCCGGAAAAGAGAAAGACAACCGGCGGCGTCGCAGACGCGGGCGGCACAGACGCGGGCGTCCCAGACGCAGGCGTCCCAGGCGCGGGCGGCACAGACGCAGGCGTCGTGTTCGACACGACGTGCTCCGCGTCGCGACATCGAAGGTGGCGCGCGGCCTCGGCCGCGTCGCGCGCCACGACGACGCGACGGAACGGGAACCGGGCGCGGCCGGTTTGGAGCGTCCAGGCGGCATCCGCGAGCACGGACGGGTTCCCGTCGAGGCCGTCCAGCGACGCCGCCAGCCGGCCGGTCAGCGACTCCAGCGAGGAGGCCGATCGCGCCGAGATCGGAAGCCATTGCCACGGCTCCCGGGCGACTCCGGCCGCGGCGGACACGGATCCGCCGTGCGTCCCGCCCGCGTACTCCTCCAGCACCGCGTGCGCATTCGTGCCGCCCAGTCCGAACGAAGAGACTCCGGCCCGACGCGGAATCCCCCCCGTTTCCCACGGCACCGCCTTCGCCGCGACATGGAACGGGCTCGTCCCGAAGGCGCATTCCGGGTTGGGTGAGCGGAAGTGGAGCGTGGGGAAGACGCGGCGGTTCTCGAGCATGAGAACGGTCTTGATGAAGCCGGCCACGCCCGCCGCCTCGTCGAGGTGACCGAAGTTGGACTTCACCGACCCGATGGCGCAGTAACCGGTGCGGGTCGTCTTCTCCCGGAAGACGCGCGCCAGGGCGGCCAGCTCGATCGGATCGCCGACCCGCGTGCCGGTGCCGTGCGCCTCGACGTACGTGATCGTCGCCGGATCGACCTCGGCCGCGGCCAGGGCCAGCGCAATGGCATCGGCCTGGCCGTCCACGCCCGGCGCGGTGAAGCCGATCTTGGCGTTCCCGTCGTTGTTGATCGCGCTGCCGCGCACGACGGCGCGAATCCGGTCGCCGTCGGCGACGGCCTCGTCGAGGCGCTTGAGGAGGACGACGCCGGCCCCGTTGCCGCTGATCGTCCCCTCCGCCGCCGCGTCGAAGGGACGGCAGTGCCCGTCGGGCGAAAGGATGCCGTCCGCGGCATAGAGGTAACCCTGGTCCTGCGGCAGCTGCACCGCGACGCCGCCGGCGAGCGCCATGTCGCACTCGTAGTTGAGCAGCGACTGGCAGGCCAGGTGGACGGCGACGAGCGAGGAGGAGCAGGCGCAGTTGACGTTGACGCTCGGCCCGCGCAGCCCGAGCTTGTACGAGACGCGGGTCGGGACGAAATGGTTGTTGTTGGCCATGAGCACCTGGAGCGGCGCGACGAACTCGAGGGCCCGCGGATTGCCGTGGAGGTGGTGGAGCAGGTACGTCGAGAGGTTGGCGGCGGCGAAGACGCCGATCTTCCGCCGGCACCGGGCCGGATCGATGCCGGCCGACTCGAGGCAGGTCCATGCCTCCTCGAGGAAGACGCGGTGCTGGGGGTCCATGATCTCGGCCTCGCGCGGCGGGATCCCGAAGAAGTCCGCATCGAAATCCTCGATGCCCTCGAGCGCCGCGCAGGCCGGGACGTAGGCGGGATCGCGGCGGACGGATTCCGGCACCCCGGCCGCGGCCAGTTCCTCGTCGGTGAAGGTGCGGATCGCCTCGCGCCCCTCCTCGAGGAGCCGCCGGTAGGCCTCGACGTCCGGCGCACCGGGGAAACGGCAGGCCATGCCGATGACCGCGATGAAATGGTTCATGGCCTCCTCCTCCTCTCCCGTGCCGCGCGCGCCTTCGCGGCGCGCTCGTCCGCTTCCGCCGTCACGCCGGAAGTCCCGGCCGCGCCCTCGAGGAACGACGCCAGCGCGCTCACCGTCGGATGCTGGTACAGGGCGATGAGCGGGAAGGTGCGGGCGAGCCGTTCTTTCAGTGTCGCATGGGCGCGGACGATGAGCAACGACTGCGCGCCGATGTCGAAGAAATTCTCGTGGCGGCCGACGCGCGCCGCGTTCAGTAGACCGGCGAAGATCTCGGCCACGAGGCGCTCCGTGTCCGAGCAGGGCTCCTCGGCGCCGCCGGAGCTCTCGAGGCGGGACGCGTCCGGATCGGGAAGCCGCCGGCGGTCGATCTTGCCGTGCTCGGTCAGCGGAAAGGACTCGATCGGCACGAAGACCGCGGGCACCATGTAATCCGGAAGCTTCGCCTTCATGAAGGAGCGGAGCGCCGTCGGCTCCGGCCGGATGCCGGGCGCGGGCACGAGGTAGGCGACGAGCCGCGTCCCGTCCGGGCTCGTGCCCGGGACGATGAGCGCCTCGCGGACGTCGGCGTGGGCGGCGAGCACCGACTCGATCTCCCCGAGCTCGATCCGGAAGCCGCGGATCTTGACCTGGTGATCAATCCGGCCGAGATACTCGATGTCGCCGTCGGGCCGGTAACGCGCCAGGTCGCCCGAGCGGTAATGGATCGCCGCGCCGCCCTCCTCGAGCGCCACGAACTTCTCGGCCGTCAGTTCCGGCCGGTTCAGGTAGCCGTTCGAGACCCCCGCGCCCGCGACATACATCTCGCCGGCGATCCCGATCGGCACGGGCTGCCGCCGGGCATCGAGGATGCGCACCGTGAGATCGGGGATCGGGACGCCGATCACGCTCCCCTTGCCGTCGAGATCCGCCCGGCCCAGCGCGCGATACGTGACGTGGACCGTCGTCTCGGTGATGCCATACATGTTCACGAGGAGCGGCTCGCGGTCGCCGAAACGGTCGAACCACGGCCGGAGGTTCTCGAGGTCGAGCGCCTCGCCTCCGAAGACGACCGTGCGAAGCGACGGTCGATCCGGGGCGGCCGTGGCCACGGGGATGAGCTGCCGGAATGCCGACGGCGTCTGGTTCAGGACCGTCACCCCCTCGGCGACGAGCAGGCGATGGAACTCCGCCGGGGAGCGGCTGATCCCGAAGGGGACGACGACGACGCGGCCGCCGTGGAGCAGTGCGCCCCAGATCTCCCAGACCGAGAAGTCGAAGGCCACGGAGTGGAAGAGCGTCCAGACATCGCTTTCATCGAACCCGAACCAGTGCCTCGTCGCGGAGAAGAGACGGGTGACGTTGCCATGGGTCACGAGGCAGCCCTTGGGCTGGCCCGTCGAGCCGGAGGTATAGATGACGTAGGCCACGTCGGCGCGCGCGACGGCTATGCCCGGGCGCGTCGCCTCCTCGTCCGCGAAGGCCGCGCCCCGGTCCATGAGCACGGTCGCGGCCGTGGCGCCGGCGAGCCGATCGAGAAGTTTCTCCTCCGTGACGATGACCGGCGCTTCCGCATCCTCCATGATGAAGCGCAGCCGCTCCGGGGGATAGGCCGGGTCCATCGGGACATAGGCCGCGCCGGCCTTCAGAATCCCGAGGAGCCCGACGACGAGATCCGGCGAGCGCTCGAGGAAGAGACCGACCCGCCGGCCCGGCGCCACGCCGCGCCTCGCCAGGTGCCGGGCCAGCCGGTTCGAGATCTCGTCGAGCTCGCGGTAGGTCATCTCCCGGCGCGCCCCGACCGGTTCCCCCGATTCGGCGACCGGCTGGAAGGAGACGGCGACGCGATCCGGCGTCCGGCCGGCCTGCTCCTCGAACCAGGCGACGAGCGTCTCCGGCGGCGTCGGCAACGGGCCGGGACGCGGGTTGAAGTCGACGAGGACCCGATGCCGTTCGGCCTCGGGCAGGATCGGGAGGTCCCCGATCGCGCACTCCGGGTCCCGGGCCGCACCCCCCAGCAGTTCGAGCAGGTGGTCGCGCATCCGCTCGATCCGGTCGCGGTCGAAGAGGTCGGTGTTGAAGACGATCGAGGCCGCGAGACCGTCCTCACGCTCTTCGAAGTTGAACTGCAGGTCGTACTTGCTGACCGGGTAGTCGTCGAAGAAGGTCTTCACGGCGACGCCCGGCATCGCGATCTCCACGCGCCCCGCGTTCTGCATCACCGCGACGACGTCGAAGAGCGGCATGCGCGAGACGTCCCGCTTCAGGTCGAGATCGTCCACGAGCCGGTCGAATGGATACTCCTGCCGCTCGTACGCCTCGGTCGTGGTGGCGCGCACCCGGTCGAGGAGACGCGCGAAGGATTCACCGGCCCGCACGTCGTCGCGCAGGGCGAGCATGTTGATGAAGAACCCGATCTGGTCCTCGAGATCGGCATGGGTCCGCCCCGCAACCGGCGTCCCGACGACGATATCCTCCTGGCCGGTGTAACGGTGGAGCAGGACCTTCACGCCGGCCAGGAGCGTCATGAAGAGGGTGGCCGTGCGGGCGCGCGCGAGCGCCGCGAGCCGATCCGCGACGTCACGCCCGACCCGGAAGGAAATCGCAGCGCCGTTGTAGGTCTTGACCGGAGGCCGCGGACGATCGGCGGGCAGGTCGAGAACCGGCAAGGTCCCCCCGAACCGATCCCGCCAGTAGCGCCGATCCCCGTCGGTCTCCTCCGCGCCGAGGCGCGCGGTCTGCCACGCGGCATAATCGCGGTACTGGATCCGGAGCGGCTTCCACGACGGCGCCCGCCCCTCGACGAGCTCGCGGTAGCGCCCGAGGAACTCGCGCGCCAGGACCCCGAGGCTCCAGTCGTCCGAGACGATGTGGTGCATGGTGAGGAGGAGCACGTGGCGGTCCGCGGCGAGCCGCAGGAGGCCGACCCGGATGAGCGGGCCCGTCTCCAGTTCGAAGGCGGCGGCCGCGTCGCGGGCCGCCCGCTCGCGGGCCTCGGCCTCGGGATCGGGCCCGCCGGACAGATCGACGACCTCGATCCGCGCCTCGCCCGGGGCCCTGACCTTCTGCCGCGCCGCCTCGCCCTCGAGGACGAAGGTCGTCCGCAGGGACTCGTGCCGCGCCACCGTATCGGCGTAGGCTTGTTCCAGGAGGTCGATCCTCAACGGTCCCTCCAGGAGCAGCGCGGCCGGCATGTTGTATGCGACCGATCCCTCCTCGAGGCGCGAGAGGAGCCAGAGCC
Source organism: uncultured bacterium (assembly GCA_964637705.1). Classification (GTDB taxonomy): domain Bacteria; phylum UBA8481; class UBA8481; order UBA8481; family UBA8481; genus CAZWVM01. The sequence continues at coordinate 42,153 of CAZWVM010000001.1, forward strand.
GGCGCTGGGCGTGGGAGAGCGGATACGACTCCGCCTCGGGCGTGCGCGCGATGCCGCGGTACTCGGCGCGCTCCATCGTGTCGATGCGCGCCGCGAGCTCGGCCACGGTCGGACGACCGAAGATCTCGCGGAGCGGCAGTTCCACGCCGAGATCGCGGTTGACGCGCGAGACGACGAGCGTGGCCTTGAGGCTGTGGCCTCCGAGATCGAAGAAGTTGTCGCGGGCCCCGACCCGCTCGACGCCGAGCACCTCGCCCCAGATCGCGGCGAGCCGCGCCTCCGTCCCGGCCGCGGGCTCGACGAAGACGTCGCCGCGCGCGACGCGGGTCCGCGAGGGCGACGGCAGGCGGCGACGATCGACCTTGCCGGCCGGAGTCTGGGGCAGGGACCCGAGGAGCACGAAGTCCGAGGGCACCATGTAGGCCGGAACCTTGTCGCGCAGGAAGTCCTTCCACTCCGGCACCAGGTCGCGCCCGAGCGCCTCGCGCAGCGGATCGTTCGCGAAGTGGCTCCACCCGACGGCCGCATCCGGCGGGTCGGTCATGAGCGGCGCAAACGGAAGACCGCGGCGCACGAAGACAGCGTCGAAGGCGCCGTCCGGGGCGCCCGAGGCGAGGCTGAGCCGTACCTCGAACGGCGTTTCATCGGCCAGGCGCCAGAGGTCCTCGGGCTCGATGCCGTCCACGCCCGCCCTCCCCTGTTCCTCGCGAAGCGCCGCCACGGTCGAGGGACGCTCGCGCGAGGTCATGAGCCGGAGAGCCCGTTCCTCGGGAGCGACCCGCGCATTCGCGATGCCGCGCAGGGCCACCACGTCGTCGGTCGCCTTCGAGAGCCGGTCGCGGATCGCCTCGGCGGAGGGCCGGCCTTCGTCGGACCAGTCGCGCCAGGGGGGCCGCGACTCGGTCGTCGGCTCGCCGAGGCGCAGGATGACGTCGTAGCGGAAGCGCGTCATCTCGTTCAGGCCGCGCCCCCGCTTCGGGAGAATCTCGACCGAGCGGATCGCGGGCGTGCGCCGCTTCAAGGCGAGGAAGAACGCCGGGTCCACCGCCATCTCCTGCTCCGCCTCCATCTGACGCCGGACCCGGTCGGCCAGCTCGCCGGTGGCGAGGGACTCCTCGCTCTTATAGAGCTGGACCGAGGCGTGGAAGGTCTCGAGCATCGGCAGGCTCCGGACGTCACCGACGAAGATCGAGCCGCCGGGCGAGAGCGCGGCAATCGCGCCCTCGAGCACCTTCACGAGGTACTCGGGGCCCGGGAAATACTGCACCACGGAAGACAGGATGACCGTATCGACCGAGCCGCGCGGGATGTCGGCGAGGTCGTCGGCACGACGCGCCTCGAGGACGGCGCGGTCGAGCCCCGGGACCCGCCGGCCCAGCTCCTCGTCGGCGCGCAGTTCCTTCAACCGGTCGATGGCGACCTGCGAGAGGTCGATGCCGCGGTAGGATTCGAGGTGCGGGAGGAGCGGGAACATGATGAGCCCGGTGCCGCAACCGATCTCGAGCACGCGGCGCGGCGCGAGGCCGAGGATGCGGCCGGTCGTGCCGTCGACGTATTCCCTCATCTCCTCGCGCGGGAGCGGGGCGTTGGTGTAGTTCGAATCCCAGCCGATGACGTTGAAGGTCGGATCGCCGTAGGTGAGCGACTCCTGGTAGCTCTTCTCGTGGAGTTCCTCCCAGAGCTTCACCTGCGCGGCGCGGATCCGTTCGATCCGTTCCCGGTTCGCCTCCCGGTCGGGCACGACGTAGGCGACGAGGCGGCGATCCCCCGGCTCGTCCTCCCTCACCACGACCGCGTTTTCGCGGACGGCCACGTGCCGGCCGAGCACGGCCTCGATCTCGCCCAGCTCGATCCGGAAGCCCCGGATCTTCACCTGGTCGTCCATGCGCGAGAGGCACTCGAGCAGGCCGTCCGGCCTCCAGTACCCGATGTCTCCGGTCCGGTAGAGGACGTCGCCCCGCCCCTCGCCGGCGTACGGGTTCGGGACGAAGGCGGCCCGCGTCTTCTCCTCGTCGCGCCAGTATCCCTCGCCGACGCCGATCCCGGAGACGGCGATCTCGCCGCGCACGCCGGGCGGCACAAGCCGGAGGTTCCGATCGAGGACGTACATCGTGAGGTTCGGCTGCGCGGTTCCGACCGTGACCGTCGTCGCCGCCGCGGAAAGCGGCGCCTCGATGATCGACTCGCAGGTGTCGTCGGCGGCCTCGGTCGGGCCGTAGGCGTTGACCAGGCGCTTGTCCGGGAAGAGCGAGAGCCAGCGGTTGACGAGCGCCACGGAGACGGCCTCGCCGGTGGCCATGGCCCACTCCAGGGCGGGCAGGCGGCGCTCCTCGGGCGAGAGTCGCGCCGCGTGGTCGAGGAGCGCATTCATGACCACCGGCACGAGCTCGATCACGGTGACCGCTTCGCGCCGGATGAGCTCGAAGAGCCGCTCGGCGTCGCAGACCGTCTCGTAGTCCGCGATCACGGTCCGGCCGCCGCAGAGAAGGGGCCCGATGAACTGCCAGACGGAGATGTCCGACGAAGCGGGGGCGCTCTGGAGAAAGGCCGAATCCCGATGGAAGGCCATGCGCCGGAACTGCCCGTAGACATGGTTGATCTTGCCGTCGTGCCGGATGATGGCGCCCTTGGGGAGTCCGGTCGAGCCCGAGGTGTAGAGCATGTAGGCCCGGTCCGAGGCGAGGTTGACGTGGTCGGGTGTCGTCGCGGGCTGTCGGGCGATCTCCTCCGACCCGAGGAAGACGGCGCGCACGGCTTCCTTCGCCGCGAGGCAGCCGAGGCGCGTCCAGGCCGGCTCGCTCGTCAGGACCAGCGGGACGCCCGAGTTCTCCAGCATGTACGCGATGCGATCCTCGGGATAACCCGGGTCGATCGGCACGTATGCGGCGCCCGCCTTGAGGATGCCCACGAGGGCCGCGAGGAAGCCGATGCCGCGCGGCTCGAGGATCCCGACGAAGTCGTTGCGCCGGATCCCGGCGCCCCGGAGGAGGTGCGCGATGCGGTTCGCCTCGGCATCGAGCTCCGCGTAGGTCACCCGGCGCCCGTTGTGCACGGCCGCGATCCGGCCGGGACCGGCCGCGACCTCGTCCTCGAAGAGCTCGTGCAGGGTGCGATGAACCGGGAACGCGGCGCGCTCGCCCGTGCCCATCGCGAGCATCGCCCGCTCCCCGGCGGCGTCCAGTACCGGGATCTCTGAGGCGCGGAGCCCGGGCCGGTCCGCGACGGCCGCCAGGAGCGTCTCGAAGTGCCGCACGAGCCGCCGGGCCGTCGATTCGTCGAAGAGGTCGGTGCTGTACTCGAGGACGCCGAGGAGCCCGCCCCCCGTCTCCCACATGTCGAGGACGAGATCGAACTGGGCGGTCGTGCGGCCGAACTCGATCGTCGCGACGTCGAGCCCCGGCATCTCGAGATTTCTCATCGGCGCGTTCTGGAGCGCGAACATCACCTGGAAGACCGGGTTGCGGCTGAGATCGCGTTCCGGCTGGAGTTCGTCGACGAGGCGCTCGAAGGGTAGGTCCTGGTGGGCGTAGGCATCGAGCGCGGCCTGCCGGGCCCGCTCGACCAGCGCGACGAAGGACGGGTCGTCCCCGAGATCGAGGCGCAGCGCGAGCGTGTTGACGAAGAAGCCGACGAGCGGCTCGACCTCGGAGCGCGTGCGGTTGGCGATCGGCGTGCCGATGACGATGTCGGCCTGGCCCGAGAGGCGGGAGAGCAGGACGCTGAAGGAGGCCTGGAGCGTCATGAAGAGCGTGGCCGACAAGCGGCGCGACAGGTCGTCGAGGCGGCGCCTCACCCCCGGATCGATCTCGAAGCGGATCGATCCGCCCCGGTAGCTCTGGAGCGCCGGGCGCGGCCGGTCGGTCGGCAGCTCGAGCTCGGCCGGGATCCCGGCGAGACGCTCCTTCCAGTAGTCCCATTGCTCCCGGTACCGTTCACCCGCGAGCCACTCCCTCTGCCAGGCCGCGAAGTCGGCGTACTGGACCGCGAGCGGCGCGAGCGGCGAGGGACGGCCGGCGCGGAAGGCCTCGTAGAGGAAGGAGAGCTCGCGGACGAGAATCCCCATGGACCAGCCGTCGGCCGCGATGTGATGCATGGTCAGGAAGAGCACCCACGCGGCCTCGCCCGTCGCGAGAAGCTTCGCGCGCAGGAGGGGGCCGCGCTCCAGGTCGAAGACGCCCCGCGCCTCCTCGGCCCCGAGCCGCCGCACCTCGGCCTCGCCATCGACCGCTCCGCGCACGTCGATCCGCTCGAGCGCGAAGGACCCCTCCGGGTGGATGACCTGGACCGTCCGCCCTCCCTCCTCGCGGTACGTCGTCCTCAGGATCTCGTGCCGCCGCACGATCTCGGCCAGGCTTCCTTCCAGCGCGGCCTCATCGAGGTCTCCGCGGATCGCGAGCGCCACGGCGACGTTGTAGAAGGGATTGTCCGGCTCGAGTCGGTTGAGGAACCAGAGCCGCTCCTGGGCGTAGGAGAGCGGAAGGGACTCGGCGCGCGAACGAACGATCATCGGCATCGGCCCGGCCGGGCTCGCCGCGACCGGGCCGGCCTCTTCCTCGACGGCCGCGGCCAGTTGCTCCACGCGGGAGCCGGAGAAAATCCGACGGAGCGGCAGGTCGATGGAGAAGCGCTTCCGGAGCCGCGAGACGAGCTGGGTGGCGAGGAGCGAGTTGCCCCCGATCGCGAAGAAGTCGTCGCGCAGGCCGACCCGTTCCCGGCCCAGCACCTCGGCGCAGATCGCGGCGACCGCCGCCTCCGTCTCGCTCCGCGGCGGCACGAACCCCTGCTCCGCGTCGGAGCGGCCGGGCGCCGGGAGCGCCCGCCGGTCGAGCTTGCCGTTCGCGGTGATGGGCAGGGCGTCGAGCACGACGATGTGAGACGGCACCATGAAGTCCGGCAGAACCCGGGCGAGATCCTCCCGGCCCGGCCCGGCCCTCGATACGTCCCGGCGGACGACGTAGGCGACGATCTCCTTCCGGCCCGGCGCGTCCTCGCGCACCAGGACGCACGCCTCCCGGGCGTTCTCGTGGCGGAGCAGCGCGGCCTCGATCTCCACCGGTTCGACCCGGAAGCCGCGGATCTTGGCCTGGTCGTCGAAGCGGCCGAGAAACTCGATCGCTCCGCCCGCGAGCCAGCGCGCGCGATCGCCGGTCCGGTAGAGGCGATGGCTCTCACCGTCGAGCGAAACCTCGAAGAACCGTTCCGCGGTCAATTCGGGCCGGTTCACGTACCCGATCGCCAGGCCGTCCCCGCCGGTGTACAGCTCGCCCGGCACGCCGACCGGGACGCGGTTCCGGCGGGCATCGAGGATGAAGACCGAGGTGTTCGCGATGGGGCGGCCGATCGGGATCGAGCCCGCGTATTCCCGTCCCCGCTCCGCCTCGTGGCAGCACGTGAACGTCGTGTTCTCGGTGGGGCCGTAGCCGTTGACGAAGCGGCACGTCAACTCCGCCAGCACGCGATTCACGTGCGGCACGGATAGGACGTCGCCGCCGGCCAGGAGCCATTTCAGGGAGCGAAGGTCCTCGAGGCACTCGTCCACGACGAGGCTGAAAAGGCTCGCGGTGAGCCAGAGCGTCGTGACGCCGTGATCGCGGACGAGCGCGCCGATCTCGGCGGGCGTCAAGAGTCCCGGCGGCGCGATCACCAGCCGCCCGCCATTGAGGAGCGGGCCCCAGATCTCGAGCGTGGAGGCGTCGAAGGAGATCGGGGCGAGCTGGAGAAAGACATCCGCGGCCGTGTATGCGATGAAGTCCGTGCCCCGGACGAGCCGGACGACGGCGCGGTGAGGAACCACGACGCCCTTGGGCCGTCCGGTCGATCCGGAGGTGAAGAGGATGTAGGCGGGATCCTCGGGCCGGACGGGCGGGCTGGCACCGCCGTCCGCGTGATCCGACGGTCGATCGATCTCGAGCAGGCGGCAGGAAAGCCCGGTCGTCAACGACGCGCACCGGTCCCTCTCCGCGGTCCGCGTCACGATGATCCCGATGCCCGCCTCCGCGATCATGACGCGGAGCCGCTCGTCCGGATGGGTGGGATCGAGGGGCACGTAGGCGCCGCCCGCCTTCAGGATCGCGAGGATCGAGACGATCATCTCGAAGGAGCGATCGATGCAGATCCCGACCGGCCCGCCCCGTTCCACGCCGTGGTGCCGCAGGTGAACCGCGAGTTGGTCCGAGGCGGCACGGAGTTCCCCGTAAGTTTGGGTCCGACCGCCGCACTCGAGGGCGATCGCGCCCGGGGCGTGCGCGGCCGTCTCGTCGAAAAGCTCCACGATCGTCCGCTCGCGCGGATAAGCCGTCCGCGTGACTCTCCACGCGTCGAGCCGTTCGCGGTCGCCGGGCGGCAGCAGGTCGAGCTCCGAGAGACGCGCATCCGGCCGGCGCACGACCTCCGCCAGCAACCCGGTGAAGAGCCCGACCATCCGCCTCGTGGTCTCCCCGTCGAAGAGATCCCGGTTGTACTCGAGCAGTCCCGCGAGGCCGGTCCGCGATTCCTCGACGACGAAGGTCAGGTCGTATTTCGCGGTACGGCTCGCGATCCTCATGGGCGCGATCTCGAGACCCTCGAGCCCGAGCGTTCCCGACGAGGCGTTCCGGAGGGCGAGCACCACCTGGTAGAAGGGCGTGTGGCTCATGTCGCGCTCCGGGATCAGCTCCTGGACGAGCCTCTCGAAGGGAATGCCCTGGTGCTCGACCGCGCCGAGCGTCGCCTGCCGTGCGCGCTCCAGCAGCTGCCGGAACGACGGATCGTCGCCGATGCCGACGCGAAGGGGCAGCGTGTTCACGAAGAACCCGATCAGGGGCTCGAGCGCCGGGTGAGCACGGTTCGCCATCGGTGCGCCGACCACGATCTCCTCCATGCCGCTGAACCGGTGGAGGAGCGCGTCCAGGGCGGCGAGGAGCGCCATGAAGAGACTGGATCCCGTCGCATCCGCGAGCGCGCGGAGACCGTCGAGGACGGGACCCGCAACCTCGAAGCGCTCCGAGGCGCCGCGGTAGGTCATGACCGCCGGGCGCGGCCGGTCCGTGACGAGTTCCAGGAGCGGCGGAGCGCCGGACAGCGTCTCGCGCCAGAAGCGCAGGTCGTCCTCGATCCGGTCGGGCGTCAGTGTCGCGCGCTCCCACGCGGCGTAGTCCGCATACTGGATCTCCAGCGCGGGCAGGGACGGCGTTACGCCGGCGGCGAAGGCCTTGTAGCACGCGCCAAGCTCGGAGATCAGGAGGTCGATGCTCCAACCATCTCCGACGATGTGGTGCAGGGTGACGAGCAGGACGTGCGAGGCGTCGGAGAGCCGGAGCAGCCGGGCGCGGATGAGAGGTACGCGCGCGAGGTCGAAGGGTTCCTCAGCCTCGGCCAAAGCGATCCGCTCGACCTCGGCCATCCGCTCGGCGTCACTCCCCTTCTCCAGGTCCACCCGGGCGAGCGCGAAGGGGACCTCGTCATGGATGCGCTGGACGGGCAGGCCCGCGGCATCGCGATGAAACGAGGTCCGCAGGATCTCGTGCCGCCGGACGACGGCGTCGAAGCTCTTCTCGAGCGCGTCCGCATCGAGAGGCCCCCGGAGATCCAGTGCGAAGGGCATGTTGTAGGTCGCGCCGGGTCCCTCGAGCTCGTAGAGAACCCAGAGCCGCTGCTGGGCAAAGGAGAGCGGCAGGTCCGTTCCTCGCGGCACGCGGGGGATGGAGGAGGCATCCCGTCCGGCGCGCTCGCGCAGGCGGCGCATGACGAGCGCCCGCTTCTCGGGTGAGAGAGACTCCAGCCTCTGCCGCAGGTCGGTCATCGGTCGTCACCCGGTCCCGGCGCGGAAGCCAGCAGGGCGCGGGCCTCCTCTTCCGTCAGGGATTCCACCTCGGCCAGCAGGTCCTCGAGGCCGTCTGTCGATCCAAGGTCCGGGGCGCAGGCCGCCTGGGCGGCCACGGTCGGCTTCCCGAAGAACTCGCGGATCGTCATCGCGACACCCGCCTCCTCGGCGAGGCGAGCCACGATGCGCATGGCCAGGAGCGAATGCCCGCCGAGTTCAAAGAAGTTGTCGTGCACGCCGACCTTCTCCAGGCCCAGGACGTCGGCCCAGACCGCGGCCACGGCCCGCTCCGCCTCGTTGCGCGGCGCGACCCGCTCCCGGTCCCCCGGCGACGAGACCGGCTCCGGCAGGGCGCGGCGGTCGATCTTGCCGGAGGGAGTCAGCGGCAGAGCGTCGAGTCGGACGAACCACGAGGGCACCATGTAGTCGGGCAGGACGGCGGCCGCATGCGACCTCAGTGCCTCGTCCGACACGGGGCCGTCCTCGACGATGTAGGCGGCCAGGGCGTCCCCGGTTTCCCGGCGGCGCGCGGCGACCACGGCATCCCTGACCGCGGGATGGTCCCTGAGCCGGGCCTCGATCTCACCGGGTTCGATCCGGAAGCCGCGCACCTTGACCTGGAAATCGATCCGGCCGAGGAACTCGATCGTGCCGTCGGGCCGCCAGCGTCCACGATCCCCCGTGCGGTACATCATCGATCCGGTATCGCCCGCGAAGGGATCGGGAACGAACCGGGCCTCGGTCAGTTCCGGATCGCCGACGTAGCCCGCCCCGACGCCGACACCACCGACCACGATCTCGCCCGGAGCCCCGATCGGCACCGGTTTCAAATCGCCGTCCAGGACATACATGCGCGTATTCGGAACCGGGCACCCGATGGGCACGACGGGCAGCGGCACCGCGGTCGCCCGGGGGACTTCGCACCAACCGCAGATGTCGGTGCACTCGGTGGGCCCGTAATTATTGAAGAGACGCGCCGCGCAGGAGGGGTTCTTGAACCAGGGCCAGAGGCGGGCCGCGTCGACCGGTTCTCCTCCGAGGTGAACCGCCCTAAGCGAGGACAGCCGGCTCCATGACCCGGGGCCGATGTTTTCGAGGAGCGCGTACAGCATGCTCGGGGTGCCGTTGAAGAGCGTCACCGATTCCTTCTCGACGAGGGCCGCGGTCTCGCGCGCGTCGAACGGACCGTCGGGGCGGAAGAGCACGCGACCGCCGACGAGCAAGGGAGCGAAGAGATTCTTCTGGGTGAGATCGAAGCTCAAGGACGTGACCACGAGACCCGCGGTCGAAGCGTCGAGCGCGCTCGCCTCGATGTACCAGTTGAGCAGGTTGACGAAGCCGCGATGGCGCACGGCCGCGCCCTTGGGACGACCGGTGGAACCCGAGGTGTAGATGGCATACACCAGGTCGTCCTCTTCCCCCTCGGGCAGACCGACCGGTTCATCGCCACCGGTCTCGACCCGCGACGCGTCGATCACGGGGCCGGTGAAGACACCGTCGGGAATCTCGTGCCTCCCGTCGGTCACGGCCGCGACCGCGCCGCAGTCCGAGAGCATGAACGCGACGCGATCGCGCGGATAGTCCGGGCTCACGGGAACATACGCGGCGCGGGTCTTCAGGATCCCGAGGATCCCCACGAGGGCGAGCTCGGAACGGCCGGCGAAAAGCGCGACCTTGTCGCCGGGTTTCACGCCCCGGTCCACGAGCCGCGCCGCCAGGCGCGCGGACCGTCGTTCCAGCTCGGCGTAAGTCAGGCGCCCGTCACCGCACGCGACCGCGATCGCATCGGGCGTGCGCGCGGCCTGGGCCGCGACGAGCCGGGTGACGGTTCCGCGCGGGCTCTCGCCGCCCCGATCGTTGAATCCATGAAGCACCGCCGCGCGCTCCTCCGGCGGCAGCGCCAGCAGGTTCCCGAGAGGCGCGGCGGGATCGGCGGCGGCGAGGAAGAGCAACAGGTGGTCGATGATGCGCCGGATGGTCCGGGCGTCCAGAATCGCCGCGTTGTAGAAGAAGATGACGGAGAGATCGTCCGCGCGCTCCTCGACCTCCAGGTCGATGTCGAATTTCACGCCGGAAGAATCGAGCGGGAAGTGCGCACACGTGAGCCCCGCCATCGACATCTCCACGGGACCGCCGGGAAGCCAGCTCACCGAGGCCTGGAAGAGGGGCGCCGCATCGAGATGGCGGTCCGGCTGGAGCGCGTCCACGACGCGCTCGAACGGGGCCTCGCGGTTCGCGTAGGCCTCCAGCGCGGCCTGGCGCGCACTCTCGACGAGCGCCGCGAAGGTCCGGTCGCGGGCGACCTCGATCCGCAGGACGAGCGTGTTCACGAAGAGGCCGAGCAGGGATTCGGTGCCGGGTTCCAGCCGGTTCTCCACGGGGAAGCCGATGCAGACCTCCTCCTGCCCGCCGAACCGCGCCAGCACCGCGGCCCAGGCCGCCGCGAAGATCATGAAGAGGCTGGCGCCGGCCGACGAAGCCATCGCGCGGAGACGAGCGGTCACCGCGGGATCGATCGTGAATGTTTCCCTCGCCCCGTGGGGGATCGAGCCGGCGCGCGGCCGGTCGAGGGGCAGGTCGAGGAGCTGCGGCGCGCCGGCGAGCCGCTGCTTCCAGTAATCGACCTGGGCCTCGAACGCCCCCGTCTCGACGCGCTGTCGCATGGCGACGGCATAATCCGCGTAGGCGAAGGAACCCGGGGGCGCCGATGGTTCCCGGCCCACGCGTCGCGCCTCGTAGGCGGCCGCCAGTTCGTCGCGAAGGACCCGGACGGACCTCCCGTCCGCGATGATGTGATGCAGGACGAGGAGCAGGACGTGATCCTCATCGTCCAGGCGATACAGGCGGGCGCGCAGGAGCGGGGCGTCCGTCAGCGTGAAGGGAATCGAGGCCTCGAGCGCGGCCAGCCTCCGCGCCTCGCGCTCGGCCGCCGGCCACGACCGGAGATCGACGAGCGGAAGCGAAACCGGTGTCGACGGATGAATCCTCTGGCGCGGCTCTCCCCGGAACGATTCGAAGGATGTGCGCAGGACTTCGTGCCTCTTCACCAGGTCCTCGAGGCATCGGCCCAGCACATCCGCGTCGAGGGCGCCCCGGAGCCGCATCGACTGGATCACGTTGTAGCTCGCGTCGGCGGGTTCGAGTTGCTGGAGGAACCAGAGGCGCTCCTGGGCCGGAGAAAGCGGGATAGGTTCGTCGCGCGAGACGATCGGGATCGCGGCGGAACCGGCCGGTACAACCGGCTCAGCCGGCGCAACCGGCGCGGCCGGCGCAACCGGTGCAGCCGGCTCCGCGCCGGGCGTCGTTTCCCGGCGCGATTCCACGAAGGCCGCGAGGCGCGCCACGGTCGGGTTCTCGTAGATCGTGCGCACCGTCACCGGCGCGCCGGTCCTCTCCCGAATCCGCGCCGCCAGGCGGACCGCCAGCAGGGAATCGCCGCCGACCCGGCCGAAGTCGTCGTCCCGGCCGAGATCCTCCAGCCCGAGCACCTCGATCCATGCGTTCGCGACGACGTGCTCGACCTCGCTCCCCGCCCACCGCGCGTGCCCCGCCCGATCATCCGATCGTTGGTTCGCCGCAGCGACTCCTTCCTCCGCCACGAGGCAGCGGTCCGCGGTGCGGGACGACTGCTTCATGTCGAAGGGCGTCACGATGATGTTTCCGACGCCGGAGGCGATCACGCGCGTGAAGGCCCGTCTCCCCTCCTCGGCCGCCAGGCCGGGCGGCAGATCCTGTCCAGTCAGGGCGCGGTGAAGCCGGGCGGTCTCGACGGCCATGCCGATCTCGTGCCAGCGGCCCCACGCGATCGAGACGAGCGGAGGCCCCTCGACCTCGGCGAGAGCGTTCATGAAGGCGGCCGAGGCGGCATACGCCGATTGGCCGAGACCCCCGAGGAATGCGTTCGTGGAGGAACAGAGCGCGATGAAGTCCGGAGCGTCGCCGGCGAGCGCGGCCCGGAGGCCGATCGTCCCGTGGATCTTCGCCGCGAACTCGGCCTCGACCGATTCCCGGCTTCTCGTCGCGATCAATCCCCCCCCGGGAATCCCCGCGGCGTGGATCACCCCGTCGATCCGCCCTCGCCGCCGGCGCGTCTCCGCGACGAGCGATGCCGTCCACGACGCGTCCGCGACATCGCCCGTCACGACGGAGACCTCCGCGCCGAGAGCCTCGAGTTCTCTCACGGCCCGGGTCCGCGCATCGGCCTCGTCGCCCGGCAGGCCCTGCCGCGCCACGAGGATCAACGACACGCCGCGGGCGCCCTCCGCCACGGAGCGAGCCAATTCCCGTCCGACACCGCCGAGACCGCCCGTGACGAGATACGTGCCCCCGTCCCGGAAAGCGGGCCGGACGGAAGCGAGCGGCCGGCCGGAGAACGTCTCGCCCCACCGCTCGCCGCCGCGAATCGCCACCAGGGGCTCGTCGTGCGGGACCTCGGCCTCGGCTAGAATCCTCGCCGGCAGGCCAGGGGCGCCCAGGTCCTCATCCCGCAGGTCGAGACCGCGGCAGACGAGGTGGGCGTTTTCCTGCGGCACGACGCGGATCAGCCCCAGAACGGCTGAGCGCCCGGGCGCGATCGGTTCGTCACCGAGGACGCGCTTCATCCGCGTCGAGAGAAGGGTGACACGGCAGGACGACGGTTGAACGGCGAGCGCCTGAACGAGGCGGAAGAGGCTGAAGAACCCGCGCTCGAGATCGTCTTCGACGCTTTCCTCACCGCGCCCGACCAGGCCCGCGTGAAAGACGTGATCCGGCGCGCGTCCCGAGGGATCGGTGATCGATGCGAAGTCATCACGGACATCCCGGCGCGCGACGACGGCGCCCCGCGCCGCCAGAAGGGCCTCGATCCTGTCCCCCATCCCGCCACCGCCGACGACGAGACAGGACCGCCCTTCCCACGATACCGGCGCGGTGGCCGGCAAGGCGGGCAGGCGAATCCAGGTCGATGCCTCGAAGACATCGTCGTGCGTTCGACGGGAAACCGACGCCGCCCGCGCGCCCTCTCCTCCCGCGGCCTCGATCCAGTGGCGATGCCCGTCGCGGGGGTGACCCGGCAGGACGACCTTGCGCCGCTCCTCCGGTGCGAAGAGCCCGGCCTCATCCAGCGCCGCGCCGGCCATCCACGCCTCGCCCAGCGACGAGAGCAGGAACGTGGCGTCGTCGTGGAGTTCGTCGGCGTTGCGAAGCGAGGTGAGAATGACGTGGCGGGGATGACGCGCGGGATGGTGTCGGACCGCGTTCGCCAGCGACCGTCCCGGACCGATCTCCACGAAGATGCGGTCGGGGTCATCCATCACCGCGGACAAACCGTCCTGGAAACGCACCGTCTCGCGAAGGTGCCGGGCCCAGTAGGAGGGATCGCAGGCCTCGTCGGGGGTCATGAAACGACCGTCGAGGTTCGAGACGATCGGGATGTGCGGCGCCGAGAGGCGCACGCGTCCCATCACGGCCGCGAAGGCGTCGCGCACGGGATCGAGGAGAGGCGAATGGGCGGCCCGGCGGACCGGGAGGTCGTGGACCTCGAACCCCTTCGCCGCCATCTCCTGAGCGAAACGGGCGACGTCCTCGGCGAGACCCGAGACCGCGCAGAGCCCGGGCGAGTTGACGGCGGCGAGGGCGAGGTGAGCGGGCAGAAGGGGCCGGAGATCATTCTCCCCGAGCCGCACGGCGAGCATGGCTCCCGCGGGGGTGGAGTCCATCAGGCGACCGCGTTCGTGCACGGCGAAGAGGGCATCTTCGCGCGAGAGGATCCCGGCGACGCAGGCCGCGGCGAAGTCTCCCCCGCTGTGCCCGATCAGCGCGTCAGGTCGGAGACCCCGGTCCATCCAGAACCGGGCCAGGGCGAGTTGGAGCGCGAGGAGCGCGGGCTGGCTCGCGGCCTGCGACCAGGACGCGGCGGGCGGGCCGGCCGCATCGAAGAGAAGAGCGCGGACGTCATGACCGGAGAACGACGATACGTGAGCGGCGCACGCGTCGATCTCGTCCCGGAACCCGGCAAAGGCGTCGTAGATCCCGCGCGCCATGCCGGGATACTGGCCTCCCTGTCCCGAGCAGGCGAAGACCACGCTCCGGCCCGCACTGTCGTCGGCGCGCGTGAAGACGCGTTCCGGATCCCGCGCGCGGAGAGCGGTCGCCGCCTGCGCCGCATCGCGGCAGACCGCGATCCGGCGATGGTGATGGCGCTTCCGACCCGCGACCAGCGTGAAGGCCGCGGCCGGCAGGCCGGGCGCGCCTGGGCGGGCGAAGGTCTCGGCGAGGTCGTCGGTCAGGCGTTCGAGCGCCGCGGGGGTCCGGGCGGAGAGGACGAGGAGACGCGGCTCATCCACGGGCGGCACCGCGGCGTGGGGAGGCGGTTCCTCGAGGATCACGTGGGCGTTCGTGCCGCCGAGCCCGAAGGAACTGACCGCCGCGATCCTCGGCCGATCCTCGGTCCACGGCGCGAGCGCCGTGTTGACGCGGAACGGACCCGCGGCGAGATCGAGCCGCGGATTCGGGCTCGCAAAGTGGAGGCTCGGCGGGATCGCGCCGTGCTTCACCGCCAGCACGGCCTTGATCAGGCCGGCCACGCCCGCGGCCGCGTCGAGGTGACCGATGTTCGTCTTGACCGATCCCAGGGCGCAGGGTTCGTCGCGCCGGGCGCCGCCGCAGGCGCGCCAGGCGCGCGCCAACGCCGCGATCTCGATGGGATCGCCGATCGGGGTGGCCGTGCCGTGAGCCTCGACGTAGCCGATGGCCGAGGGCGCGACGCCCGCCCGGCGCAGGGCGGCCTCGATCACCGCGCTCTGCCCCTCGACGCTCGGCGCGGTGTAGCCCGCCTTCACCGCGCCGTCATTGTTGATCGCCGCGCCGCGGATGACGGCGTGGATCTCGTCGCCGTCGGCAAGGGCGTCGTCCAGCCGCTTGAGCAGCACGGCGCCGGCGCCGCTCCCGGAGACGATGCCGGCGGCCGCCGCGTCGAAGGCGCGGCAGTGTCCGTCCGGCGAGAAGATCATCCCCTCCTCGTACCGGTATCCGGCGACCTGGGGCACCCGCACCGAGACGCCGCCCGCGATCGCGGCATCGCACTCTCCGCGCGCCAGGCTCTCGCACGCCAGCGTGACCGCGACGAGCGAGGTCGAGCAGGCGGTCTGCACGTTCACGCTCGGACCCTTCAGGTTCAGCTTGTACGAGACGCGGGTCGGGAGGTAGTCCTTGTCGTTCGTGATCATGAGCTGGAACCCGCCCACGGAGCGGACGACGTCCTCGCGCGTGGCGATGTGGCGCAGCAGGTAGGTGTTCATCGCCGACCCGGCGAAGACGCCGATCGGGCCCGCGGCGCGCTCCGGATCGATCCCGGCGTTCTCGAGCGCCTCCCGCGCGACCTCGAGGAAGAGCCTCTGCTGCGGATCGATCAGCTCCGCCTCGCGGGGGCTGTAGTCGAAGAAGGCCGCGTCGAACTCGTCGATCGGGACGGGGAGCGGCGCGTAGGCGCGGACATAGTCCGGCTGCGCGATGAGCGACGGACCCTCGCCCGCGGCGAGCAGTTCCTCGTCCGTGAAGAACCGCACCGACTCGACCCCGTCCCGCAGGTTGAGCCAGTATTCGTCGGTGTTCCGCGCGCCCGGGAAGCGGCAGGCCATGCCGATCACGGCGATCGCGCCCGCGCCGGACACCGCCCGTCGCGCGCCGACGCCGGGGCGGACACCGTCGCCCTTCTCGCCGTCCTTCCCGGCCAGGTGCCGCGCCAGCCGCCGGATCGTCGGGTGCTCGAAGAGCTCGACGAGCGTCAGCGCCGGGCCGAAGGTCTCCTGGAGCCGAGCGTGGACGCGGATCATCTTCAGGGAGTGCCCGCCCACGTCGAAGAAGTTCTCGTCCGCGCCGACCTTCTCGATCCCGAGCACCTCCCGCCACGCCGCCGCGATCGATTCCTCGGCGGCCCCCCGGAGCAGGCCCTCCCCCTTCGCGGCGAGCGCCGCCTCGTCCGGCAGGCTCCGGCGATCGACCTTGCCGTTGGAGAGGAGCGGCAGGCGCGCGAGGAAGACGAAACGGGCCGGGACCATCGCCTCCGGCAGGCGCTCGCGGAGCGCAGCGCGCATCTTCGCCTCGGAAGGCGGGGCGTCGGGTGACGCGACCCACGCGACGAGCGTCTTCTCGCCGGCCGCCTCCCGCGCCATGACGATCGCGTCGGCCACGCCCTCGCAGTTCCTCAGCGCCGCCTCGATCTCGCCCAGCTCGATCCGGAAGCCGCGGATCTTGACCTGGTGATCGATGCGGCCGAGGTATTCGATGGCCCCGTCGTCCCGGTAGCGGGCCAGGTCGCCGGTGCGGTACAGGACCCGCTCACGCCGGCCCGGGATCCCGGGATCGACCCGGACGAACTTCTCCGCCGTCAATTCCGGCCGATTCCAGTAGCCGCGCGCCAGGCCGATGCCCCCGATGAAGAGTTCGCCCGGCACGCCGGGCGGAACCGGCCGGCGACGGTGATCGAGGATGCACAGCTCCACGTTCGCGATCGGGCGCCCGATCGGAACCGGCACGCCCTCGCCCTTCCGGCACGGCCACGAGGAGACATCCACCGCCGCCTCGGTGGGGCCGTACAGGTTGTGCAGCTCCGCCCCGAAGCGCTCGAGGAAGCGGTCGCGGAGATCGGCGGTGAGTTCCTCGCCGCTGGCCATCACGCGCTCGAGTCCCGGGCAGCGCCCCGCTCCGACGGCCTCGACGAAGGCGCGGAGCATCGACGGCACGAAGTGGATCGTGGTGACGCCGTGCCGCTCGACGCACTCCACGATGTACTGCGGATCGCGATGCCCGCCCGGTTGCGCCACGACGAGACGGGCCCCGGCCATGAGCGGCCAGAAGAATTCCCAGACCGAGACATCGAAGCCGAAGGGCGTCTTCTGCAGGACCGCGTCCGAGGCGTCGAGCCGATACTCGTCCTGCATCCAGAGGAGGCGGTTGGCGATACCCGCGTGGGTGTTCATGGCGCCCTTGGGTTCCCCGGTCGAACCCGAGGTGTAGATGACGTAGGCCAGGTTCCACGGCTCGAGGCGGCGCGCCGGCGGCTCGGACGGGAGCTCGGACAGCGCGGCACGCGCGGTATCGAGGGCGATGACCGCTCCGCCGAATCCTTCGGCGGCCTCGGTCACGACGGGCGCCAGCCGCGACGAGGTCAGGATGACGGTCGGCCTCGCGTCCCGGATCATGAACGCGAGGCGCGGACGAGGCAGATCGGGATCGAGCGGGACATACGCCGCCGCCGCCTTCAAGGCCCCGTAGAGCGCCTCGACCATCTCGATCGAGCGCTCCAGGGCCACGCCGACGAGCGTCTCCGGGCCGACGCCCAGCGACCGCAGGCGATGCGCCAGCCGGTTCGCGCGGACATCCAGCTCGCGGTAGGTCATGCTCCCCGCGCCGTCCATCACCAACGCCGGCGCATCCGGCGTTCGCCGGGCCTGTTCCTCGAAGTGATCGATGATCGTCTTCTCGAGCGGGTAGTCGCGCCGCGTCGCGTTCCACTCCACGAGCACGCGCCGTTCTTCCTCCGCCGTCATCGCGCTCACGTCGCCGACCGGCGCATCCTCCCGCGCGGCCCTCACCAGCGTCTCCAGCACGGTCTCGAAATGCCGGAGGATCCGGCCTGCATCCGGCGCTCCGATCCGTGCCTCGTCGAAGATGACGGCCACGTCGAGACGCGTGCCCGCGGTCACGACGACGCTCAAGGGGTAGTTGGTCCGCTCGAAGACCCCCACGTCCTCGACGCCGAGCCGACCGCATCGACCTCGGAGCGATTCGTCCACGGGATAGTTTTCGAGCACGACGAGGCTCTCGAAGAGTTCCGAGCCGCGCGGCAAGTCGGTGAATTCCCTGAGGTGAGCGAGCGGGTCGTGGGCATGGGCCTCGCGCGCGGCTTGCCGGGCCTGGATCGCCGAGAGCCACTCCGGGACCGCCGCGTCCTCCTCGATGCGCAGCCGGACCGGCACGGTGCCGATGAAGAGCCCGGCCATATCCCCGGAGCCGGAAAGATCCGCGGGCCGGCCCGCGTGGGCCGTGCCGAAGCAGACGTCGGTGCGGCCGGTCAGGCGCGAGAGGAGCAGGCCCCAGGCCGTGGAGAGGAAGGTGTGAAGCGTCACGCGGCGCGAGCGCGCCAACTCCCTGATCTCGGCAAAGAGCCCGGGCGAAAGGGCGGCGCGGATCTCCCCCCTCCGCGACGCGCCTCGTCGCGGCTTCTCGAAGGGCAGCGGGGTCGGCTCGGAGAAGCCGCCCAGTTCCGCGCGCCAGAACTCCTCGGAGCCCGCGGCATCACGCCGCTCGTGCCAAGCCAGGAAATCGCTGAAGGGACGCACCGGCGGCAATACCGGCTCGCGTCGTTCTTCGGCCGCCGCAAGATATTCCATCACGTCCCTCAGGACGTTCGCGAGGCTCCAGCCGTCGAGAAGAACATGGTGGCTGCTCCAGGTGAAATGCCACCGGTCCTCGGCAAGCCGCGCATCGGCAAGCCGCGCATCGGCAAGCCGCGCATCGGCAAGCCGCGCGAGCGTGAAACGAAGCGGCGGACCCGCGGCCAGGTCGAAACCCGCGGCGCGATCCTCCTCCAGGAACGTCTCGATACGCGCGGTCTGCGCCGCCGCGTCGAGGCCGGACCAGTCCTCGTCCCGCCAGGCCGGCTCGGCATGCTTCAACTCAACGATCACGGGATCCCCGTCCGACGTCCTCCGTATGACCGACCTCAAGGCCGCGTGGCGCCTGATCGCGGCCTGCCACGCGGAACGGAAGGCCGCGGGATCGAGCGCCCCTTTGAGTCTCATCGCGACCTGGGTGAAATACATGTCCGGCTCCCGGGCCAGGAGCGCATGGAAGAGAATCCCCTCCTGGGCGGGCGAGAGACGGTCGATCGACTCGACATTGCGCCGGAAGATCGGTTCGGCGAGCAGGCGATCGAGTTCCGACAGGGCGAGAGGAATGCGGAAATCGGCGGGCGAGTAGCGGCCGGCGCCGGGCGCGCGGCAGGTTGCGACGATCGACGCGAGCGACTGGCGCAGGTCCTCGACCAGCGCCTCGACCCTCCCGCGGGCAAGAGCGCGCCCGTTGAAGGCGACATCGATCTTCATGTGCCCTCCCGCGAGCACCGCGCTCACCTCCAGCGCGTGGCGGCGGCGGCGCGACGGGGCGACCGAGAGCCCGGCGAGATCGGGAAGGAACCGGAGTCGGGATCCGGCCGGAAGAAGCGCATCGAGACGACCCAGGTAATTGAAGACGACCGCGCCGCGGCGATCCGCACAGCGGCGATCCGCGCAGCGGCAATCCGCGCGGAGCCTCTCCTTGACCGCGATCAGGAAATCCTCGAGCGGGCCGGAGACCGGGCCGGAGAGTTCCACGCGGGAGATCGAGGTGAACCAGCCCGTCGTGCGCGTCAGGTCCAGCTCCTCCCCTCCGCGATCACGGCCGTGCCCCTCGATCTCGATCGCGTGGCTCCCCCGGCCGGTCCAACGCGTGAGCGCCTCCACGAGCCCGGCCACGATCGTCTCGGGCACCTGCAGGTTGAAAGCCTGCTGAGGTTCCGCGACGAGCGCGGCCGTGGTCTCGACATCGAGGACGAGGCCGACCTTGTCCTGGTCGCCGAAGGTTCCCGGGTCTCCGAGGAGCTCGCGTTCGTCCGCTCCGATGCCGCTCGGGGCCGACGCGTCGGAACCGGCCGTCGTCACGGCCCACTCCTGGTACGACGCGGTCCGGTCCGGGAGGCGGATGGCCTCCCCGGCCAGGACCTGGCGCAGGGCGGTGTCGAGGTCCTCGGCCAGGATGCGCCAGGAGACGCCGTCGATCACGAGATGATGGGCGACCAGGATCAGGCGGCGGGGCACGCCTTCCCGCTCGACCAGCGCCGCCCGGAAGAGCGGGCCGGTCTCGAGGTTCATCTCCTCGTTGAGCGCGCGCACGCGCGCCGCGGCGACCGGCGCGCCGGCCTCCTCGTTCGAGGTCGCGATGAGTTCCAGCCGCGCACCCGCCTCCGCGGCATGCCATTGCCGCCAGCCGTCCTCGGCCGCGGCGAACCTGAGGCGCAGGCTGTCGTGGTGATCGGCGACCGCCGCGACCGCGGCCCCGAGCGCGGCCGGCGGAACCGCGTCGTCGACCTCGAAGCCGACATGCTGGTTGAAATGCGCGATCCCCGGCGCGTCATCCTCGAAGAACCAGCGCTGGATCGGCGCCAGGGGCACCGCGCCATCCGGCCGCGCGAAGGCGCACGCGACCGACTTGTCCCCGCAGGCCGCGGCCAGCTCCGCCACGGTCTGGTGCTTGAAGAGCATGGCGGGGCGAACGTCGAGACCCGCGGTGCGGGCCCGGGCGACGATCCTCATCCCGAGGATCGAGTCGCCGCCCAGCGCGAAGAAGTTGTCGTGACGCCCGACGCGCTCGAGGCCCAGCGCCTCGCTCCACGCCTCGGCCAGCTGCGCCTCGACCTCGGTCCGGGGCGGTTCGTGCTCGTGCCTCCCCTCGTCCCGGCCGGGCTCGGGCAGGGCCTTGCGGTCGATCTTGCCGTTCGGCGTCATGGGAAGCCGTTCCATCTTCACGAAGACCGGCGGCACCATGAACTCCGGCAAGCTCTTCCGGAGCGCGACCCGAAGATCTCCCGCATCCGCCGATCCGCTGAAGTAGCCGACGAGCCGCTTGCCGCCGCCGGACTCCTCCCGCGCATGCACCACGCACTCCGCGACACCCGGCAGGGCGAGAAGGGCGTTCTCGATCTCGCCCAGCTCGATCCGGAAACCGCGGATCTTGACCTGGTGATCGAGCCGGCCGAGATACTCGATCTGGCCGTCCGGCCACCAGCGGCCGAGATCCCCCGTGCGATAGGCGCGCAACGGTTCTCCCGGCGCGATCGTCACGTATCGCTCCGCCGTCAGCTCCGGCCGGTTCCAGTACCCCCTCGTCACGCCCGCGCCCGAGAGGTGGATCTCGCCCGGCACCCCGATCGGCACGGGCGCGCCCTCGCGATCGAGGATGAAGGCCTTCGTGTTCGCGATCGGTCGCCCGATCGTCTCGCGGCCCCCCGGCACGCGGCGTGCGAATGTCGAGTAGGTCGTGTCCTCGCCGGGACCGTAGAGGTCGTAGACGTGGCGCACGTGACCGAGCGCGTAGATGCCGTCGGCGAGACGGGCCTTCAGGGGCTCCCCGGCGAGATTCACGGTGATGACCGAGCGCGGCACGCCTCCCGACCGGAGCAGTTCGGCCATGGCCGAGGGCACGGTGTTGACGAGCGTGACACGCCCCGCGGCCGGGAGTTCCGGCAGGACCAGCGCATTCTCGGCGAGGATCACGGTCCCGCCGGTGACGAGCGGCAGGAAGATCTCGAAGATCGAGAGGTCGAAGCAGATCGAGGTCGAGAAGAGCGTGCCGCGGAGTTCCTCGGCCGTGAAGACGGTCCGCGCCCAGGCGAGGAAGGCCACGGTGTTCCGGTGCTCGATCATGATCCCCTTGGGCCGCCCCGTGGAGCCCGAGGTGTAGATGACGTAGGCGAGGTTTTCCGGCGTGATGCCGGGATCGAGCCGCGTCGCCGGCTCCCGCGCGATCGCGTCGGACTCCGCGTCGAGCGCCAGGAGGTTCGTGCCCCCGGGCAGGCCGGGCGCGAGATCCGAGCGCGTCACGATGATCTCCATCCGCGCGTCCTCCGCCACGAAGCGGATCCGCTCGGCCGGGTAGGCCGGGTCCAGCGGCACGTAGGCGCCGCCCGCCTTGAGGATCGCGAGGACCGCCACGACGAGATCCGCGGTGCGCGGCAGGCAGACGCCGACGAGCGTCTCGGGTCCCACGCCCCGCGCACGCAGGCGGTGCGCAAGGCGGCAGGCCCGAGCCTCGAGGTCCGCGTAGGTGATCTCGTTGCGGCCGTCGATGAGCGCGGTCTCGTTCGGATGCCGCGCGGCGCACGCCTCCAGGAGATCCATGATCGTCCGGTCTTCCGGCCAATCCGCCTCGGTCCGGTTCCACTCCACGAGAATCCGCTCCCGTTCCTCCGGCGCCATGAGGTCCATCCGGCCTATCGCCTCGTCCGGGTTCCGCACCGCCGACTCCAGGAGCCGGACGAGATGGCCGGCCATCCGCCGGATCGTCGCGGCATCGAAGAGATCGAGGGCGTATTCCCACTCGCCCCGGAGCCCCCCGGGCGTCTCCTCGAAGGAGAGATACATGTCGAACATCGAGCGAGTCCGCTCGGCCTTGAACGGCCGCAGCACGACCTCCTTCATGCGGAGCGAAGCGGGCGGCGTGTTCTGGAGCGCGAACATCACCTGGAAGAGAGGGCTGTGGGCGAGATTGCGCTCGGGCTGGAGGGCGGAGACCACGGCCTCGAAGGGAAGTTCCTGGTGCGCGTACGATTCGAGCGTCCCGGTCCGGACCCGCTCGAGAAGGTCGCGGAAGGAGACCGTGCCGTCGAGATCCGCGCGCAGGACGAGCGTATTGACGAAGAAGCCGACGAGGTTCTCGATCTCCGGCCGGTTGCGATTCGCCACCGGGCAGCCGACGAGAATCGTCTCCTGGCCGCTGTAGCGATGGAGGAGCACCTGGAAGGCGGCGAGGAGCGTCATGAAGAGCGTGGTGCCGCTCCCGCGGCCGAGCCCGCGCAGACGCTCGAGCAGTTCACCCCCGATCTCGAAGCGCTCCATGCCGCCCCGGAAGCTCTGCTCCGCTTGGCGCGGCCGGTCCGCCGGCAACTCGAGAACCGAGGGCGCCCCGGCCAGCCTCCGCTTCCAGAAATCCACCTCGGACTCGAGACGATCCCCGGAGAACTCCTCCCGCTGCCGCCGCGCGAAACCGGCGTACGTGACGGGAAGTTCGGGCAGGACGGCGGGGCGACGCTCTAGCGAAGCCGCGTAGAGCTCGGTCAGCTCGCGGAGAAGCACGGCCACGGACCAGCCGTCCGCCGCGATGTGATGGAGGCAGAGGACCAGGGCGTGCCGATCGGTGCCGAGGCGGATGAGCGCGGCCCGCATGAGGGGGGCGGAGGCCAGGCTGAAGGGACGCGTCGTGATCTCGCCGACGAGGCGCTCGAGCTCGGACTCGGCGCCGGACGATCCGGCCAGGTCGATTCTCTCGAGCCGGAACGACGGATCGGGATCCACGACCTGCACCGCCCGGCCCTCGCGAACCTCGAACCTCGTCCGAAGAGGCTCGTGACGACGGACGATCGCCCGCAGGGCCTCCTCGAGCGCATCCGCATCGAGCGGACCGTCGAGATGCGCGCAGGCCGGGATGTTGTAGGTCGCCGAGGGTCCCTCGAGCTGGTCGAGGAACCAGAGACGCTGCTGGGAGAAGGAAAGCGGCGCCTCACCGTCGCCTCCCGGGCTCCCGCCGGGCGCGCCCCGGGGCGCCTCGGCCTTCAACGCGGCGACGAGTTCCTCCTTCGCGCCGGCGAGATGCTGCCGCAGCTCGTCCGTGAGCGCATGTTTCGGCGCGCGCACCCGAAGATGCTCGCCCTCGAGCTCGATGAGGACGCCCCGCTCCGCGAGGAGCCGCCGCAGCTCGGACGTCGTCACAGGAGCATCTCCTCCCACTCGCTCCCGGCCGCGGGCGCCGCGAGGCGGGCCAGGCCGGCGATCGTGGTGCCGTCGATGAAACGCGCGATCGGCACGACGGCCTCGAGGTCCTTCGCGATCCGGTTCTTCAGCTCCGTGGCCATCATCGAATCGACGCCGATCCGATTGAGCGCCGTGTCGGGCGACGGCCGGGCCGACTCCGCGAGGCCGAGAACTTTCATGACCCGGTCCTGGATGTATCGCTCGGTCGCGGCCAGAGGATCGGCGGCGGCCCGGATGGCCTCGAGAGGTTTCTCCTCCCGCGCGCCGGCCGCGGTCACCTCGGACCCGGCGAGATCGAGAAGCATCGAGGAGAGACCAGGCGCCGTCGAGGCCAGGGCCGGCCAGTCCGCGTCCACGACGAGCCGGGAACCGGTATGGGCGGTCAGCGCACCGAGAATCTCGAGGGCACGGCGCGGCTTCATCGGGCGCAGGCCCCGGCCCTCGAGCGCGCGGCGGTGGGACTCTCCCAGCCGCGCCGCCATCCCGATATCGGCCCACGGCCCCCACGCCACGCTGAGCGCCGGGATTCCCGCGCCGCGCAGGGCGAGGGCATAGGCGTCGAGACAGGCGTTGGCCGCGGCGTAATGCGCCTGTCCCGGCGAACCGAGAACGCCGGAGGCCGAGGAGAAGAAGACGAGCGCGTCGAGAGGGAGCGCACGTGACGCCCGGGCGAGGTGGACGGCCCCTGCCACCTTCGGCGCCATGACGCGACGGATCGCGGACGCATCGAGCCGATCGAGCGTCATGTCCTCGATCACCCCCGCCGCGTGAAACAGGCCGCGAAGCGGCGGCAGGTTATCGGCCACGACCTTCATCACGCGCGCGACGTCGTCGGCGTTCGACACGTCGGCGCTCTCGATGCGAACCTCCGCGCCCCGGCTCTCCATCCGCCCGATTGCGGTGCGCGCCTCGTCCGAGGGGGGACGCCGCGCCACGAGCAGGAGGTGACGCGCGCCGCGCTCGACGAGCCACTCGGCCACGGCCAGGCCCAGCCCGCTCAGCCCGCCGGTCACGAGACAGGTCCCGTCCGGCGTCGGCACGAAGTCCCCGGCAGGTTTCTCCGTCACGCGCGCCAGCCGGCACGCCTCGAGTCGCCCCTCGGCCAGGCCCAGCTGGGGCTCCGTGCGCGAGGCCGCGAGCGCGGCGAGAATCCCCTCGGCATCATCGTCCCGCGGCGCGTCGGCCAGGTCGACGAGGCCGCCCCAGGTTTCGGGTCGCTCGAGCGCGACGGTGCGCCCGAAACCCCACAGGGCCGCCGCGGCCGGGTTCGCCGTCCCGCGACCCCGCGCGCCCCGCGTCACGATCCAGAGACGCGCGGCCGGATGCTCCCCGGCGAATCGCAGAAGCTCCGCAGCCCCGCTCACCAGCTCCTCGCTCCGCTGGAAAAGGCTCTCCTCTCCTTCCGGTCGCGTGCCCCGGGCATCCACGATGCCGTCGACGATCAGCCCGGAATCGCGCACCGACCTCCGCAGCCCGTCCACGTTCTCCGATCGCGTGACGCGGCAACCGCGAGCCTCGAGCGCCGCCGCCATCGATGCACCCGTGTCGCCGGGCCCGGAAAGCACGATCCAATTCCGGGGCAGGTCGCCGGCGACGGGACGCTCCAGCGGCCGCCACGTCACCTCGTGAATCTCGCCGAAGACGGCCGCCGTCGGCGTGATCGAGAGGCGCGGCCAATAGGATCGGCGCTGGAAGGGATAGCCCGGCAGGTCGATCACGCGACCGCCGTGATCCCCGAAGACGTTGTTCCAGTCGACGCGCGCGCCGAGGCACCAGAGCGCCCCCAGTCCCTTGAGCATCTCGGCCGGCTCGGGCTGGTCGCGTCGCAAGCTCGGGATCCACGACAGGCCGCCATCGTCCCCGGCGCACTGGCGGGCGAGGCCGAGGAGCGTCGGGTGCGGCCCGATCTCGACGAAGGCCCGGCAACCGTCCCGGATGAGCGTCTCGATGCTCCGGCCGAAAAGCACGGGCTTCATCACGTGATCGACCCAGTACCCGGCGGTGGCGATCTCGGGACCCGCGGCCTCGCCGGTGACATTCGAGATGATCCGGATCTTCGGCGCCGCATAGCCGATGCCGTCCGCCACGCGGCGGAACTCTTCGAGCATGGGCTTCATCAGCGGCGAGTGGAAGGCGTGCGAGACCTTCAGGGGTTTCACGGTCACTCCGTCGGCGATCAGCCGCTCCGTGACGCGGCGCAGCGCCTCGCGTTCGCCCGAGACGATCGTGTTCTCCGGGGCATTCACCCCGGCGATGGCGAGACGATCCTCGAATCCCGCCAGGGCCGCGCGCGCCCGGGATTCGTCGCAGAGGACCGCGGCCATGGCGCCGTCCGGCGGCAGGGCCTGCATCAACCGCCCGCGCGCCGCCACCAGGCGCGCCGCTTCCTCGAGTGTGAAGACCCCGGCAAGGCACGCGGCGCCGAACTCCCCGACGCTGTGCCCCATCACCGCAGCCGGCTCGATGCCCCACGACTGCCAGAGCCGGGCCAGCGCCATCTCGATCGCGAAGAGCGCCGGCTGGGTGTGGATCGTCTCGTCGAGGGCGTTCCGGCCCGCCTCGTCGCCCGGCCAGAGGATCTCCGCGAGCGGCCGATCCATCACTCCGTCCAGCGCCGCCGCGCAGCGGTCGATCGTTTCGCGGAAGAGTGGTTCGGCGGCGTACAGATCGCGCCCCATGCCGGCATTCTGCGCGCCCTGTCCCGTGAAGAGGAAGGCGACGGCCGGCTTCGAACCGCCGACAGGGCTGGCGCCCGCGACCTCCTCGCCGGCGGCGAAGCGCCGAAGCATCTCGCCCAGTCCCGTCGCGTCGGGAGCGACGAAGGCGGCCCGGTGCGCCCATCGGCTTCTCCGGGTGGCGGCCGAGAAGCAGAGATCGGCGAGTTCGACGGCGGCGATGCGATCGGCATATCGTCCGGCCATCTCGGCCAGCGCCTCCTCGGAGGCGGCGGAGAGCACGAGCAGGTGGGCCGGACGCACGCGCTCCACCGCGACGTTGACGGGCGCGGCCGGAGCCTCCTCGAGGATCACGTGCGCGTTCGTCCCGCTGAAGCCGAACCCGCTGATCCCGGCGCGCCGCGGACGGCCCGTCGCGGGCCACGGCATCGCCGCCGTCGGCACCGCGATCTCGCCCTCACCCCACTCGATCCGCGACGAGCGGGCGCGGAGATGGAGGTGGGCCGGGATGATCCCGGACCTCATCGCCAGCACCGTCTTGATGATGCCGGCCATGCCCGCGCTCGACTCGCCGTGGGCGATGTTCGTCTTGACCGATCCCACCACGAGCGGCCGGTCCGCCGGGCGGCCGAGGGCGTAGACCTCGCGAAGCGCCTTCATCTCGATCGGGTCCCCGAGCGGCGTGCCCGTGCCATGCGCCTCGACGTAATCGACCTCGGGCGCCTCCACCCGTGCGTTCGCGAGCGCCTTCCGAATGACCGCCTCCTGCGCCAGCCCGTTCGGCACTGTGAGCCCGCCGGAGGCGCCGTCCTGGTTGACCGCGGATCCGCGGATGAGGGCGAGAACGCGGTCGCCGTCCGCGCGGGCCCGCGACAGCCTCTTCAGGACCAGCACGCCGCATCCTTCGCCCCGCCCCATGCCGTCGGCCGACTCGTCGAAGGTCTTGCACCGGCCGTCGGGCGAGAGAACCCGCGCGCGCGAAAGCCCGACGAAGACCTCGGGCGCGAGGATCAGGTTCACGCCGGCCGCGAGCGCGGTCTCGCAGTCGCCGCCCCGCAGGGCCTGGCAGGCCAGGTGGAGGGCGGTCAGCGAGGAGGAGCAGGCGGAATCCACCGAGAAGGCGGGGCCGGAAAGACCGAGGGCGTACGCGATGCGCCCGGCCGCGGCGTTCAGCATGTTGCCGGTCACGAAATACGGGTCGATCTCCTCCAGCCCGCCGCGCGACAGGAGCCCGAGATAGTCGCCGGCCGAGATGCCGACGTAGACGCCGGTCGCGCTCCCCGTCAATTTCTCGCGCGTCAGTCCCGCGTCCTCCAGCGCCCGCCATGCGACCTCCAAAAGCAGCCGTTGCTGGGGATCCAGGCTCATCGCCTCCCGCGGCGAGATGCCGAAGAAGGCGGCGTCGAACCGGTCGACGTCCGCGAGGAATCCTCCCTGCCGCGTCGGGATCTTGCCCCGCGCGTCCGGATCCTCGTCGTGGAAGCGCCCGATCTCCCAGCGCGAGGCCGGATACTCGCCCACCGCGTCGATACCGTCCGCGAGCAGCTTCCAGAAGCTCTCCGGATCCTCCGCGCCGCCCGGGAAGCGGCAGCCCATGCCGATGATCGCAATCGGTTCCGTGCGGGCGCGCTCGGCCTCCTCGATCTTGCGCGCCGCGGCGTCGAGAGCCCGGGTCACGCGCTCGTTCATCGACGCGCCGCTCACGGGATCCGCGTCCACAGGGGATCGAGCGCCGGCAGGGAACCCGAGGCCCGCATCCGTTCCATCCGCCCCGATGCGTCCGGTTCGAAGGCGAGGAGAATGCACGTCCCCTCCACCTCGAACGTCCTCTCCCCCGAGGGGAAGAGAAGGGCGCCGTCCGTCGCCCTCAGGAGACCGTCCGAGGCCGTGATCGTCATCTCGTTCCCGGTGCCGACGGCGCGGTACGTGCCCGCGAAACGCTCCGCGCCCGCGATCCGCGGCGGGCGCGCATCCAGGGGCGGCAGTTCGAGGAAGGCGCAGATCCTGTCAAGGTGGCTCGCCCAGTCGCCGGCGTCGGTCTCGATCGCCAGGCACGGCATCTCCAAGCGTTGCGCGAGCGTATCGACGAGATCCTGGTAGCGGCGGAAGTATTCCTCGAGGCCGGGGAGACCCGTGAGCCCGAGCCGCGCCCCGAGCGGCGAGGCGGCGATGCGCGCGGAGAGGAACGGCGCGAACCACTCTCCCCTCTTCTCGTAGGTCCGGGGTAGCGCCGTCGCGAGGTCCGCATGGCGCAGGAGAACGAGCCTCGGGTCGCAGGGCCTCACGGTCGCGACGACCCGGTCGACGTACTTCGAAATCTCGTCGAGGGACCGATCGTTGAAGAAGAAAACGTGGAGCGGCGTCTGGAAGAAGGTACTCTCGAAGAGGGTCGTCGCGGTCGCGCCCGGTCCATTCACGTGGCGCGACCAATTCTCGAGAGCCAGCGCATGAAGCGCCGGGTCGAGCGGTCCGCCGTTGAGCACATCGACGACGCGCGCATGCTCGATGACCGGGTGCGGCGTCTCGTGCTCGTAGACCCAGCGGGCATCGCGCCCCAGCGAGCGAAGATGGCGGCAGAGGCGATGGGCGGTCGCGGACTTGCCCGTGCCGGGAATCCCGTCGATGAAGATGAGCCGCGACGTGGTCATTCGATCCCCACCAGGCTCTCCAGCCGGCGCAGGCTCTCCTCGAAGCCGTCGCCCCCGGCACGGGCCGAGGCGGCCGACGGCGCCGCGGCGCGCGGCGCGGGCCGGTCCACCGGGGCTGATGGCGCGATCGCGCCCACGAGATGATCCGCGAGCGCGTTGACGTTCGGGTAGTTGAAGACGGCAGTCGCGGGAAGGGAACGGCCCATCCCCTTCTCGAGGCGGCGCTTGAACTGCATGGCCGTGATCGAGTCCATGCCCATCGCGAAGAATCCCGCGTCCCGGTCGAGGTTCTCCGCATCGAGGCGCAGGACATCGGCCAGCGCGGCGGCGAGGTGACGCGCCAGCCGCTCGCGGGCCGCTCCGGGATCGAGACCCTCAAGCGCATCCACGAAGGTCGCGCGCGGCGCCGCAGGCGCTATGGGCGCCGCAGGCGCTATGGGCGCCGCGGCCGTAGTCGCGACCGGCTGAGAACCCAGCCGGCTGAAGAGCGGACGCGAACGACGCGCCTCGTGCACCCCGCGGTAGGTGGCCCAGTCGATCCGCGCCGCGACGATGCGCGGCAGGCGCGATCCGGCTCGCCGCAGCACCACTTCGACCGCTTCGTCGACGGTCCAGAAAGCCAACCCCATCCGCTCGAGGTTCCCGGCGCCGCCCTCGTGGAGCATGCCGGCGCCGGAGACCGGGCCGAGCCCGATCGAGACGGTCGGCGCGCCGGCGGCCGAGCGACGAGCCGCGAAGAGGTCGAGGAAGTGGTTCGTCGCGACGTAGTGCGCCTGCTCCGCCGCGCCCCACGCGGCGACCATCGAAGAGAGGCAGGCGAAGAAATCGAGTGTCCGGCCGCGGGCGAGGCGGTCGAGGTTGAGGGCGCCGCGCGCCTTGGCGGCGAGAAGCGGTTCCAGGTCCTCGGCCGTCAAGCCGTCGATCCGCCGCTTCCGGCCCGATCCGGCGGCATGGATGATACCGCGGAGCGGCGGCAAGCCGTCCAGCGCCTGCTCCAGCGTCGCGACGATCGCCGTGTCGCCCACGTCCGCGGCCCGCACCGCGACGCGCGCGCCCAGCGCCTCGATCGCCTCCACCGCCGCGCGACGTTCCGCCGTGGCGGCCCCGGTGCGACCGACGAGGAGGAGCTGACTCGCGCCCCGCCGGGCGAGACCGCGCGCCAGCCCGAGCCCCAGGCCGCCGAGGCCGCCCGTGACGAGGTAGGTCGCATCGCGGCGGATCGCGACCGGACGCGTATCCGGAACGCCCGGCTCGATCCGAGCCCCGTGCCGCGCGCCGGCGCGATACGCGATCTCCTCCTCGTCATCCCCCGAGCCGAGCTCGGCGATGATCTCGTTCGCACCGGCCTCGGCATCGAGGTCTACGAGCCGGACGACGACATCGGGATGCTCGAGAGGTATGTTGCGCCCGAGACCCCAGAGCCAGGACTGGCTCAAACCCGCGACGCGGTCGTCCGGCCGAACCTGCTGGGCATCGCGGGTCACGATGAGGAGCCGTGCGCCGTCCGGTCGTCCGGTCATTGCCTTCGCGAGTCCGGCCACGCGGAGGAAATCCTCTCCGCAAGGTTCAGGATCCCCGCCGCGATCCGGCGCGAGGAGGATCGCCGCAGTCGCATCCGCCGCCCTCGACTCGTCGAGGACGATCCCGCCGCGCGCCTCGATGAGCGCCGCGAGTTCGTTGCGCAGGGCTTCGCCCGCACCCGAGATCAGGCACGCTCCGGGAGCACGTTCCGGCCGCGATGCCGCCACCGCGGGCCACGCGACCGAAGAAAGGTTGTCGGAGGCTTCGTGCGGGCGGGGAACGGCAGCCGGTCCCTCGCCCCGTATCCAGTAGCGCCTCCGCTGGAACGGGTAGGTCGGCAGGGCGATGCGTCGTCCGCCGCTCGCGCGGAGCAAGGCCGCATCGTCGATCGCGATGCCTCCGGCGAAGAGCGCGCCGAGCGCCAGGCGGATCTGCCGCGCCGCCGGTCGCTCGCGGTCGAGTGAGGCCGCCCGGCAGCGCCCCGTCCGCCCCACGTTCTCCTCGGCGATCCCGAGGAGCGTCGGGTGAGGTCCGATCTCGAGGAAGACCCGGTGACCGGCGCCGTCGAGCGCGCGCAGGTTCTCGCCGAAGCGCACCGTCTCGCGGAAGTGACGCACCCAGTACCCGGCCGTCGTCACCTCGTCGCCCGCCGCGCCCCCGCTCACGTTCGACATCAGGGGGATCCTCGGCCTCGAGAACCGGACGCCTCCCGCGAAGCGTTCGAACGCGGCCAGGATCGGTTCGACGAGCGGCGAGTGGGCCGCGACCGGGATCTCGAGCCTCGTGCACTTGAGGCCGCGCGCCGCGAGCTTCGCGATCGCGGACTCGAGCGCGGCGCGCCGGCCCGAGAGGATCGTGTTGACCGGCGAGTTCGAGACCGCGACGGCGAGGTCCTCACCCTCCGGTATCGCCTCCCGGACCACCGCCTCGTCCGCCATGACCGCGGCCATGGCACCGTCGGGCGGCAGCGTCTGCATCAGGCGGCCGCGCTCGGCGACGAGCGCCAATCCGTCTTCGAAGGTCATCACGCCGGCCGCGCAGGCCGCCGCGTACTCGCCGGCGCTGTGCCCCGCGACGGCCGCGGGCCGCACGCCCCAGGAGCCCCAGAGCTCGGTCAGCGCGTACTGGAGGGCGAAGAGCGCGGGCTGGGACCAGTCCATGCGCTTCAGGCGATCGGTATCGCGATAGAGCGCGTCGCAGAGCGAGGCGTCGAGGAGCGGCCGCAGGATCGCGTCGCACCGGTCGATCGTGCGGCGGAACACGGGCTCGCGCTCGTAAAGGTCGGCACCCATCCCCGGGTAGATCGAACCGTGGCCTGTGTAGAGGAAGACGACGCCGGGATCGCCCGGGAGAACCTCTCCCGTGACCAGCCCCTCGTGCTCCTCGCCCCGTGCCGCCGCCTCGAGCGCCGCCGCCATCGAGGCCGCGTTCTCCGCGACGACACCCAGGCGCTTCGGGCAACGCGAGCGGCCGAGGCTCGAGGTGACGGCGAGATCCGTGAGCGGGATCTTCGGGCGCTCGGCGAGGAACGCGGCGTAGCGGGCCGCGAGTTCCCGCAGGGCGGGTTCGGTACGAGCCGAGAGCCACAGGTGATTCCAGGTCGTGCCGTCTCGCCTCTCGTCCCGGTCCTCGCCCGGTCCTCCCTCCACGATGGCATGTGCGTTCGTGCCCCCGAAGCCGAACGAACTGACGCCCGCCAGTCGCTCACCCTCCCACGGCCGGCGCTCCGACGCGATCGTGAACGCCGTCCCCGCGATCGGGAGGCGCGGATTCATCGACGTGTAATGCAGTTGCCGGGGAATCTCGGCATGGCCGAGCATCAGGACGACCTTGATGAGACCCGCGATCCCGGCCGCGCTCTCGAGGTGACCGATGTTCGCCTTCACCGACCCGATGATGCAGGGAGCCCCGTCCCGTCCCTCGCCGAGCGCCTCCCGGATCGCCCCGACCTCGATGGGGTCGCCGAGAGCCGTGCCCGTGCCGTGTGCCTCGACATAGCCGATCGCGCCCGGTTCGACCCCTGCGTCGCGGAGTGCGCGGCGGATCACGTCCACCTGGGCCGGCCCGTTCGGCGCGGTCAGGCCGTTCGAACGGCCGTCCTGGTTCACGGCCGTGCCGCGAATGACGGCGAGGACGCGGTCCCCGTCGCGCCGGGCGTCCGCGAGGCGCTTCAGCACCACGATGCCGCACCCCTCGGACCTCACGTACCCGTCGGCCTTCGCGTCGAAGGCCTTGCACCGGCCGTCCGGCGCCATGAGGCCCGCCTTCGAGAAGGAGATGGTGTACTCGGGCGAGAGGACGAGGTTCACCCCGCCGGAGAGAACCAGGTCGCATTCGCCGCCGCGCAGGGCCCGAACGCCCTGGTGGAGAGCCACGAGCGAGGAGGAGCAGGCCGTGTCGACCGCGACGCTCGGTCCACGCAGGTCGAGGAAATAGGAGAGGCGGTTGGCGGTGACGGAGAGCGCGGTGCCGGT
The DNA here is from genome assembly GCA_964637705.1 of uncultured bacterium. Taxonomy (GTDB): domain Bacteria; phylum UBA8481; class UBA8481; order UBA8481; family UBA8481; genus CAZWVM01. The sequence continues at coordinate 74,814 of CAZWVM010000001.1, forward strand.
CCCGGCATAGATGTCCGTCCCGCCGTTGGACGCCAGCAGCATCCGGGCGTAGTCGAAGTTGCTCACGCCGACGAAGACCCCGGTGTTCGTGCCGGCCAGGCCGTCGGCCGCCACGCCCGCGTCCTCCAGCGCCTCCCAGCTCACCTCCAGGAGCAGGCGTTGCTGCGGGTCCAGGCTCTCCGCCTCGCGCGGCGATAGCCCGAAGAAGTCGGCGTCGAAGTCGCCGACGCCGTCGAGAAAGCCGCCCCATTTCGTCGTCGTCTTACCCGTCGCGTCCGGGTCGGGATCGTAGAGCGCCGCCGCATCCCACCGGTCCGCCGGCACCTCGCGGACCGCGTCCACGCCGTCGCGCAGGAGGTTCCAGAACGATTCCGCGTCCGGCGCGCCGGGGAAGCGGCAGGCCAGGCCGATGACCGCGACCGGTTCGCGGTCGCCTGGATCCGTCGGTTTCGCTGAGGCACGGCGCGCTGCGCCCCCGCGCGTCTCTCCGCCCAGGAACGAGACGAGCGCCGAGACGGTCGGGTGGTCGTAGAGAAGGGTCGGCGGCAGATCGCGGCCGAGCATCGCGGCCATTTCGCCCGAGACCTGGACCGCGCCGGCGGAGTCGAGGCCGTAGGAAGCGAAGGAGGCCCGGGGATCGATCGAGGAGGCGGGAATACCGAAGCGCCGCGCCAGGATCCCGAGGAGTTTCGTCCGGATGTCGTCGCCCGAGGCGGTCTCCCCCGCCCCGGCCGGCCCCGGCTCACGCCTGACCGCCACCGCCTCGAGCGTTCCGTCGAGGAACGCCTTCCGGCAGGCGCCGCGCATCACCTTGCCGCTCGAGGTCTTGGGCAGGGCGTTGGGCTTCAACAGGACGACGGCGTGCACGGGCACGCCGTGTTCCTCGACGATTCTCTCGCGCAGGCGCCCCAGGACCTCGTCGGCGTCGATCCTGCGGAGCCAGGTCCGCTCGACTTCCTGGACGACGACGATCCGTTCCCCCTCCCCGGTCTCGATCGCGAAGGCCGCGGCGCCGGAGGCGCGCAGGGCGGGGTGAGCCGTCTCCGAGGTCAGTTCCAGGTCCTGCGGGTAATGGTTGAGACCGTTGACGATGATCATGTCCTTGATCCGGCCCGTCACGAAGAGCTCGCCGCCGTGCAGGAATCCCAGGTCGCCGGTGCGCAGCATCGGCCCCTCGCCGGAACCGGCGATCCGGCCGTCGAACACGTCCCGAGTCTCTCCGGGCCTGTTCCAGTAGCCGCCGGCCACGATCCGGCCCCCGACCCAGATCTCTCCGACCCGATCCTCCGGGCACGCATCGCACGACTCCGGTTCCACGATCCGGACCGTCGTCTCGGAGACCGGCACTCCGCAGCCCACGATCGGCACCGCGCCGGGTGCATGCTCAGCGATGGCCCGGACCCGGTGTCGCGCCAATTCCTCCGCGTCCACGTAGAGGACCGTGGCCGCCCGGTCCGCGGGATTCGTCGTCACCTTCAGCGTCGATTCGGCGAGACCGAAGCCCGGGGTGAGAACGTTGCGCCCCAGGCCGCACGGCGCAAAGGCCTCGTGGAAACGGTCGAGCGTCTCGGCGCGCACCGTCTCCGCCGCGTTCAGGGCGACGCGCCAGCTCGAGAGATCGAGCCCGGCCTTCTGCTCGCCGGTGATCTTCTTCGCGCAGAGATCGTAGGCGAAGTTCGGCGCGGCCGCGTGGGTGCCGCGGTAGCGCGAGATCGCGGCCAACCACCGGCGAGGTCTCTGCAGGAAGGCCGCGGGCGGCATCATGACGCAGGTGAAGCCCATGAGGAGCGGCTGCAGGAGACCGTAGATCAGCCCCATGTCATGGAAGAGCGGCAGCCAGGTCACCATGACGCTTCCGGGCGCATGTCCCCAGTTCGCGTCCATGTCGCGGACGTTGTCGAGGATGTGCCGGTGCGTGACCATGACCCCGCGCGGCGCCGAGGTCGAGCCCGAGGTGTATTGCAGGAGCGCGAGCGTCTCCGGCCCGATCGCGGGCCGCTGCCACGCGGGGATCTCCTCCCCGCCCTCGGCATCGGTCGCGATCCAGTCGAGCGCACCGAGTTCCGGGTAGTGCGCGACCTGGGTGTCACGCGCCGCCATCACCCGTGTCGTGGTCAGGACCCGGCGCGCGCCGGCGTCGGAAGCGATGACCGGGAGCCGTCGGTCCGGCCGGAGACGGCCGGGCGGATAGCATGGGACCGGCACGACGCCGGCGTAGAGGCAGCCGCAGTAGGCGGTGACGAACTCGAGGCCCGAGGGATACAGGAGCAGGGCCCGGTCTCCCGTCATGCCCCCGGTCGCCAGGCGGGCCGCCAGGACCCGAGCCCGGTGATCCAGGTCACGGAAGGTCAGCCGGCCCGCTTCGGTCTCTCCGTCCTCCAGGAAGATGCAAGCCGTTCCGCCCGGGTCGGTTTCCGCCCGGCGCGCAAGGACCTCGACAACGGTTCTCACGACCGGACCGCCGGGGGATCGGCATGGGCGCGAAAAGCGCCCGTGTCGAAAGGACTATGAAAACGGCCGAGTGCAGACACGCGCGAACACCACCTCTTGGGGAAGTCATGGGTTGAGAATGAAAGTGATGACGACAGGACCGCGGCCCTGCCCTTCACTCACTTTTTAACCCCGAAGGGGGTTCGCTGGAGCGTGCGTTACTCGATGTGGTTTGCTGGGGATGTCGCGTCCTCTGGAGGAACGCGAACGATCAACCCCGTGCCGTATTCAGTGCTTCGTGATCGTGCCTCGTAGTCGCCACATTTCTACAGGAGAAGGGGGGGCGATTCAAGGCTGATCTTCGGGAGGTTGGACCTAGATTTCCGGCAGTTTCGCGGCTTCCTTGCCCTTCTTCTGCTCCTGCATGTGGCTGGCGACCTTCTGTCCTTCCTCGAACTGGTCGATGAAGTACTGGTGCATCCGGGCCGGGTCGAAATCCAGGAGCGTGCCGCCCGTCTCGAAGTGCATGATGAAGACCTTGCCCACGGCATACGTCGTGGCTCCGGCGAAGATCGGCATCGAGACGGCCCCGATGAAGGTGCCGACGACGGGCACGAGCTTCAGGAGGCTCCCGATCGCCCCTTGAGCGATCGTGGTCGCCACGAGGCTACCGATGAGAGAAGCGATGATGGCCTTGCCCCGGTTCTCGGAATACTTGATGTCGTAGTGACCGGCGATCTCCTCGACCAGTTTCAACTGCACCGCGGTGACGGCGAGGATATCCGCGAAAGGATAGGGAATGAGCCCCGCACCCATGGCCCACCACATGTAATTCCGAGTCGCCTGCTTCGCCCGCGTTTCGCGGGAAAGCTCGGCGGCAGGATCCTTTTCCGGGTTGTCGTTCGTGCTCGTCATATATCTCCTGAAAATTCTGCGCCCGGCGGCGTAAAAAGCAAGCGGAATTATCGTCGGGGATAATCATTGACTCCCTCGAGGCCCGGGCGTACATTTTCCCCGTTCGAGGTCGATTTCCCATGGAGTTTCGCGATGGAGATTGGCCGAGCCTCAAAGACCCCCGGAGGTGCGTGATGACAGAAACGGCGACAGTGGTGGAATCGAAGGACGCCAAGGCGAAGGAAATCGTCAAGAACTACATGTATTGGACCATGGGAGCGGGGCTGATTCCCTATCCGTTGGTCGATCTTGCGGCCGTCATCGGAATCCAGATCAAGATGACCAAGGATTTGGCCGAACTGTATGAGGTTCCCTTCCGTGAGAACGCCGTGAAGTCGATCGTCGGATCGCTCCTGGGCGGCGTCACGTCCTCCTCCATCGCTTTCGGCAGCATCGGCCTGCTCGCGGCGAGCCTCGTGAAGATGGTTCCCTTCATCGGGACGGCCCCCGGTCTCGTCACCGTGCCCCTGATCTCCGGCGCCGTGACCTACGCCGTGGGCAAGGTCTTCATCATGCACTTCGACACGGGTGGCACGCTCCTGGACTTCGACCCGGTGAAGGTCCGCGAGTATTTCCGCGAGTCCCTCAAGGAAGGCGAGAAACTGGCCAAGGAGATGAAGAGCTCCAAGTAGGCGTCAAGCGGGGCCATGCGGGCCTTTCGTGTCTTCCCTCGCGGAAGAGACGGACGCCGCATGGCCCCGGTCGTTTAGGGAGGCAGGAGCGGACCCATGATCAACGTCGTCGTCCCTACGCTCTACGTGGCACTGAGCCTCATGGTCGGGCTCCTGGGCAGGAAGAAGCTCCTCGGGTTCTGGGGATTCTTCCTGGGCTCCCTCATCCTGACTCCGGTCATGGGTTTTCTCGGCTTGATCTTCTTCGAAATGATCTCCCTCGTGGGAGAATCGAAAAACTGACGCGTTCCGGCCGCCGCGCGCGGACGCGATCCAAGGAGCGATTGCGATGACGACGAGACTGATCGACGGGCTGAATCGCGCCGGCGCGTTCCGGCGCGGACTCGGGACCTGCCTGCTCGGGGCGCTCCTTCTCCTGGCCGGTTCCACGAGCACGACGGCCCAGGCCCAGGAATCTCCCGCCCGCTATCGCACGGTCGTGTATTACCTCGAGAACGCCGACGCCGCCAAGCTCGTCACCGTCCTCAACGCCGTCTACAGCCCCGGCAGCGGCGGAGCCCTCGGGCTCGGAAACCAAGGCGTCTCCATCGTCGCCGATGTCGGTACCAATTCCCTCGTCCTGAGCGCGCCCGAGGAGACCATCGACGCGGTCCTGGAGACGGTCAAGAAGCTCGACATCGCCCCCTTCCAGGTGCTCATCGAATGCATCATCCTGGAAGTGCGGCTCGACGCCGCGAAGAACCTCGGCGTGGACTGGACCTGGAAGAACTCCAACGTGGACTTCGGCATCCGCGGGAACGCGCCCGGCGTGGGCGTTCTCGAGGCCCTCGCCTTCACGGGTCTCAAGCAGGGCGTGATCGGCGACCAGCGCACGCTCCAGGGGGTCATCCAGGCTCTCGTCCGCGACAATCGCACCCGCATCGTGGCCACGCCGCGCATCTTCGCGGCGAACAACCGGGAGGCCTCGATCACGATCGGCGACAACGTCCCCGTTCTCTTGAACCAGGCCACGACCGTGGGCGGCGTGACGCAGAACACCTTCAGCTACACCGATCTCGGGATCAAGCTGGTCGTGACGCCCCACATCAACCGGCGGCGCCAGACCGTGCTCGAGGTCTTCCAGGAGATCAAGTCCTTCTACGACATGAACAACCTCCCCACGGGCGTCAACGTCCAGAACGCGAACCCCATCATCTCCACGCGCAACAGCCGCACCGTGGTCACACTCGGGGACAGCGAATCGGTCGTCATCGGCGGCCTCATCCGGACCGACCGGACGAGGTTGGAGAGCCGCGTGCCGGTCCTGGGAGATATCCCGATCATCGGCGCGGCCTTTCGTTCCAAGCAGTATCGCGAAGAGAAGACGGAACTGCTCGTCTTCCTCACCACGCGCGTCGTCACGAACGGCGACGAACTGCGATCCATGGTGAGCGAGCAGGTCGACGACTCCATCTACATGGAACAGAGGGCCCAGGACTTCTTCAGCGACACGCACTCGATCCGGAACGGCGCGGGATTCGTGGAGAGTCACATCCTCAGGTAGTCGAGCGCGCCGCGCCTCCCGGGGCGGTCGCGGCCGGTCAGTGGATCTCGGGGTAGATGAACTTTCCGTCCCGGAGAACCTTGAAGAAGACGTGCTCGTCCACGAGGTCCCCGTTCTCGTCGAAGTCGATCGGGCCCGTCACGCCCTCCGCGGAATAGTTCACCCGGAGTGTGTCCTGCACCGTGACCGGGACCGTGCTCCGGCAGCGATTCATGGCCCCCGCCAGCGTCATGACGGCGTCGTAGCCGCGCGCCGCGCGCACGTCCGGGACTTCGCCGTAACGCGCGATGAACTTCTCGTGGAAATCCAGGGCCGCCGGGCGAATCTCCCGGGGCGAGTAGTTCGTCGCGATCATCGTGCCGTTCGACGCCACCCCCGCCTCGTTCCAGAGGTCGAGCGTGTCCAGCGCGCTTTTGCCGATGAACGGCGCCGTGATTCCCATCTCCCGGGCCTGGCGCATGAGGAGCGCCGCGGCCGTGGCCGGGCTCTGCAGGAGGATCACGTCGTAGGTGACGTCGGACAGCTTGGACAGGAGCGTCCGGAAGTTGGTCTCCTCGGGGTTGAAATGCTGGACCGAGACGATGTCCATGGCCTGCGACTCCCGCGACAGCTGATACTGGATGGTCGTGGCGAAGGAATTGCCGTCGACATCGTCGGTGTGGATGATCACCGCGCGGCGGATGGGCTTGTATCCGCGGTAGAGTCTCAGGCCGGCGATCGCCCTGCTGTAATCCTCGTCGCTGGGCAGGAGACGGAAAACGTTTTTGAAGCCGTGCAGGGTGAGATAGGGATCCGTGGCGCCCGTCGACAGGAACGTGATGCCGCTCTGCTCGTAGATGATCGAGGCGGGCAGGGCCACCTCGGAACTGCGATGGCCGATCACCGCGACCAGGTCCGGATCGGCCGCGAAACGCCGGGCGACCCGGCGTCCCTCTTCAGCGGTCACGCCCTCGTCCTCGACCCGGATCACCATGGGCCGGCCCATCACGCCGCCCTTCGCGTTCACCTCGTCCAGCGCCAGCTGGACCCCCTCGAGAAACCTGTGGGACGGACTGGCCGCGAACGACCAGGCCACGCCCACGACGACATCACCCTTGGAGAAGTAGGCCCGGACGGCTCGGTCGTAGGCCGCGTCGTTCCCGCCGCAGGCGGCCAGGAGGACGGCGGCCGCCAGGGCGGCGCCGAGACGCCGGAACACGCGCGGCCTACGGTTCCGGATTCAGGATGACGGGGAGACCGCCCCGGCCCGATCCGATGACGATGACCTTCGAGTTGGTGCAGGTGGCCAGGTCCCGGGTCGCACGGATGCCTTCCCACCGCAGGAGGTTCTCGCCGAGCGAGGCCGTCACGGTGCGGTTGTATTGCTCGATCCCGCGCGCCTCGATGGCCTTGCGTTCCGCCTCCCGCTGCTCGCGGTTGAGCCGGAAGTCGTATTCGAGCATCAACTGCTCCTGCGTCAACTTCGCCTCGATCGCCGACGTCAGGTTCTGCGGCAGCGTGATCCGGCGGACCACCACGTTGTCGAGCGTGATGAAGTTCTTTCCCACCGCCGTGAAGGCGCCGACCACCAGCCGCTCCAGCACGCCGCCCTGCGTCGTGAAGAGCTCCTCGGGCGTGAAGCGCCCGATGACGTTGCGGATCACCGCCTCCACTTCCGGCAGGACGATCACGTTGAGGTAGTCGGGACCGATGCGCTGGTGCAGCACCGGCAGGAACTGATACTCCGGCTGGTAGCGGATCGAGAGGCTGATCTGGACCGGGAGCCCGTTCACCGTCAGGGCCGTCATCTCGTGGCTGACCGTCTGCTTCCGGATGTTGTATACGAAGAACTTGTTGAAGGGATTGATCAGGTGCGTCCCTTCCGGGTAGACCCGGTCCAGGATCGTGCCCCCCTGGAAGCGGCTCCACTCGACCCCCGCCTCGCCCGCGTGGACGGTCACCACGAAGAAGGGCCAGAAGAAGAGGACGAAGAGCGTCAGGAGCATCATCCAGATGTAGAAGGAGATCCGGTTCCGGCGGTAGTAGTCCTTCCCCCACCGGGTCACGGGATTGTCGCGCAGGTGGCCATAGGCGATCCCCAGGCCCCGGGCCGTGGCACGGACCGCGTTCACGAGATGCGCCCAGGCCCGCGAAAGCGCGCCGGGGACCGCGTCAACAGGTTCCATGCTGGACGACACCTCCCATCGCGGCCCGGGAACAGGTTGCGGCCGGGCGGGCGGGATCGCACCCCAAGGCCGCGTTCACGAGTCCGGCGAGTTCCTGGACATGATCATTGATGAAGAAATGCCCGCCGTCAAACTCCTTGATCGTCACCGGCTCCGTGCTCGCCTCCTGCCACCGCCGGGCCTCCTCGCGGGTCACGTCGTCTCGCCGCCCGATCCAGGCCGAGAGGGGCACGGGCAGGGCCGCGATGACCGGCGCCGGTTCGTAGGTGTCGGCCGCCTCGAAATCCGCGCGCAGGATGGGCAGGAAGAGTTCCATCAGTTCCTCGTTCCCGAGGATCTCCTCCGCGCTGCCGCCCATCGCGCGCAACTCGGCGATCAGGCGGTCCTGCGACATGAGGTGGCGGGGTTCCCCGGTGCGCTTCACGCCCGGGCCGCCGCGGCCCGAGACGAACAGGTGCTGCGGGCGCGGTGCGCCGGCCTCGACGGCGCGTAGCGCCAGGAGGTAGGCCAGCAGCGCTCCGAGGCTGTGGCCGAAGACGGCCCAGCGTTCCGGCCAGCGCCCTTCCATCTGGGCGGCCAGGTCGCATGTCATCGCGTGGACATCGTCGAGAAGCGGCTCGGCCATGCGCCGACCGTGGCCCGGCAGTTCCAGGGCGATCGGTTCGACGAACGGCGCGAGGTGCGAACAGAGCGCGCGGTAGCCGTAGGCGTTTCCGCCGGAATACGGAAGGCAGACGAGCGCCACCCGATCCCCGGAGGTCACGATCAGGCCCTGCCCGGGGCCTCGGCGCGCGCACCGCGCGCGGGAGAAACCCGGCCGCCCACGCGGAACTCCGCCTCGTAATGCTCCTTCATCTTCTCGGGGCGGAACGTCAGGAGCGTGCCTCCCGACTCGAAATGCTGGATGAAGACGCGACCGACGGCGTAGGTCGAGGCGGCCGCGACGCCGGACACGGCGGCCGCACCCGTCAGGTAACCGAGGATCGGGATGGCCTTGAGAATCGAGGCCTTGGCGACGGGCATCCCTCCCACGACGCTCGCGATCAGGGACTTGCCCAGGTCCCGGCTGAACGGGACACCGTAGAGGAAGGTGAGGCGGCGGAGCATGAGCAGTTGAAGGGCGGAGACCGCGACGAAATCGAGCGCGACGGCCGGTATGAGCGCCCCGGCGCCCGCCGACCAGCACATGTACCGCTTGACGATGTCCTCGGCGCGACGCACCCGCTCCGCCTCCCACGCGCGACCCGCCGTCACCTCGCTCGTCGCGGAGGGAACCGGCAGCCTTCGCTCCGACCGTTCGACGGGCGCCGCGACGGATCGCGCCTTCCGCGCGGGCCGCACGATCTCGGGCTCGAGCGGAATCGGCGATTCATCGCTCCCGGGGAGCTGGTAGAGGCGTGTCCGTTCCCGCTTCACCTTGCGGCGCGCGGACGGGACACCGGTCTCAGTCATAGCTCATCTCCTCGTCCGATCTCCTCCGCGGCTTCACGCGGGGCTCCGCCTCCTCGTCGCCGGCGGGCGAAGCCGCCTCGAAGGAGGAAAGCCCGGTCGCGATGTCGCGTGCCGGTTCGGGCGGCTTCTCCCGGACCCGGGCCGGCTCCGGGGCGCGCACCGGAACCTCCTTGACGAGTTCCGGCGCCGCCTCGAGGAGAGGATCAAGCCCCAGCGCCAGGCGGACGTAACCGTCGTAATCCTCCTTGGCGCGGCTGCGGCCGGGCGCGGAGAAGATGGTGCGCCCTCCGTCCAGCGCCCTCACGTATTCCGCGCTCGTGCGGATCACCTCGGGCAGGAGCTGCCCGGGATAATCCCGCTTCAGGCGCTCGAGGGCCTCGATCGAGGTCTTCTCGCGGCGGTCATAGCGCGAGTAGAGGATCTTCACGGCCGGCGGATCCACGTGGAAGGTGTCGCAGATCGACGCGATCTCGCGCATCGTCAGCTCGATGCCCTTGAATGAGAAGGCGTCGGCGCCCGTGGGGATCGTCACCGCGTCGGCGGCGCAGATGGTGGAGATGACGGCCGCGCCGAGCGACGGCGGGCAGTCGATGACGACGAGGTCGAAGCCGAGGGCGCGGAGCGCCTCGCAGACGCCCTTCACGGCGTTCTTTTGCGAAACGGGGCTGGCGAGCGCGGAATCGAGGAGCCCGTTCTGGAGCGAGGACGGGAGGAGCGAGAGGCCGGGAGCGATCTCGCGCAGCGCCGCCGCCGTGTCCGCCTCCGGGTCCTGCCACGTGTCGTAGAAGACCGGGTCGTCCTCCTCCGCCGTCACGCCCAGGGCGAGGGAGGCCGAGGCCTGGGAATCGAGGTCGAGGAGGCAGGTGCGAAACCCGGCCTGGGCGGCGCGCACGGCGAGAGCGACCGAGGCCGTGGTCTTGCCGATCCCGCCCCTCATATTCACGTGGGCGATGACGCGGAAGGAGAAATCCGCGCCGCGTTCCTCCAAGAACCCGCGGACGCGCGCCGAGGATATCGCGCGGGCCTCGGCCGCGCCGGCGCCGAGCGCCCGTGCGGCCAGCGGGGCGGGCATCCTCAGGAATCCGGCCAAGTCATGGAGCGTCGGTCCGGACGTCTCCCCTGCCGTGTGCTCGACTTCGTTCATGACGGGCCTCCGTTCGCCGCGATCCGGCCGTAATCCATCTTGATGACCCGGTCCGCGACCGGGAAATACCTGTCGTCGTGAGTCGCCGCGATCACCGTCTTGCCGCGGCGCTTGAAGTCCGCGAGGATCTCCTCGTAGAAGAACCGCCGGAACGCCGGGTCCTGGTCGGCCGCCCACTCGTCGAAGACATACACCGGCTTGTCGTCGAGCATGGCGACGAGAAGCGCGAGGCGCTTCTTCTGCCCGCTCGAGAGATCCTGGTGGGTGAACCTCCCGTCACGGAAGGACGTCTTCCGGTCCAGCTCCAGCATCTTCAGGAGCTCGTTCACGCGCGCTTCGTCGATCCCGTTTCCGCCGTAGATGCGATCAAAGAGGTGGTAGTCCGAGAAGATGGCCGCGTAGAGCTCCCGGTACTCGCCGATGTTCTGCGGCGAAAGCACCCAGCCGTCCCAGCGGATGATGCCGCCCTCGGCGGCGTAGAGTCCCGTCAAGAGCTTCAGGAAGGTCGACTTGCCGCTGCCGTTTCCGCCGACGAGGAAGACCGTCTCGCCGCCGCGAATCGTGAGATCGATCGGGCCGACGTTAAAAAGCGCCCTTCCCTCCTCGTCACGATACGCGAAAACCACGTCCTCGAAGTGGATCTCCCGCGGCGCCGCGCACTTGCCTCTCACGGGCACCGGTTCGGCCGGTTCGCCCAGCGCCTCCTCGAGCCGGTAAAGGTTGGAGATCGACACGTTGGCCATGGCGAAGACCTGGATCGACGAGACGACGGCGGTGAGCGGCCCGACGATGAAGAGGATGGCGGCCGTGATCCTCACCATCTGGTCCGTGTAGGTGGCGCTGAAGCGGGGCAGGATGAAGACCAGGATCCCGATCAGGACGTAGAAGAAGGATTGCGAAAACGTGGCCATCCCGGCGAACTGCGTGCCCGTGCGGATCTTCAGGTCACGCGTGCTGTTCGAGATCCCGCTCAGGACGTCGAAGACGTCGTCGCTCTTGCGGCGGTTCAGCCGGATCTCCTTGAATCCGTTCAGGACGTTGGTGAGCGAGCCGAAGAACTCGATCTCCCTCTGCGTCGAAAGCTGGAGCGCGGACCGGATCGTCTTCTTCTCCTTGAAATAGTGCGCGATCCCGGCGGCGACGATCGCGGCAGCCAGGAGGAAGGCCGACGGCGAAAGCCAGGCGATGTAGAGGCTGCAGAAGAGAACCATCACGCCGTTCTGGAAGGTCTGGATGATGAAGGGAGCCGCCTGCGATATCGTCTGCGTCTCCGTCGTGATGCGCGTGTAGATCTGCGCCTGCCCCAGGCGTTCGAGGAGGAGGAGCTCCGAGTTCCGGACCTTGTTCGAGAGACGTACGCGCATCTTGTTGATCATCGTCTCCGCCAGGACGATGGACCGCACGAGGATGACACGGTTCGTGAGGATGTAGAGCGCCATCGCGACGAGGAAGATGAGGAAGAGGCGGGGGCTGGGATGGCTCGGATCCGCGGCCGTCGAGCCGGCGTTGATCAGGCCGAGAAGCAGCGCGTTGGCGATTCCGGAGATCACGGAAATCGTCACGAGCTGCGCGACCGAATCCTCGGATTCGCGTCTCACCAGGTCCAGGATCTGGGTGTATTGCTTCGGCTTCACGCCCTCACCGTCGTCGTTCACGTTGCCGCCCCGCCGCGTTCCCGGGGCGCGGCAGGCCGGGAACCTCGGGTTCCGGGACCGCCGTCCCTATCAAACAGCAGCTTCCCCCGGACGGCAAGCGGTTTCAACGAACAGGGCACGTTCGACAACGCTTACGACCCGTGATGAATGCGGCGGAGCGGTTTTCGAGGCGCGACCGTCTCGTCAATAGAAGTGGAAGGCCGTGACCAGGAGGATCGAGAAGCAGAGCAGGGGCCAGAAGACGACCTTCGGCAGGAAATTGTCCCGGTACTGGACCAGCTTCAGCGGGGTCTTCGCTCCCACCAGAGCCACGTCCACCACCACGCCCAGGGCCGCCATGTACATGAGGAAGTAGAAATACTCGAGGTAGATCAGCTGGTTCAGCCCGCCCATGTCGTTCCGCAGGCGGATGTGAGCGAGGAGCACGGCGAAGAAGAGGGCCGCGCTCGTGCCGGTCACGCGTCCTCCGCGGGCGTCGAAGGCCGTGATCCGCTCCGGCTGGCCCGAGATCATGAAGAGGAGGGCGAAGATGATGCCGCCGATCAAAAAGAGCGGAAGGATGTTCGAGATGAAAGGGGCCAGGAAGGAACGGCGGAGAATGACATTGTAGGAGAGCACCGGGTAGTCGGTCTGCCCCACGAAATGGTCGATCCCGAAATTCGTGTTCAACCTTTCGTTCATGAAATCGAAGAAGCACTTCTCGGCGCGCCAGCCCGCCGTCAGGAAGTTCGGGGAGAGGCCGGGAAGGGTCTGGGGAATGAGGGAGTCATAGGCATCGATGTCGGGCACAAGGATGACGTTGCTGGAAAAATCACGGCGCGAAACGTAGAGCCAGACGTTCTGGGGATCGAGAGGATACTGCGAGAAATCGAAGTGCTGTCTCAGGGTCAGCCGGAAGTCCCACCCCACCGTCACGGTACTGCCGTCGGCGTGCCCGTGCTCGAAGGCCGGGTCGAGCCGCGTTTCGACCGCCTCCGGGAAGCTCACGCCGCGGATCACGCCATCGTGCCATCCCTTCTCGAACTTCTGCCAGATCGTGCCGCAAACCACGACGTCCGTCGTGCTCTTGAATTCGATCGAGCGCAGGAAGACTCCCGTCGGCACGAATATCGGCTCCGGCTCGCCGCGCGCCGCCGCCCGATCGCTCCGCTCGGTCATGAAATCCTGCAGACCCGTGCGGTCATGGATCAAGCGTCTCTTGCAGGACTCGAAGAAGCGCTGGTCGAACGAAAGGCTCCAGATGTATGCCGTAGCAAGGGTCATGAAGAAGGCCGAGAGAATGGAACCCGCCATGAGGCGCGCCGTCGCCCCCTCTTCCGCGCGCAGGAGCAGGAGGCAGGAGGCGGAGAGGAAGAGGGCCAGGGCGATGGCGATCAGGATCTTGTCCTGCCTCGTCTCCGTCACCCCGCCGATCATCTCGTCCCTCATGAAGAGAAGCGACAGGCTCCAGTCCGTGCCGGGGATCTGGCGGTAGTAGGTCCAGGCCATTTCCCCGGTCAGGTACGCCTTCCGCTCCATCATGCCCGGAATGCCGCTCGCGACACGCTCCGCGAGCTGCGCGAGATCCGGATCGGCATTCTCCTCCCCGAGGCTTCTCAGCGACTTCCTGTCCAGGACGTAATCCTCGTTGGGATGGTAGATGAAGCACCCGTCGCCCGAGGTGATGAACCCGTAGCCCTCCTCGCCGAGCGCGATCCGGGAGAGGATCTGGCGCAGGCCGCGGATCGCGTAGTTGACGCGGACCACGCCGATCGGCGCCGCCCCGGGCGCGTCGCCGGGACGCCGGACGGGGACGAGACAGCCCACCGTCCACTGCTTCGTGGCCTGGCCGAAGCTCGGCTCGCTCCATGTCACGCCGGAGTCCAGGGCGCTGCGATACCAGGAGGACTTCGTGTAGTCGTAGAACTGCTCGACCCGGAAGGCCTGTCGCCTCCCCTCGCGCATCCCGTAGTGAGGAGCGAAGAGCCGGTGGCCGGCGGCGGCGGAACCGGGCTCGAAGGCGACACCCGCCTCCAGGATCAGCGAATCCGATTCCACCGCGGCGCGGAAGAGCTCGGTCAGGGCTTCCTCGTCCAGGGTTTCCCGGCCCAGGGTGTCGGCCAGGGCATGCGCCAGCACCCCGATCCGGGAGATCTCGAGCGAGAGGTCCTGGGCCGCGTTCTGTGTCAGGAGATCGAGCCGTGCCTGGACGGAACGCGCGCGATGCTCACGGTGGACGATGTAGTAGGCGAGCGTGGCGGCGAAGAAGATGAAGGAACCGAGCGCGAGAAACCTGACCGCCCTGCGGACCGAATCCGACCGTTCCGTCATCACGCCCTTCGCGTCATCCTTTCTCGCTCCCGCCGCCCCGGTTCGCGGCGCCGCTAGGGTATATCCTCGAACGTCCGAATTGGCAAGGCGCCCCCCTCCAGGCAAAGAGCCGCCGCGTAGCCGGGGGCCACGTCGAGCCCGGTCAGGCTCCAGCGCGAGGCCTCGTTGGCGTCGCCCCCGATCGCCGTGAGCGCGGCCGGAACGCCCGGCCTCAACTCGACATCGAAGGAATCGAGCGGCATCGAGAGCCCCTCGCCCACGGCCTTGATGAACGCCTCCTTGCGCGTCCAGCAGAGGTAGAAGGCCTGCCGCCGGTCCTCCCCTTCGATCGTGTCCCAGGCCGCGCGCTCGCGCGCCGAGAAGTTCTGCCGGGCGATGTCGTCCATCTCGTCGATCTCCCGGACGGCGTGCTCCACGTCCACGCCGATGCGGCGGTCGCGGACGGCGGCCAGGAGGACGTAATCGCCGGAGTGGGAAAGGTTGAAGCGCACCGGAGGCGAGGATATGGGTGCGGCGACCTCCGGCTTCCCGCGAGGGCCCGTCGAAAAACGAACCCGGCCGGGGTCCTCGCCCAGGTAGCGCGCCAGGATCGTCCTCTGGCGCGCCCGCGCGATCGTGAAGGCGCGGGCCAGGTGATCGAAGCGGAACCGCGCCGCGCGTTCCCGCTCGGCGGGATCGAGAAGCGAAGCCAGCTTCTCGGAGCAGAAATGCCACGTCCGGAGATCGATCCTCCAGGCATGAACCTCTCCCTCCGGAAGCCGGTCCTTCTCCTCCATGGGAATCCGCCAGGTCATCGGCTGACAGGATAATCCCGCAAGCCGCTCCGGGAAAGCCCGGGCGGCCGGGAACTCGACCTCGGGGCGTGGGGCGAGATCCCTTGGCGGGACGGCGGGATCTGATATTCTGGCCTCGATGTCATGAGGTCCCCGGACACAGGCTTGCTGAAAGGCGTATCGGTCCGCTCCGGCGGTCGCGTCAGCATCCGGTTCTCCCTCGCGACCCTGGTCAGCTTCTGCGTCGTGGTCGCGGCCTTCCTGACGCTCGTCCTCGTCTTCTCGGCCGCCCGCGACTCCGCCCGCATGCTCCTCGTCCAGGTCATGCGCGAACTGAATCAGAACCTGCGCTCCCAGGCCTCTCTCTACCTCAACCAGGCCGGCCGCGCGCTCGAGACCGTCCGGACGCTTCATGACGCGGGCGGCTTCGAGGAATCCGGCCGGCGCGCCCTGGATCGTTTTCTCGTCACCCTCATGGAGAACAACCCCCAGTTCGCCGATGTCTTCGTGGCGTCGCGGGACGGGCAATACATCGGGCTCAAGCGCATGCCCGACGGATCCCTGAGCGTTCGCAGCGTGAGGCGCGAAGCCGGTCGCGTGCTCACGCGGTGGAATCACGCCGCGGCCGCGTGGACCGCGTCCTTCCCCGACGCGGATGAGCCGGTGAGCAGCGGGTATGACCCCCGGACGCGCCCCTGGTATCGTGCCGCCGTCGAGTCGAAGGGCCTGGCCTGGTCCGACGTCTACTTCTTCTCCACGACGCGCCGCCCCGGCGTCACCTGCTCCCTCCCGATCTACGGAGACGACACCGCGACGCCCCGCTTCGTCGTCGGCATCAACATCGGGCTCGAGGCCTTCTCCCATTTCCTGGGCACGAAGCTCCGGGACCGGATCTTCGTCGTCATCCTGGATGACGCGCGCCGCGTCGTCGCCCTCCCTCTCGCCCCGGGGGATGAAATGCCCGTGTCGAACGACGGCACGGCCACGGGGGGAGACGAACCCGGGCTCCCGAGGCTGGAGGAGAGCGGAAAGGCGGACCTGGTCGCCATGCTCATGTCTCTCGAGGGCGCCGATCCGCTCGAGGAAGCGACGGCCGGCGCGCGGGAGTTCATCGGCGAATTCGAGACCGCGGGCGAGCCTCATCTCGGGCTTCGCTACTCCCTCGCCGGCGAGACCCCCTGGAACTGGACGGTCCACGTCATGGTCCCGGAGGGGATCTACATGGATGCCGTGCAGGACCGGATCATCGCGGCGGTCCTCGCCTCGCTCCTCCTCATCGCCCTCGCCCTCGCGCTCGGTCTCGTGCTCTCCCGCCGCATCGCCGAACCCATGAAGCGGCTGGCGGCGGACATGGCGCGCGTCGAGCACTTCGACCTCGACGGGGATCATGGCGTGACGAGCCAGATCCGTGAGATCGACGGGATCGCCAAGGCTTTCGACCGCATGAAGACCGGTCTTCGTTCCTTCCGCAAGTACGTGCCGGCCGATCTCGTCAAGAGCCTCGTCCGGCTCGGGCAGGAGGCGGACCTGGGCGGAGAGAGGCGCGAGATGACGGTCTACTTCTCGGACATCGCCGGCTTCACGACGATCTCGGAGCGCATGGACCCGGAGCAGCTCGTCCACCATCTCTCCGCCTATTTCTCCGACCTCGGCACCGTCTTCCGCGAGAACCGCGGCACGATCGACAAGTACATCGGCGACGCGATCATGGCCTTCTGGAACGCCCCGGAACGCGCCGAGAACCACGCGGAGCTGGGCTGCCGCACGGCGCTCCAGGTCCAGGCGCGCCTCGCCGTCCTCAACAGCCGCTGGCGCTCCGAGGGCCGGCCCGAGCTCGGCACCCGTTGCGGTCTCTCCACGGGGGAGGTCATCGTCGGCAACATGGGTTCCGAGGACCGGTTGAACTACACGGTGATCGGTGACACCGCCAACCTGGCCAGCCGCCTCGAGGGCCTGAACAAGTATTACGGCACGAGGATCATGCTGAGCGAGTCGACCTGGGAGCGCGTCAAGGAGTCGTTCCGAGCCCGGCGGCTCGATTACGTCGCGGTCAAGGGCAAGACGAAGCCGGTCGCCGTCTACGAGTTGCTCGCGGAGGGGCGGATCCTTCCGCCCGAGGAAGAGCGTTTCGTCGCGGTCTACGAGGAGGCCCTCTCGCTCCACGTCGCTCGCCGCTGGACCGACGCGATCCGGAAGCTCGATGAAGCCCTCCGCTTGAGACCGGACGACCTGGCCTCGCGCGGCCTGCGCGAGCGGTGCGAGGACTGCATCACCTCGCCGCCTCCCCCCGACTGGAACGGCAGCCACGTCATGGAGTCGAAGTAGCCGTCCGGCGGCGCCGGGTTGCGGGGCGTATCCCGCGCAGCCTGCCCTTGATTCCATGAACACAGGGACTTATGATCGAGGCATGAAGGAAGAGATCCCGAGCGAAACTCCTGCGAGGTCGGCCCCGCGCACGATCCGTTTCCTGATCGGGATGGCGCTCGGCTGTCTCGTCGTCGTCTCCTTCATGCTCTGGACGCAGGACAGGGACGAGGCCACGCTGGGATCACCCGGCCACCCGGTCATCTTCATGCTCTCGCCCGAGCACGGGCGCAACCTCACTTCGGAGGACCGGACGGCGCTGGTCGATCTCCTCGAGAAGGGGAGCGGACTGAGAATCGAGATCCTCGTGGCCGCGACTCCCCTCGCCGCCATCGAATCCTTCGGCGCCCACGCGGACGTCGGGCTCCTGAACCTCTTCGAATACATCCTGGCCCGCCGCGAGTACGGCGTCTCCGCGGCGCTCCAGGCCACGCGCGACGACGGGCGGTCGCACTACGCGGGCGCAATCGCAGTCCGCGCGGCCGACGACTTCCAGTCCCCGGCCGACCTGGCCGGGAAGACCGTCGCCTATGTCGATCCCTTCTCCACCTCCGGGTTCGTCTTCCCGGCCCGGCTCTTCCGGGACGGAGGCTACGACGTGAAGCCGCTGTTCTGCGGCAGTCACGAGGGCGTGCTCGATGGCCTGATCGAGGGAAAGGCCGAGGCGGCGGCCACCTATGCCGCCGCCGTCGAGAACGACTCGCGCTTCCGCATCATCGCGCGGACCGAGCACATTCCCCACGAACCTCTGTTCTTCAGGAACTCGGTCCGCGATGAGAAGCGCGCGCGCCTCATCGCGGCCTTCACCGGCCTTGCGGGGTCGTCCGAGGGCGCCCGGCTTCTCGCTCTCCTCGCCGACATCAGGGGTTTCAGGGCGACGACGGACGAGGATTACGCGCCCGTGATGACCGCGGTCCGTCGCGCCGGCGTCTCGGTTTACTCGCTCGTTCCGGAAGGCATCCACGTCGAATCGCGGCGGCGGGGCATCGAGATTCTCTACTGACCGGAGCCGCCTCTTCATGAACGACATCGCCCATCGTCGCACCTTCGCCATCATCTCGCACCCCGACGCCGGCAAGACGACCCTGACCGAGAAACTTCTCCTCTACGGCGGCGCCCTGCGGCTCGCGGGCACGGTCACGGCCCGGAAGCACGAGCGCGCGACGGCGTCGGACTGGATGGAACTGGAGAAACAGCGCGGCATCTCCATCAGTTCGACCCTCCTGCAGTTCGACTACAGCGGCTTCAAGGTGAACCTCCTCGACACGCCCGGCCACCGCGACTTCTCCGAGGACACCTACCGCGTCCTCACCGCCGTCGACTCGGCCATCATGGTGATCGACGCGGGCAAGGGCATCGAGGCGCAGACGAGGAAGCTCTTCGAGGTCTGCCGACGGCGCGGCGTCCCGATCTTCACCTTCATGAACAAGCTCGACCGCCCCGCCCTCTCCCCTCTCGACCTTCTCGACGAACTGGAGAAGATCCTCGGCATCGGATCGGTGCCGATGAACTGGCCGCTCGGGTCCGGTCCCGGCTTCCGCGGGGTGTATGACCGGCAGGAGAGGAAAGTCTGCCTCTTCGAACGCACGCCCGGCGGAGCCTACAAGGCGCCGATCAACGTCATGGACCTGCACGATCCCCTGATCCGCGAGAAATGCCTGCCGGAGGACTACACGCGGTTCATCGAGGAGGCGGAGATCCTCGACGCGGCCTGCGCGCCCTTCGACCGCGACGCCGTGCTGGCGGGGACCATGACGCCGGTGTACTTCGGCAGCGCGGTCAACAACTTCGGCGTCCAGCTCCTCCTCGACGGCTTCCTCGCCCACTCGCCGCCGCCCGTCGCGCGCGTCTCCCGGGCCTCCGGCGACAATCCCGAGCCGGTGCCGCCGGATTCGCCGAAGTTCTCGGCCTTCATCTTCAAGATCCAGGCGAACATGGATCCGCGTCACCGCGATCGCATCGCCTTCGCGCGCGTCTGCTCGGGGCGTTTCGAGCGCGACATGACGGTCCACCACTCGGGCACGGGCAAGAAGGTGCGCCTCACGAACTCGCACAAGATCTTCGGGCAGGATCGCGAGATCGTGGACGAGGCGATGCCGGGCGACATCCTCGGACTCGTCGGCTACTCCGACTTCAAGATCGGCGACACGCTTTCGACCGACCCCTCGATCCTCTTCGACGAGATTCCCCGCTTTCCTCCCGAGTGTTTCGCGCTCCTCAACAGCGCCAACCCGGGTCAATACAAGGCCTTCCGCAAGGGCGTGGACCAGCTGGTGAAGGAGGGTCTGGTCCAGCGCTTCCAGCGCCCCGGCATGGCGCCGACCGCGAACCTCCTCGCCGCCGTCGGGCCCCTGCAGTTCGAGGTGATGCAGTACCGGCTCAAGTCGGAATACGGGGTCGAGGCGCGTCTCGACAACATGCCCTGGAAGATCATCCGCTGGCTCGACGAGAAGGGAATGAGCGTCATCCAGGAGAAGCAGGCCTACCTCTACGCCGACGTCACCGCGGCGGAGGACGCGGAGGGGCGGCCGGTCATGCTCTTCCCGAGCGAGTTCGCGCTCCGCTACACCCTGGACAAGTTCCCGGGGCTCGCGCTCTTCGAGGGCCCGGACGACGTCCCCTCGATCGTGCCGGAACTCGACGCCTCGACGTAGAGGGGATCGACGATGATCCCGCCCGAATTCCATCTTCCCGCCGCGCTCGCCATCTTCGGCTTGACGTATGCCGGCGTCGCGGTCGGGACTCTGCCGGGCCTGGCCATCGACCGCACCGGACTGGCACTCCTCGGGGCCATCCTGATGGTCGCCGTGGGCGTCGTGTCGGAAGCCGAGGCCCTCGCCTCGATCGACTTCCCGACGATCCTCCTGCTCTACGGACTCATGGTTCTCTCGTCGCAGTACCGCGTGAGCGGGACCTACACGGCCATCGCCCTGCGCTTGACGGGGTTCATGGATCACCCGCGGCGCTTCCTCCTGATCCTCATGCTCGTCGCCGCCGGGCTCTCCGCGGTCCTCACCAACGACATCGTCTGCCTGGCCTTCACTCCGGTGCTGACGGTCGCGCTGGTGCGCGCGGGCCGCAACCCCCTCCCCTACCTGCTCGGGCTCGCCTGCGCGGCGAACATCGGTTCGGCTGCGACGATCATCGGGAACCCGCAGAACATGCTGATCGGGCAGGTGGGCCGCCTGGACTTCGCGCGCTTCCTCGGCTGGTGCCTCGTCCCGTCCTTCCTATCGCTCGCCGCCGCCTATCTGATCATCAGCCGCCTCTACCTGGGATCCTTCCGCGTTCCGCCGGCCGAACCTCCGGGCGCGAAGGGAGAGTGGCCGAAATTCGACCCCCACCAGGGACGCAAGAGCGTCTTCTACACCGCTGTCCTCGTCACGCTCCTCTTCACGCCGCTCCCGCGCGAGGTCTCGGCGCTCCTCGTGTCCGGGGTCCTCCTCTGCAGCCGCCGCATCCGGACGCGCGCGATCCTCGGTTTCGTCGACTGGCACCTCATCACCCTTTTCTGCGGGCTTTTTATCGTGATCCGCGGTCTGGAGGCAACGGGGATGCCGGCGCGCGCGATGGCGATGCTGGCCGGGCGAGGCATCGAAGTCGGCAATCTCTACCTCCTCGGGGCCGTCTCCACGGTCCTCTCCAACCTCGTTTCGAACGTCCCGGCCGTGATGATCCTCGTGAAGTTCCTCGACGCGGCACAGCCCGAGTCCTGGTACGTGCTGGCCCTCTCCTCGACCTTCGCCGGCAACCTCGTCACGATCGGCTCGATCGCGAACCTGATTGTCATCGAGGAGGCCCGGAAGCACGGCGTGACGATCACGTTCCGGGAACACCTGAAGACCGGCGTGCCCGTCACCCTCGCGTCGCTCGCCGTGACGGCGGCCTGGATCGCGATCGCGGACTGATCCTCACGGCACATCGACGCTCTGCCAGCCTTCTCCGGGTGCCGCGCCCGGAAGGATCGAGAAGATCACCTCCGCGTCGCGGTCGAGGTCGAGCCGGTAGTTCGGGCCGTCCTGCCGGATCTCCGATCCCTCACCCCCGAAGTTGATCTCCCATCCGCCGTTCGCCGCATACTTGTATTCGTAGCGACCGGCCGGAAGCCTGAGGCGGATCGAGTGGATCCCCGAGTCGTCGCGGGTCATGACCATCCGGGGATCGTTCGGATTCCATGAGCAGAAGCTGCCCGTGACGGAGATCGACCGGATCCGCCGCCGATCCTCCGACTCGCGCGCCCGGGCGTCCAGCAGGATGCGCCGATACAGGATCCGTCCCGCGGCGTCGACGACATCGACGACACGGCTCTCCCCGGCCTGCCACGGCGGGAGGACGATGCGCCCCGGATTCCTCTCGAAAGAAACCTCCCGTTCGTCGGCCCGGACCGAGAAGTCGCAGGCCGTATCGCCCGAGATGCCCAGGATCACCGGTGTCGTATCGCCGGGTCGGACGAGACCGTCCCTCGGTTCGAGCAGGAAAAAGCGCGGACGTTCGGGTTCGGGCGGAAGAGCGGGACGGTCCATGACGATGCCCGCGCTCTCGGAGAGGACGAGGAGCAGATACTCGGAATGCGCCCACGCGAGCGGAGCCGAGGAACCGGTGGCGCGGCCCGCGCGGGGACCGTCGTCCCAGACCTGCTCGGAGAGGGTCAGGCCGGGCGATGCGAAGGATCGCAGGGCGCGGATCTCGTTTTCCGCGCTCCGGCCCGAGGCGATCTCGTAATGGCCGCGTTCACCCGTCAGCAGCGGCCAGGCGCGCCCCCGCAGATCCTCGCCGTACCGATCATCGCCGAAGCGGCGCCATCCCGCGCCGCCGGGCAGATCGACCTTGAGGGAGGAATCGCAGGCCGCGAGCGTTGAGAGGATGAGCGGTTCGTCGGGCGCACGGACGCCGAGGCGCACGAGCTCGAGAAAGCTGACATCGAGCTCGTCCGCGCTGAAGTTCGACTCGTTGGGGCGTCCGTTCCGGCTGATGCGGATGTAATGACCGGAAGAGTTGAACTTGTTCTCGCGGACGGTCACGGTGAGATCCTCGTTCGCGGCATCCCATGCGCCCGCGGTGCGGCGATACCGGGCGGCGGCGGCCGGGTCTCCCGCTTGCTCCGCGATCGCCGCCGCGCACCGGAGCCCGGCGATCTGCGACGCGATCGAGGCCGGCGAGTATCCCTCGCGATCCTCCCAGCGCTCGTGGAGCGTATAGGGCCCGTGCTCGAGGATGTAGTCCGCGGCGGGCCGCACAAGGGACGTCCAGCGATCCGCGGGATCAAGAAGACCGCGGGCGACGAGCGCGTGGGCGAGAAGAATCGGACAGGCGACCTGGTCCATCTGGACCGTGGGCCAGACCGGGCGGCCCGTGACGTCGGTGTTCTGGGGAAAGCTCCCGTCGGAGAGCTGGGCGCGATCGTCGAGGAAAGCGAGCGCGCGAAGAGCGGCCGCGGTGTCTCCGGCGTGAAGCAGGGCGATCGCCGTGTGATAGAGATCGCGGCTCCAGACCTTCCAGTAATACTGGTCGTTCGTGTCGCCGCGAATGTCGCCCCAGGGACTGCCGATGTCGCCCCAGGCCATCGAGGGCGAGGCGACGAAGGCGCCCGGGTTCTCCTTGTCCTCGCAGGCGGCGAGGATCATCGCGCTCGCGTAGTAGAGTGCATCGTCGGCGGGCGGAGGGCGGAGGGAAGAACCGTATGCGCGCCACCCGTCGACGTAGGCGCGTTCGACCCGGTCGAGCCCGCGGGCTCGCGTCGCGGATGCGGCGGCATGCGCGGCCTCGACGTTCGCGCCGAAGCCGACGACAAGGGAAAACGAGGATTCCTCGCCCTCGATGTTGAGTCGCGCCGCAAGAGAGACGTTGCCGTCCCGGGCGGCCGCGTAGGTCTCGGTCAACGCCCGGGAGCGAGCCAACTGGGTGTAACCGTCGTTGACGCCGCGAAATCCCGCGGAGGCGGTGACGAAGTCGATATCCGACTCCAGGACGGCGCAGGTGGTATCGCGGACGAGGAAGGCGTTGCGGCCGATCAGCGCGGCCTCGTCGTTGTCGCCTGTCCCGCAGGCGAGCGGATCGACGAGGAGGTAGAGCACCTGGTCGGGCCGCGAGCGGCGAAAGGAGACGCGCACCACGAGCGCGTCGCCGAAGGGATCCGTGAAGACGCGTTTCCGGATCACGTAACGCTCGCCGCGATGAAAGGTCGTGACGTCGTGGAGGAGTGCGCACGAATCCGCCGGCGCGATGCGATGCTCCATGTCGGCGGTCTCGAAATGGGTGAACGTGCGGCCGTCCGAGACCGCGAACTCCACTCCTCGCAACATGGGATTCGAGATGCGAGGGTGGAATACCTCGCTGACCGCCCCGTTCGTCAGCGTGAACCAGACCCGGGACTCACGGGCGCGCGCCGTTCCGAAGCCCTCCTTGGCGCCGGACGGGAAGGTGGAAGCGGCGCCGGGGGCACCGGGCGCGAGGGGGAAATCCGCCTGGGCGCGGAGCGGTCCCAGGAGCACGAGGAGCGCCAGGACATGGATGCGACTCATCCCAGGGCCGGCCGCCTCCTCGCGTCGCGGTCGCCGCGGGCGGTCATCGATACCCCGCCCGGCTCCCCTCGATGGCCTCGACCTCGTGGTTCGCGACGCGCGAGAGGTCGCGCGCGGCGAAGTCGCCGCCGGAGGGAAGGGCGACGAAGAGTCCGGGCGACACGTCGATCTCGAGCTTCGCCTCCTCGACGGTGAAGGCAAGCACGTGTCCCCCCTGAGTGCCGTCGTCGCTCAGGAAATGAAGATGCCAGCCGGGAACGTTCACGCCGGCGAGAAAGGGAGGGAGGCGAAAGCCCACGAGGGTCCCGTGCGCGGCCCGGTACTCGAACTCGGGTTGGTCGGCGAGCGCATCGACGAGGCGCGGGTAGGGCGGCGACTGGCGGCGGGGAGCCCGTGTCCGGACGAGCGCGAAGCGCCCGGTGATCCGGACGGCATAGGGCAGGTTCAGCGTCGGAAGAGCCGAGTCGGTCGCGGCCTTGAACGCGTCGTAGGTCGTGCCGGTTCCGAGCGACGAAACGCGGTCCGCCTCGAACCAGGTCACCGAGGCGAAGGGCGTGCGGAGATCGTCCGGCGGGAGTGTCACGCGGCCGTCGGCGCCGAAGCGATGGACGCGACCGCCCACGAGGATCAGTTCGCCGTCGAGCGCGTCGAAGGTGCCGATGCCGAGGTCGCCGTGGCGCTTCAACGCGGCGAGCGTCGTCGCACCGTCGTATACGCTTTCCTGCAGGGCACTGAAGGTCGAGACCTGGTAGATCGTGTCGTGGGAGGCGACGCATCCGAGAAGCGCCGCCGCGAGGAGCGGCGCCGCGATCGCGCGTGGGTGAAGGTTCATGGCGCCAGTCTACAGGGCGGGGCGAATCCTGTCAGCGCGGTGTGAAAGCGGGGCGCGAGCAGTCGACTCCGGCGCGAATCGCGCTCCGGCGTAACCTCCGGACGCGGTGCCGATCGGAACCCCGGACCCGATGCGCGTTCAGTGAACCCGGTTTCGCCGCGTGAAGAGCCCCTTCATCCGCTTCAAGAGATCCTTCTCGGGATAGAGGATCGCCTGGCGGATGGCGCCGACGAGGAAGCGCTCGATGTTTGCCTCCGGACGCGCGTGAAGCGCGACCTCCCAGTTGCTTCCGCGTCGCCAGGCCGTCCAGGAGACGCCCAGTCCCCCCTCGCTGGCCGCCACTCCGCTGGCCCTGTCCGTCGTGAGCGTGAGAACCCTGACCATGACTCGACCTCCGTGTCGATTTCAAAGTTAGGTGAAGCTATACATACTTATCGGCAGGGAGACTCAGGAATCTCAGGCGATTCCCGTGTGAAAACCGACACGACAACGGGTGTCACCGTGCTGGTGTCACCGTGCTGGTGTCAGGCAGTGAATTTGTGAATATTCACAAATTCACTGCCTGACACCCAAGAGTGACACCCAAGAGCTCACTTGACGACCCGCGCCTTGGCCCTCATGTCGATGAAGACGGCGATCATGATGAGGAGTCCCTTGAAGATGAGCTGAACGGGGTTGGGAAGGGCCATGAGAATCATGCCGTTCACGACGATCCCGATGATGAGGACACCGATGACGGTGCCTCCGATCGTCCCGACGCCGCCCATCAGGGATGTCCCCCCGACGACGACCGCGGCGATCGCTTCGAGTTCCGAGAGCACGCCCTGAGTCGCGGGCGTGGCGGCCTGGGCTCTCGATGTCGCCACGACGCCCGAGACCGCGCACAGGAGGCCCATGACGAGGAAGACGACGAAGGTGCAGCGCGGGACCTTGACGCCCGAGAGAAAAGCCGCCTCCTTGTTCCCGCCGATGGCGTAGAGGTGACGGC
This sequence comes from uncultured bacterium, assembly GCA_964637705.1. GTDB lineage: Bacteria > UBA8481 > UBA8481 > UBA8481 > UBA8481 > CAZWVM01. Next base: position 100,577 of record CAZWVM010000001.1, read on the forward strand.
CAAAAACCGTGCGCTTCAGGACGAAGGAAAAACCCGCGGCAAGCGCCGCGAAGAGGATGACCATGATCGGAATGCCCTGGTGCGAGGCGAAGACGCCGGCCAGGACGGCGAAACCGAGGAACGTGACCGCGATCCGCGCGGTCAGCTCCGGCTGTGAAGGCACGGGATGGCCGTGGCTCTCGAGATGCCTGCGCTCCCTGAGGTGCAGGTAGGCCCAGGCGCCGAAGACGGCGGCCAGGAAGGCGATGGTGTATCCCGGGAAGAAACCCATGCCGGGCACGAGCTTGGCGGGATTGGCCGCGCCCGAGGCGAAGGCGTCCGGCAGCGTCAGGCTCTCGACGAAGGTCGTCACCCACTCCCCTTCCGGCGTTCCTTTCGCCTGCAGGGCGGAGACGGCCGCGGCCGGCAGTCCCGCGACGCGATACCACAATTCGTAGCAGAGGCGGTCGAGGCTGTAGACGCCGAGGACCCGGTAGAGACCGGCCTTGACGGTGAGAGACTGCGAACCGGACGCGAGATACGCCAGGCCGCGCGCGATGGTCAGGGTCGCCAGGGTCACGACGAAGGGCAGGAGCTTGAAGCGGGCGATCATCGAGCCGTTCCAGGCGCCGAGCGCCGCACCGGCCGCGAGCGCGAAGACGAGCGCGAAGTAGGGACCCGCGAGGGGTTTCAGGGCCGCGTTCAGCCCGGGCGAGGTCACGACCTGGTCGATGTTCGCTGGATCCGCGAAGAGCGCGAGCACCACGGCGCAGGCCGCGAGCATGGAGCCGACCGAGAGATCGATCCCGCCGATGAGGATCACGAGCGTCATGCCGATCGCGAGGATGCCGGTGACGGTGACCTGCTGGGAGAGATTGGAAAGATTCTCCGGCGAGACGAAGGTCCAGCCGCCCGTCCACCACCGGGTCAACAGCGCCATGGCCAGGAATATGAGGAGCATCGAGATCAGCATCCCGTTCTCCTTCAGAAACGTCCGTTCCTTCATCTCACCTCACCACCTTTCATGGTCTTCACTCGTTTCCGGTCGCCAGGGCGCCGAGACGCTCGGCGTCCACCTCGCCGCGCGCGAAGGTGCCGACCGCCCATCCCTCGTGCATCACCATCATCCGGTCGCTCATTCCCATCAATTCCGGCAGTTCGCTCGTCACGAGAACGACCGCGACGCCGAGCTTCTTCAGGTCGTTGATGAGGTTGTAGATCTCCTGCTTCGCCCCGATGTCGACGCCGCGGGTCGGTTCGTCGAGGAGCAGGACGCGGGGGCCCGTGGCGAGCCATTTCCCCAGGACGACCTTCTGCTGGTTGCCGCCCGAGAGATTACGGACGGTCTGCGCCGCGGACGGCGTCTTGATCTTCAGGTCCCGGATCAGCCGGTTCTGACGCGCGAAATCGGCCGCGTCATCGATCACGCCCTTCCTCGCCACGCTCTCGAGCGAAGCCATGGAGACGTTGTCCCCGACTGTCAAACCCAGGACCAGCCCGAAGAGCTTCCGGTCCTCCGTCACCAGCGCGATCCCGGCCTTGATCGCATCCCCCGGATCCTCGCACTTCACCACCTCGCCCCCGACCTTAAGCGTCCCGTCCCAGTACTCGGGCGGGAACCCGGCGAAGATCGAGGTGAGGACCTCGGTGCGTCCGCTGCCCATCAGGCCGTAGATGCCGAAGACCTCCCCCGCGCGGACGGAGAAGGAGATGTCGGCGACGAGGAACTCGCCCGGCAGCAGCGGGTGCCGCACCTGCCAGTTCTGGACCTCCAAGAGGGGCCGGCCCGGTTCCTTCTCCAGCCGGGGATAGAGATTCGTGATCTCGCGGCCGACCATCGCGCGGACGATGTCGTCCTTGGACATCGCGGCCGCGGGCGTGGGGGCGAGCACGCTCTTCCCGTCCCGGAGCACCGCGACCTCGTCGCAGATCCTCTTCAGCTCGTCGAGCTTGTGGGAGATGTAGACCATCGTGACGCCGTCGGCCTTGAGCCGCCCCATGATCGCGAAGAGCTTCTCGACCTCCTTGTCCGAAAGGGCGGAGGTCGGCTCGTCGAGGACGAGGATGCGGGCGTCGCGGGAGAGAGCCTTGGTGATCTCGACGAGCTGCATCTGGCCGAGCTTGAGATCCCGCACGGGAGCGGCGGGATCGAGATCGAGGTCGTAGCGGCGGATCATCTCGGCGACCTTCGCATACGAGACGCCGCGATCGATGATCCCCCGGGGCGCGTTTTCGTGCCCGAGGAGGATGTTCTCCGCGACGGTCAATTCGCGGAAGAGGTTCAGCTCCTGGTGGATGATGGCGATGCCCTTCTGCTCGGCGTCGTCGGTGCCGGCGAAGCGGCAGACCTCGCCGTCGACGACGATCTCGCCCTCGTAGGAGCCGAAGGGATAGATGCCCGAGAGGACCTTCATGAGCGTGGACTTGCCGGCGCCGTTCTCGCCGCAGAGCGCGACGATGCGGCCCTTCTCGACGGAAAGGGTGACGCCGTCGAGCGCGCGCACGCCGGGGAAGTCCTTCACGATGTTCCTGAGCTCGAGGTAGCTCACGCCGCTCCTCCCGGCCGGCCGGCCCACGCCCCCGTCGACATCCGACGCACGTTCATCGCGACTCCCTCAACGACGATATGACCCAGCGCGTGGCGCGGGATATGACCGATTCCTTGGTCGAGAGAAACCCGACGGCGGCGGGATGCCTCACCTCGATCACCGCGCCCGAGTCGACGCGGATGTTCTGGGCGACGAGGCTTCCGAGCTTGCGAAGCCGTAGAACGGCGCCGGTCTCGACCTGGATGGACTGGTTGGAGAAAAGGATCCCGGTTTCCGCCGTCAGGCGTCCCAGCACGCGGACGGGACCGGAGAGAGAACAGAGATCGAGGCGCGTCGCGGTGACGACGGCGCCCGAGGCGATGGTGATGGTGTCGGCGATCAGGGCTCCCCTGGTGATATTGATCGTCGCGATCGTGGCCGCTCCCGGCACGTGGATGACGCCCTCCAGGGGCGTTCCCGCATTGAAGGTCGTGCCCGCCGGTTCGGTCTTCTCCACGGCATCGGAGAAGACCTCGTTGAAGGTCAGGACCGGCACGTTCTCGTAGGCGTCGCTTCCCGTGTTCCACTTCGAGGAATCGGTGACGCCGTAATCGAAGGGCGAGATCGGGCCGAAGAAGGCCTTGCGCAGGCCCGTGACGGCGTTGGATACGCCGGCCATCATGGCGGCGTAAGACCGGCCGAAGAGGCGGCGGGGTTCGCGCGCTCCGGGGGTATCGGGGCGGTCGAGGTAGACGCCGGGGAAGGCGTTGGTGAAGACATTGCCGGTCACGACGACCGACTCGGCGCCGAAGTTCAGGATCCCGTTCACGCCGACGGCATTCTCGTCCATCGCGTCGAAGCGCGGGGCGCGGAAACCGAGGATCGCGACCATCGAGTGGGTGTCCTTGCCGAAGTTGGCGGAGGAGGTCACCTTGACGCGGGAGGTGAAGGGGAACCGGAACGGCACCGACTCCTTGCCCTCCGGCCCCACCGAGTTGTCGTACACGGTGTCCCGGTTGTCGGTGATGCCGTTGGCGAAGATGAAGAGGTTGTCGGCGTTGGTCTTGAAGTAGTACTCGATCATGCCGCCCGTGTAGTTGAAGTCGTGCCGGTGGTAGTAGATGTGGCGGTTGGTGTCGGTCTGGACGCCCGCCCCGCCGGAGAAGTTGCTGGTGACCCAGGTGCCGGAGTCGAGGTCGCGCCAGACCATCTGCCAGTTCAAGGAGCCGGTTCCGACGACGCCGACGTACATGCGGACGTTCTGCGGACCGGTATCCGGCCACGGCGGATTCCTCATCATGAGCGGAATCCCTCCCGCGCCGAGGGGAACCTCGTTGGAGAGCGGATTGTGCCAGACCGCGGTCAGGTCGCGCTTCTGGACGATGAAGCGGAAGGGTCGCGACCGGGCCTCGGCCTCGGTTCCGAAGCGGTAGCCCGTGATGCCGTTCGCGTCGTAGGCATGCAGGAACCTCCGCGGCTGCGCGCTGAGGGGATAATAGCTCCCCGGCGCCTCCGTCCCGTTGTTGATCTCGAAGAAATACTCGATCGTGTCGCCGACGGTGGAGTTGAGCTTGAAGGTGCGGGCGTCGCCGTTGTTGCCGAGGTTGACCTTCATGCACTTGTACACCCAGGTCTTGGCCGGGTCGGGATCGCCCCCGGTCTCCCAATAGCTGTAGGAATCCGGGGGATCGGACTGCGGCAGGTACCAGGCGATGTTGCCGTTGGCGTCGCGCCACTCGTTGCCGAGGATGATCTTGGCGGCCTGGGTCGCCCAGTCGTACGTGGCGCTTCCGACCCTGGCGACGCGGATGTGGAGGATGACGTTGAGAATCTCGTTGGGCGCCCACTGATTCGCCGTCCAGGGGTTCTCGAAGTAGCTGTCGCGCGGGTCGTAGGGCGCGGGAT
>CAZWVM010000002.1:0-16206 GCA_964637705.1 uncultured bacterium
CGGGGCTCTACGCGATCGGCGAGACGGCCAGCCACGGCCTGCACGGCGCCAACCGGCTGGCCTCGAATTCGCTCCTCGAGGCCCTCGTCTTCTCGAAGCGCGGCGCCGCCGCGGCCGCTCTCGAACCCGACGGGCCGGCGGCATTCGAAGAGAGGGAAGTCCCGGTGCCGGAGCGGCCGGATTGCGGCATGACGGCCCTGTACGCCGAGCGCCTGGGCGCGGTGATGTCCCAGCACGTCGGGGTCTTCCGGAGCGTGGAGGGACTGCAGAAGGCTTCGCTCGAGGTGGGGGTCATCCTGGCGGGAGTGAACCGGCTGATCCGCTCCTTCCGGCCCGCCCGCGAGCTTTTCGAGCTGGCGAACATGGCGCTCTGCTGCGACCTCATCATCCGTTCGGCGCTCAGGCGGAGAGAGTCGCGGGGACTCCATTCCCTTGAGGGTTTCGATCCCCGCTCCGGCGCCGAGGACGCGCGCCATACCGACCTCGTCGTCGATGCCCCCGCCCCTCTCTCCCTGTGATGCCGTCTTCGATGCAGGAACTCCGCGTGCGCCTCGTTCTCGCGTCAGCTTCCCCGCGCCGTTGCCGTCTCCTCGCGGGGGAGGGATACGACCTCGTCGTCGATCCGGCGGGCGTCGACGAGTCGTTGCCTCCGGGCAGCTACGAGCCCTCCGAACCCGTCGAATCGGGGCGACGCGCGGCGCAATTGATCGCCGTCCGCAAGGCGGTCGCGGTGGCCGCCCGGCGTCCCGGCGAGATCGTGCTGGGAGCGGACACGATCGTCGTGACCGAGGATGGCTCGATCCTGGGGCAGCCGCGCGATCGAGCCGAGTCACGGGCGATGATCGAGAGACTGAGCGGCCGTTCGCACTGGGTCCACACGGGAGTGGCGGTCGTCCGGGACGAGGCGGTTTGCGACGCGGCGGACACGGCCCGCGTCCGTTTCCGTCCGCTGTCGCCCCCCGAAATCGACGCCTACGTGGCGTCGGGTGAGGGCGACGACAAGGCCGGCGCCTATGGCTACCAGGGACTCGGCCGCGGCCTTGTCGAGAGCGTGGAGGGCGATGAGCAGACCGTCATCGGGCTTCCCCTTCGACTCGTGGCCGATCTCGTCGGAATGATGGAACGCGGTTTGCAGAGGATGAAGCCATGACGTCCGCCCGATGCCTGCTCCTTTTCTGCCTCCTCGCGCTCGCCTCCTCGGCCCGGGCCGCGGAGTGGACCGAGTATCGCCGGGTCGTCGTCGAGGCCGGCCGGCCCGCGCGCGTGACGCTGGATGACACCGCCGCCGTCACAGGAGGGGAGGCCGGGCTGGTGCGGAGCGTCGCCGGGCCGACGGTGGAGATCCTGGCGCCCGGCCCCGGTTCCTGGACGGTCGAGCTCGTGCGGGAAACGCTCGGGCCGATCGTGATCCTCGTCGAGACGCGCGCGGACAGGACGAGGCCCGAGGCGCCCGCCCCGGATCCGGCCGTGCCTCTCTCGCCCGTGTCCGCGCCTTCCCCGGCGCCGCGTGTTCCCGCCGCACCGCCTATCGTCCTTCCGGCGGCGCCGCTCGTTCTGCGCCCCGCGGCCACTGCCGCTTCGCCCTCCCCGGCTTCCGCCGCTCCGGCGGCCGCGACCCCGGCCGAGGCGCCGGCGGAGGTCCGGCCGCGCGCGGCCGCGCGCATCGAGACGGCCCCGGCCGCCACGGAGGCGCCCCGGAACGTCACGGCGCGCGAGGTTCCCCGCGGAGAGACGCGCCGGGTTGATACATCGCCCCTGGCCGGCACCGCGGTCAAGCCCGGTGAACTCGCCCTCTATGAACTCGCCAACGACCTCCTCGCGCGAGGTCTCTTCACCGATGCGATCCGGCAGTTCGATCGCCTCATGACGGAATATCCCCGCACGAACCTGAGGGAGGCGGTGCAGGTCCGGATCGGCCAGGCCTACAGGAATCGAGCCGAAGTGCTCGAGGAGGAATCCTTTCGGCAGAGGGACCTGAGGAGATCCGGCACGGCCAACGAGGCGCTCGACGCCGCCATCTCCGATTACGGCAGCGCGGTGCGCACCTACCGCGACGTCGTCGCCTATTCGAAGAATCCCGACGTCGTGCGCTCCTCCCAACTCGAGGTGGCGCGCTCCCTTCACGGCCTCGTGCGCTCCCAGTTCGAGAAGGGGGGGCTGCCCCAGGATTCGCCCGCCGTGGTGGTCGAATACCTGCGGTCGTTCGTCGGGGACTACGACACGACGAATGCGGCCTCGGCGCGGCTCGGGATCGCCCGGTATTACCGCGACCTCGGGGATGCGCGCATGGCCGCCCGCCTCGAGGCGCGCGAGGTCCGCGCCGCGTATGACCGCGCCGTGAGGGAATACCGGAGCCTCGTCGACTCGAGCCCGCAATCGGGGGCCGCGGAAGAGTCCCTGATCGACCTCGCCCGCCTGCACGATCGCAACCTCGAGATGAGAAAGTTCACCGAGGCGGTGATGTTCTACGAGATGCTTCTCGCGCGCTTCCCGGAGAGCCGTTACGCCGAGGAGGCGCGCTCGCGGGCCCGATGGATCCGGGACAACTACCTCTGATTCGCCCGGGCGACGCCGTTCTCTTCGTCCGCCTGAAGTCCCTGGGCGATCTCCTCCTTTCGACCGCGCTCGCCGCCGCGCTCAAGCGTTCCGTGGAGGGACTCTCGATCGCCTACGTCGTGGACGAGCCCTTCGCCGGCGTCTGCGCCTCCTTTCCCTCCGTGGACGAGGAGTTCGTCCGACCGAAATCCTGGTCCGGCCGCGCTCGCCTCGCGGCGCGGCTCTGGAACCGCTTCGACCTGGCGCTCGACCTGCACGGTTCGCGCGCCGCCGGGTTCCTGGCTCGCGCGGCGGCACGGCGCGGGGTGGTGGGCGTCGCCGGGCGGGGTGGCTCCGTTTTTCACACTCGGTCGGTGGCCGACGCGGCGGCGGCGCGACACACGGTCGAGGCGACCCTCGACTTCGCGGAGGCGCTCGGGCTGACCCGCCCCGGGCCGGGGCCGCTCGAACTGGCCGCGTCCGCCGGTGACGTGGAAGCGTGGCGGGGACGGCTCGGGACGCGCAGCGCGCTTCTCCACCCCGGTGGACGTTTCCCGCACAAGCTCTGGCCCGCGGAGCGGTTCGAGCGCATCGCGGCGCGTCTCGAGGCGGACGGCTACCGCGTGCACGTTCTCCTCGGGCCCGGCGAGATCGCGCCTCCGCCCCTGTCGCTCCGTCCCGCCGTCTCTTCCTGCCCGCCCGGGCAGTTGGCCGCGCTCATGAAGGCCGTCGATCTCTTCGTCGGAAACGATTCCGGTCCCATGCACTTCGCCGCGGCGGCCGGCTGTCGCACCGTCGGGATCTTCGGCCCTTCGGACCCGGTGAGGTGGAGACCGTGGTCGGAGCGTTCGGTGGTCGTCGCGGCGGCCTGCACGTGCGCGCCCGGGAGCCAGGAACCGTGCCGGACGCCGGACCGCTGGTGCCTCGCGGCCCTGCCGTTCGAACGCGTGATGACGGCGATCCGCGCCGCGGAGGACCGCCCGTGACTCTTTTTTTCGCTTGTCACGGGGGGCGTGGGAGGCAAACTAGGGCCATGCGGGCGCGTATCCAGCGGTGGCTCTCGTGACGACGGACCGGTCCGTGCGTCGCTACCGGCCCGGCGAGAGGATCGTGACGGAGGGCGAGGCCGGCACGGACATCATGGTGCTCATGTCCGGCTCGGTCTCCGTCTGGCGCGGACGCACGGAACTGGCCCGGCTGAAGGGGCAGGGGGACGTGCTCGGGGAACTGGCGGCCCTGACCGGCCGTCCCCGCTCGGCCTCCATCGTCGCCCTCACCGACGCGGAGATCCTCCGGATCCGCGTCGACCTCAAGACCTTCGCGCGCCGCCACCCGGAGATTCTCGCGAAGATCGACGCGGCGATCGTCCTGAGGTTCGAGATCGCGCGGAACAAGGCGCGGATCTACATCGACGAGGCGGCCAAGGCGCGCCGCATCCTCCTGCATGAGCTGATCGTCCGCAAGGAGGTGGCCCATTCGCAGGCCGCGGTGAAGGACCTGGAAACGCAGATGCGCCGTGGCGTGCGGCGGCGGCTCGAGGAGGAGTTCGACCTGCACCAGGGCGCGGACGATCCCCGTGTCCTCGCGCGCATCGCCGACGACAACGGGGTCCTGTCCGACTTCAACGCGGAATTGCAGAAACAGTCCTGGCTCGAGGCGGGCACGGTGGTCCGGTTCGAGGAGACGGAAAGTCGTTTCCGCCTGGTCGCGCACGAGCAGACCTTCGCCGCCGTCCGCGAGCGCGCCGCCGCCACGGTGGACATGCTGGATCTCCTGAACGAGTTCGAGGCGGTGCCGGGCATCGCGCGGTTGATGGACATGGCGAAGCTGGAAACGGTCGTGCCCCTGGAAACGAGGATCAAGGTGCTTCGCGACGCCTGCCTCGCGCGCGAGGCGGACGCGGACGACCGGCGGATCAAGTTCATCGAGCGTCGCGTCGCGGAGGTCGTGGAGAAACAGAAGGTCAGCGCCGGCCGCGACACGGTTCCCATCTCGCGGGCCGCTCGCGAGATGGGGGTCTACGAGGCCTACGAGGAGTCCCTGAGAAGGATCATCGAGGTTTCGGACACGCGTTCGACCTTCGTCGACATCGTGCCCGTGACGTGAGCGAGACCTCCCGCGCCGCGGAGTCTCTCTGGCTCCAGCCCGGCCAGGTCATCATCCGCGAGAACGACGTCAGCCGCGAGCTCTTCGTCCTGCTCTCGGGCGAGCTCTCCGTCGTATCCTGCGGCCGCCCTATCGCGAGGATCATGGGGCACGGGGAGGTCGTCGGCGAATTGGGAGCGTTGACCGGCAAGCCCCGCACCGCCACGGTCTCGGCGCGAACCGCCGCCGAGGTCCTGCTCGTGCGCAACGCGACGACGCTCGCCCTGGAGCGGATTCCGTCGGTCCTGGAGAAGATCGACGCCGCCATCGTCCGCCGGTTCCACATCGTCTTCAACAAGGCCCAGATGTACAAGTCCATCACGGCCACCCTGCGCCGCAGTCTCCTGCAGGAGGCGATGCGAGGCGGGCTGGAAACGAGGCGCGGATCGGCCGGCGACGGGGAGGTGAGCCTCCTCAGGCACCAGGTCCGGCAGAGGATCGACGATAGGCTGGCGTTGTACCCGGATCTCGACGACCCCAAGATGATCGAGCGCATCGCGCAGGAATACGGCGTGCAGGACAGCTACCGCGACAAGCTCGCCTCGCGCCCTTGGCTCGATGACTCGCTCATCACGCGCCTCAACGCGATCGAAAGCAACTGGAAACTGATCGAGGACCAGGCAAGCCCGCGGATCCTGCCGCGCAAGGCCGAGACCGTGATCGAGGCGCACCGGCTCCTGACCGATTTCGAGACGATGCCGGGGATCCGCAAGGAGATGGACATTCTCCGAATGGAGGGGATCGTGCCCTTCAAGGCCAAGCTCGAATGCGTCAAGTCCGTCTACTTTTCGCGGCACCTCGAGGATCTCGAGGACGAGCGGAAGCGCCTGGCACTGGAGCGGAAACTGAAAATCACGATGGACGGCGTCAAGGCCGATTCGGGCAACGATGTCGTCATGGTCATCGCCGCCGCGCGGGAACTGGGCGTCGAGGACGAATACGAGAGCCAGATCCGCAATCTCGTGGCGATGTCCGAGAGCGGCACCCACTTCGTGGATATCTCGGGAGCGCTCGTCAGCTAGGCAGCGATTTCCGGCCCCCCTCCATCACCGTGTCATCATGCGGGGCATCCGCCGCGGCGGTCTCGGGCGAGACGGGATCAGGCGATGATGTCGAGCCGCAGTCCCAGGTGACGGTGACGGGCGGGGACGAGAGGCTGGGGCTCCTCCTCGGGAACCGCCGCCGCGGCCTCGGGGCGGTCGAGGTCCTTCTTCTGCTTCGCCTTCGGAGGCACGCCGCCGTTCTTCAGCTCGACCTCGTTGCGGGCGTCGGGTAGAGCTCTGTCGATCTTTGCAATCATTGTTAGTAGTATCGGCAGGCATGGAGATCAAGTTGAGGGGTCTTGACGCCCTCGGATTGACCGAGACGTGCTCGGATATCGAGGGTTTCATGAGGGCCGTGCGCGAAAAGGGGAGCCCGGCCCTGGCCGAGCATATCGCCCGGTGCCCCTCGTGCCGCAAGGTCGCCGCGGACGCCATCCGGGCCCTCGCCTCGGACGGGATCCCGGGCGAACCGCCGTCCGCGGACGGAACGGCCGGCTCCCCGGCCGGAACGGCGCCCGAAGGCCCGGTGGAGGTCGTTGCCCGGTCTCTTCCGGGGGGGGAGATCCGGGCGGCGGGAGCTCCCTTCGAGGTGATCGGGCGCGGTCCCGCGCTGAGACTCTCGCCTCCCGCACCCTTCCCGGCGCGGCTGGAGATCGAGTGCCTGGAGGGACGTTACCTCCTGCGCCTCCTGCCGGTGCAGCGGATTCGCGGCGCGATTGTGGTCCTGCGCGACGACCGGGACGAACCCTGCGCTCCGCCCCGTCGGCTCGAATCGACGATCTCGTGGAGCGCCCTGCCCCCGGGATGCTACCGGCTGGCGATTGCGAGCCCGGAGGCGAAGTCGGAGATGATTCTTCGTCTTGTCGTCGATGGAGGAACGCATTCACCCGCGGATTGATCGCCATCCGGCTCGCGAAATCGGCTCGCGAACCTTTCCGGCGGGGGGGATTGACGCTCGGGAAACCGCTTCGTATCGTAGAGCCCGTTGCGGGGGTCGAAAGGGGACGTCATGAGTCTTTCATCCACCATTCACGACAAGCATGTCTGGGTCATCCGCCTGAGGTATCTCATCTCGGCGGTGCTCGCCGGCAGTTTCATCATCCGGGTGCCGCTGGAGAGCGTCCTGGACATGTCTCTTTCCTTCCCCATGCTCGTCCTCGCCGCGATCGTCACCGTGATCGTCGCCACGAACGTCCTCTGGAGCGTCCTGCTGAAACGCAAGGACATCTCCGCCGACGTCCTCGGCTATTACCAGTGCATCTTCGACCTGATCGTCATCTCTCTCCTGGTGCACCAATTCGGGGCTTCCGGACCGTCCGGCTATCTTTTCGTCCTCGTCATCTTCGTCGCCGGTCTCCTGTTGCCTCGCAAGGGTATCGTCCTGATCGCCGCGGCCTCGAGCGTTCTCTACCTCCTGCTTCTTCTCATGGAACGCTACGGCTACTCGGTGCCCCTGGATATGAAGCTCATCGACTTCAGCGACATCCAGCTCGTCGGGGACCAGGAGCTCCAGGCCGTGGGACTCCTCCCGGCCAACATCCAGTTCCTGATCGACGTCGTCATCAAGGTCTTCTTCTTCTACCTTGTCGCGTATTCCTCGGCCAACATGCAGGAGCTCCTGACGAAGGCCCAGCGGGAGAGCGAGTTCCTCGCCGCCTTCAACCAGGGCATCGTCGACATGGTTCCGATGGGCATCATGGTCTTCGACGCGGGCCGCAACATCGTTCTCTTCAATCCTGCGATGGAGCGAACCTCCTTCGTGAAGTCCGAGGATGCGATCGGGCGCCCCCTGCACGACGTTTTTCCGGGCCTGGACGAGTCGTGGGGCGCGGCGATCGAGAAGACGGAGTCGACGGGCGAGGAGATCCGGCTCCTGGGGGCGACCATGGCCCTTCCCGGCGACCGGTCGATTCGTGCCAACGTCCGCTTTCAGCCCTTGAAGGTCCAGGAACAGATTCTCGGCACGGTCTGCTGCATCCAGACGGCGGCGCGCTGAGCCGCCGGCGCCGCCCTTCCGAAAACCCGCGCCGGCGACGATGAACTTGGTCCGCGCCGCGATCGACATCGGCACCCACTCCGTCCGCCTTCTCGTCGCCGATCGTTCGGCTTCGCCGCCCCGCGCCCTGGAGACGGGCCTCCGCATCACGCGGCTCGGCGAGGGGCTCGACCGCTCGCGACGACTCTCGGCCGCGGCCGTGGCGCGGACCGCCGAGACGGTCGCGGACTTCGCCGCGCGGGCGCGGGCCCGCGGCGCGGAGCCGTTCGTCTTCGGCACGGCGGCCCTCCGGGAGGCCGATAACGGGGCCGAGGCCGCCGGCCGCATCGGCGCGGCCGCGGCGACTTCGGTTCACGTCGTACCCGCCGGCGAGGAGGCCCGGCTCACGTACCGCGGGGTCGAGGTCGGCGTCGCGCTCGGCGCCCGGGAGATGGTCCTGGACATCGGCGGCGGCTCCACCGAGTTCATCACGGGACCCGGCGCCGGCGCGGCCGGACCCGTCGAGGGCGTCTCCGTCTCGCTCGGCTCGGTGCGCCAGACCGAGCGCCACCTGCATGCCGACAGGCCCGGCGCGGCCGAGATGTCGGCGATGGAGGAGGAGATCCGGGAGCGTGTGGAGGAGGGGGTGGCGGGACGCCGCGCCGAGAGGCTCTGGGGCGTCGCCGGCTCCGTCACCCAGGTCGCGGCGCTGGAGCTCGCGATGACCGAATACGACGCGCATCGCGTCAACGGCCTCTTCCTGCCGCTCGAGAGGATCCAGCATTGGATCCGCGTCTTCCTCTCCGCCTCCGCCGCGGAACGACGCGCCCTGCCGGGGATGGTTCCCGAGCGCGCGACGACGGTCATCGCCGGCACCGTGATCCTGCGCGAGGCGGTCGTCGCGCTCGGGCTCGAGGGCGTCTTCGTGAGCGACTACGACTCGCTCTGGGGGGCGCTTGACGGTGGGCGCTAGGGAAATCCTCGCCGCCTGCCCCGTCGTCGCGGCCCCGCTCGCCGACATCACGGATCCGCCGTTCCGTCGCCTGCTCCGCGAGTTCTTCCCCGGTCTCATCCACACCGAGATGGTCTCGATGAAGGCGCTGGCTCACGGGGACGAGAAGACGATGCGGATGATCGAGAGCGTGCCGCGGGAGCAACCGCCGGTCGCGATCCAGGTGATGGTCGGGGACGAGGAGACGGCGCGGCGGACCGCGCGGATCGTCGCCGGCCAGGGGCCCTCTCACGTCGACGTGAACATGGCCTGCCCGGTGAAGAAGGTGACGAAGACCGGCAGCGGGTGCGCGCTGATGGATCGCCCCGCCGAGGCGGCCGCGATCGTGCGGGCGATCCGGGAGGAAAGCGGACTCGAGGTGACGGCGAAACTGCGGCTCGGAGTGGATGCGGAGACAGCGCCGGACCTGATCGAAAGGCTCGCCGCGGCGGGCGCCGCCGCCGTCACCCTGCACGGCCGCTTCGCGCGCCAGATGTACGCCGGCGCCGCGAACCGGGCGAGGACGCTCGAGATCGCCCGCACCGCGCCCCTGCCGGTCATCGTCTCCGGCGACGTCTACACCGTCGAGGACGTGCGCGCGATCCGGACGGGCGGCGCCGCCGGTGTCATGGCCGCGCGCGGCATGATCGGGCGGCCCTGGTTCCTGTCGGAGGCCGTCGCGGCCGTGCGCGGGGAGACGGCTCCGGCGGAGCCGCGCTGGACCGACGTGGCGAAGCGCCACCTCGATCTCGTGCGGGAGCGCGACGGGATCCGCCGCCTCGGCGCCTTCCGCCAGCACCTCGTCGGCTACACGCGCGGCCGCGCCGGCGCGGCCGCCCTGCGCCGCGCCCTCGTCACGGCGCCGACCTTCGAGGCGGTCGAGCGGCTCCTGGAGGAGGCCGGCGGCGGGGGCTGAGGCGCCTCAGTCGATCTCGTGGCACCTCGAACAGGCCGCCAGCCCGAAGGATCGGCCGCGGCCGTGGCAGGCGCCGCAGGAGCGACCCCGGAAGAGTTCCTCCATCGAAACGTGGCCGGGCAGGCTTTCGTGCCCGGTTCCCGACGGCATCGCGGCGTGGCAGACCCGGCAATCGAGGGCGCGCGCCACGTGCGCGTCGTGGGAGAAGCAGATGGCTCCCGGGCTCGAATGATCCGAGAGAGTCCTTTCCCGCGGCAGGGCGGAATGGCACCGGGCGCAGGCGGTGTCCATCGAGAAGCTCCGCGCGCCGTCGTGGCAGGTGCCGCATCCCGAGCCCTCGTGGCCGCGCGGCTTCGACAACCGCCGCTCGGGCAGGACCGACCAGGTGTCACCGTGGCAGGAACCGCAGGAGGCCGCGTGCCGCCCGTGGCGGAAGACCACGCCCATCTCGCGGGAGTAGACGACGTCGCCCGGGCCACCGCGCCGCGCAAGCCCGTTCTCCGCGGCGGCCCGCGGCGAGCCGAACCCGTGGGCCACGAGGACGGCGGACAGGAGCACGATCACGGCGCCCAGCATCGCGAGCGCGGAGCGGTCGATGAGCGGACGCGTCTCGCCGGGATCCGGCACGAAGAGCGCCAGGTTCAAGGAGATCGTCCGGAAGAGAAGGACGCCGCCGACCACGAGCGCGGCGGTGACGGAGATCTCGATGAGCGACGGGATGTAGGCAAATCCGCGCGAGGATTCGAAACCGGTAAGGGAGACGTTCAGGCGGTTGAGCATGACGCCGGTGACGGCGAGAAGCCCCGCGACGAAGAGACGGGAGGGCGCGGGGGATCTCGCGGCGAGCAGAAGGACCGGGAGAAGCGCGCCGACGGCGATCTCGAGGGTCAGTAGCGCCCGTTCATACGTCGATCCCGACGCCAGCGCCCCCCGGTGAACCATGTCCCCGCCCTGCAGGAGGGCATGGAGAACCGTGAACGCGAGGAGCCAGCGCCCGAGCGCGCGCAGCGGGCGATCCTCGTACTGCGCGCCCAGGCCGAAGTGGGACAGGGAGGCCTCCACCATCACCATCCCCAGGCCGCACTTGATCGCGCTCAGGTAGAAGAGAAGGGGCAGGAGCGGCGTGTACCAGAAGGGATGGAGCTTCGTCGGCACGATCAGATAGAGGCCTCCGAGCGAGGATTGGTGCAGGGTCGAGAGGACGAACCCCAGCCCGGCGAAGAAGGGCATCGTCCTGTGGATCCTGTTCCCGAGATCCTTCCGTCCGAAGAACCCGAGAATCTCAGGTGAGAATTCGACGGCGAGCACGGTGTTGTACAGCATGACGCAGACGGAGACTTCGAAAAGGACGGACCGGGGATTCCAGAAGAACATCGGGTGCCAGATGCGCCACGGGTGACCCAGGTCCATCATGAGGCCGCCGACGGCGAAGACGTAGCCGAGAAAGGCCGTGAGGACGGCGGCTCGCGCGATCGGCTGGTAGGAGCGGCGGCCCAGGATGTACACGGCGAAGGCGATCGTGAACCCTCCGGCGGAGGTGGCCACGCCGATCAGGATGTCGAAGCCGACCCAGAGACCCCACGGGTAGGCGTCAGAGAGGTTCGTCGCGGCGCCGAGTCCTTGCGTCAAACGCATCATCGCCCCGATGGCGCCCGCCGAAATCACGACGATGGAGAGAAACTTGTGCCAGGGGGAGAGGGAAACGATCGGATCGAGCCATCGTCCCGGCTCCATTCTTGCCCAGGAGGATCGGGCGATGAGGATCGCCTGCCGCCACGAGGGGAACAGCGTCCGCTCAGTCATGCCCCGTCCTCCCCCGGACTTCTCCGGCGATTCTCTGGCGCCGCCGGATGATCCAATACAGGCCGGCGAGCGTCAGCCCCGTCACCGAGACGATGCCGGGAACCTGGTGCAGGTAGCGCGCGGAGAGGTCGGGCAGGGGCTCGGAGGGGAGGGACGAAGGGAGCCCCAGATCTGCGAAAGCCGTGTCCGCGACCAGGAGAACGGAAGTCCCGCCGGCCGCCTCGAGACCGAAGACCTCGGGCGCGTAGCCGCCGCCGGCGATGCGCGCCCGGGCCTCATCGAGAAGGTCGTCGCGTCTCCCGTACGCCAGGGCGTCGTGGGGACAGGAATCCGCGCACGCGGGCCCTCGCCCGGACGCCCTCCGCTCCGGGCAGAGCGTGCACTTGCGGACATAGGGCACGGGGCTTTGCCACTCGTAGCGGGGCACGTCGAAGGGACAGGCGAGGAGACAGTAGCGGCAACCCATGCAGAGCTCGGCCCGATACTCCACGGCGCCGTCGGAGGATCGGCGCATGGCGCCGACCGGGCAGACGGAGACGCAGGCCGGATCGAGGCAGTGCATGCAGGAGCGTCTCACGAAGCGTCCCGCCCGGTCCTCGATCGCGAGGTAAGCCGACCGGGTGAGCTCGTCGCGCGGCGGGTCCGGCGGTTGCCCGTTCACCTCGCGGCACGCCATGACGCAGGTCTGGCAGCCCACGCAGCGCTTCGCGTCGAAGAGGAGCCCGACCGTGCCGCCCATGACCCGACGGGTTATTCGGAATCCCTCTCGAGAAAGATCCGGCCGAAGCGCCGCGCGTCGGTGGGAGCGAGCTGCGTCAGGAATCCCGGCGCGAGTTCGGCGCCGTCGGCCATGCATCCGGCCATCTCGGGCGTCTGGGCGAGGAAGCGGGCGAGCCGCCTCCGCTCCTCGTGCCACCAGCTCGTCACCGCGTCCCCGATTTTCATCGATGAGATGGCTTCACGGAGACGAGCGGGTTCGAAGATGACCACCGACTCGGCGGAGGAGACGATGCGCCCGTCGAAGGGCGCCGCGATCTCGAGGCGGTGCTGACCGGCGGCCAGCTCGTAGAGGCGGTCGCCCTCCCTGACCGTGGTGTCGCTCGCGGCGGGCAGGAAACCGGCGCCCGGCCCCGCGGCCTCGGTGAGAAAGGTGTCCGGCTGGATGATGAGGCGGCCATTCTGCGCCAGGACGGCGGTCAGGTGATTTCCCGTGACGAAGACGCCCTCGGCCGGCACGGGAAAGCGGTCCGGCGGGATCGAGAGGCGCACATCCTCCGCGCTCCCGTTTCGGTTCATGACGATCTCCACCGTTATGAACGCGATGAAGAGAAGGACGACGAGAATGGCAACCATGGTGCACCTCCATCACTCAAAGGAGCAATGCGCGTGCCGGGCGGTGTCCGGGGGAGGAGAGAGGGGGCGGGTATGGGGTGGCCGTCGCTCATCTCGTGGAAAACGACAAGGGTGCCAGCGGTTCTTCGTTCGGACGGGAATTGGCCGAGGGCGAATTCCCGCCAAGGCCGGCGAGGCCGAACGCCTCGCGGCGATGCAGAATGCAACGAACCTCAGTCGCCGTCTTCCCCCGGTTTCAACCCCATCCGGCGCAGCTTGCGATAGAGGGTGGTGCGGTCGATGCCGAGAATGCGGGCGGTCCGCGTGAGATGGCCGCCCGTCTCCTCGAGCGCCTGGCGGATGCGCCGCGCCTCGACGTCCTCGAGGGATCCCGTCGCGGCGGGATCCGGCCGGCCGGTCGCGAGGGCGTCGATCACGATATCCGTGCGGGTGATGCGTTCTGAGCGGCAGAGGATGACCGCGCGCTCGATCACGTTCTTCAGCTCGCGAACGTTGCCCGGCCATGCATGGCGGCCCAGGATCGCGAGCGCCTCGTCATCGATCGATTCGATCGGCTTGCCCGCCCTTCGGCCCGCGTCCTCGAGAAAGTGCCTGGCGAGAGAGGGGATCTCCTCGAGGCGATCGCGCAGCGGCGGCAGGCGGATGGTGACGACGTTGAGGCGGTAGAAGAGGTCCTCGCGGAACCGCCCCGCGCGCACGTCGTCGGCGAGGGGGCGATTCGTCGCGGAAACGAGGCGGAAGTCGACCTTCATCGAGCGCTCCGCGCCCAGGCGCGTGACCTCGCCCGTCTCCACGGATCTCAGGAAGGCCACCTGCATGGCCAGGGGGATTTCGCCGACCTCGTCGAGGAAGAGCGTGCCGCCGGCGGCGAGCTCGATCCGCCCCTTCCGCCGGAACTGCGCGCCCGTGAAGGCGCCCTTCTCGTGCCCGAAGAGTTCCGACTCGAGGAGCGACTCGGGAATCGCGCCGCAGTTGACGGCCACGAAGGGAAAGAGCCTGCGCCGGCTCCGCGCGTGGATGTGGCGCGCGATGACCTCCTTCCCCGTGCCGCTCTCGCCCAGGAGAAGCACCGGGGCCTCCGACGCGGCCACGGTCTCGACCAGGATCATGAGGTCCTTCATGAGGCGGCTCTCCGCGACGAGCCCGTGAGGTTTCGGCGAAGGAGGCGAATTCTCGCGGCGATTCTCGAGCGCCGTGCGCACCAGTTCCGTCAGCTCGTCCGGCTGGAAGGGCTTCGTGATGTAGTCGTAGGCGCCCTCCTTCATGGCCGCGAGCGCGGTCTCGACGGAGGCGTGCGCGGTCATGAAGATCACGGTGACATGGGCGTCGCGGCTCTTGATGCGGCGGTGAAGCTCGAGGCCGTCCATCCCCGGCAGGCGTATGTCCAGGAGCGCCAGGTCGAAATCGCCCTTCCCGAGGGTCGAGAGCGCGGTCTCCGCGTCCGCGGCGGTCGCGACAACCCAGTCCTCCTGCGCGAAGAGATCGGCGAGCCCATCGCGGATGCTCGCTTCGTCGTCCACGATCAGGATGCGGGCGGATGCCGGGTTCGAGGCCATGACGTCGGAGGCTACGTCTTCCCGCGACCCTTCGTCAAGTCACCGCGCCGCCGGGGCGGCGATTGACAACGTGGGCCTCTCCGGTATTCTCCGCGCGTCCGCCGCCTGCGGCGACGGTCCGGAGGTGTTTCGGCATGTTTTCCTACATCCGCGGCAGCGAGTGGATCATCATCCTCGTGATCGTCCTCATTCTCTTCGGGCCGACGCAATTGCCCAAGCTGATGAAGGTGCTCGGCGAGGCCTTGCGGGCCTTCAAGAAGTCCTCGTCGGGCGACGACGGAGACGAGGGCACTTCGCCGGGCGACGGCAAGGCCTGATCGCGGGAAGCGGGGTGACCGCCGGACGATGATCTCGGCCGACACCTGATGGAATTCGTCTCGCAGGAACTCGTCCTCATTCTCTGCCTCGGCGCGCTCCTTCTCGGGCCCGACCGGATCCGCGATCTCGCCGCCGCCGCCGGCGCCCTGCGCGGTAGAGCCCGTCGCCTGGCCGCCGAGCTCCACGGGGCTTGGGAGGAGGCGCCCGGTCCGCCCCCGCCCGGCGATGTGACGCCCTCCGCTCCTGCCGCGGCGGCCTCGCCGCCCGTCCCCGGGTTCGTGTCTCATCTGCGCGAGCTGCGTCTCCGGACGCTCGTCACCCTCGCCGCCTTCGTCGCGGCTCTGCCCCTCGCGGCGTTCTTCGCGGAGCCTTGGGTGTTTCGCCGGCTCCTGGAACCCCTCGGAGAGAGACAACTCCTGTATCTCTCTCTCTCGGAAGGATTCCTCGTCCACTGGGGGGTGACGTGGCGCGTGGCTCTCGTCATCGCCCTGCCGGTGGCGGCCTACCAGGCCTGGGCCTTCGTGGCGCCGGGGCTCTACCCCCGCGAACGCCGCGCGGCCGTCGGCCTGGCTTTTGTCTCGATCCTGCTCTTCGTCGCGGGCGCGGCCTTCTCTTTCCTCGCCATCCTGCCGGTGGCGGTCCTCTTCTTTCTCTCCTTCGAGTCGGCGGGCCTCAGGTATGCCGGCGCGGTCTCCTCCTACCTGGAGTTCGCGGCCGGGCTGATCCTCGCCGGCGGATTCGCGTTCCAGGTCCCGCTTGTCATGCTGGGCCTGATGAAGGCCGGCCTCGTGGAGCGGAAAACCTTCGCGCGTTGGCGCCGCGAGTGGTTCCTGCTGCTCGTGGTGGCCGGGGCGGCCCTGACGCCGACGGGCGACGCCGCGACCCTGGCCGCCTTCTGCCTGCCGCTCTGGCTGCTCTTCGAATCCGCGCTGCTGGCGGCTCGGGGACTCGGGCTGTGATCCGCGTTGGTCGTGGCGCGCCTCGGAAGACCGGTTGTATAATGCCGGCGGGAGAGATCATGTGACGACGCTGGACGCAGCACGCAAGGATGCCCCGCCACCCGCCCTGCTTGTCGTCGACGACGAGCCCGGCGTCCGCGACAGCCTTTCCGATTGGTTCCGTCAGGAATCGTGGGAGGTGGTGACGGCGGCGAGCGCCGACGAAGCCCTGGCTTTGGCGGGGCGTCGCCGCTTTCCCGTCGCGCTCCTGGACATCCGCCTGCCGGGGATGGACGGCCTGGAGCTGCAGAAGCGCCTGCGCCAGGTCGACCCCTCCATCACCATCATCGTCATGACCGCCTACGCCTCCGTCGGATCCGCTGTCCAGGCGATGAAGGAAGGCGCCTACGACTACATCACGAAGCCCTTCAACCCCGACGAGTTCACCGCGGTGATCCGGAACGCCCTGCGCGACCGGTCCCTTCTCGGCACGGCGGCGCCGGAACCGCCGTCCGTCGTGGCCGAGAGCCCGGCGATGAAGAGGACGATCGAGCGGCTCGACGGTCTGGCCGCGACCGAGGTCTCCGTCTTCCTCAAGGGGGAGGGTGGGACGGGGAAGGAGCTCATGGGACG
>CAZWVM010000002.1:16216-71845 GCA_964637705.1 uncultured bacterium
CGCCGGCGGTGGGGCCGGTGCGCCGGGCTTTTAGGTGCCCTCCCGCGGGCCCGGGGGGGGGGCCGGCTCCGGTGGCCCCGTTCCCCCCCCGGGGGGGGGGGGGGCGGGGGAAGGAGCTCATGGGACGGCGCATCCACGCCCTGAGTCATCGCCGGGCCTTCCACTTCGTGCCCGTCGGGTGCGCCGGCGCCGAGGAGAACGCTCTGCGTCGCGAGCTCTTCGGGCACGAGAAGGGGGGAGAGGCGGGGTTCGCCTTCCGGCGCAAGGGCAAGATCGAGATGGCGCACCGGGGCACCCTGTTCCTGGCCTCGATCGAGGAGATGCCGCTTCCCGTCCAGACGGACCTGGTGCGCGTCCTCGAGGAGGGAGCGACGTCGCGCCTCGGGAGCGACGAGGCGATCAAGGTCGACCTGAGGATCGTGGCCGCCGGGGCGGACGACCCGGCCGTCCTCTCTTCGCGGGATCGTCTCCGCAGGGATCTCATCGACCGTCTTCATTCCTTCGTTGTCGAATTGCCGCCCCTGAGGGAGCGCCGCGAGGACATCCCCCGCCTGGCCGATCATTTCGCCCGGCAGTCAGCGCGCCTCATGAACCGGGCCGTCGAAGAGGTCGGGGCCACCGCGCTCGAGAAGCTCGCGGACTACGACTGGCCCGGTAATGTCCGAGAACTGCGCAACGTGGTGGAGCGCGCCGTCATCCTGGCGGAAGGCCGCGCGATCGAGGCGCGCCACATCATGATTCCCGCGACGCGCGGGGGTGCGGAGTCCGACAACCTGAGCTCGCTCGAGCGCGTGCATATCGAGGCGGTCCTGGAGGAGACGGGAGGGAACATGTCCCAGGCCGCGCGTCGGCTCGGCATCGACCGCACGACGCTCTATCGCAAGATAGACCGCTACGGCATTCGACGCCCCGGCCAGGACGGCGCCTGATCGCCGGGCATGGTCTCGCGCGGGATCGATCTCCTGCCGCTGTCCTCCCTGCGCGGCCTCGAATCGCTGGCCCGGCACATCACGGTCGCGTTCGGGGAGGACGTGAGCGTGGTGTCCTCGTCGATCGAGAGGGAACGTTCCTGGGACGCTTCGCGGCGGCAGCATCATGCCGGCGTTCTCCTCGCGCAGCTCGAGGCGTCCCGCCCGGGCCGCGTCCTGGGCATCGCCTCGTTCGATCTCTTTCTCCCGATTTTCACGCACATCTTCGGCCTGGCCCGGCTCGGGGGGCGCGCCGCGGTCGTCTCGAGCTATCGACTCGTCGATGCGCCGGGCGAGCGGCCCGCGGCCGAAGAGGATGTGACGGAGCGGCTGATGAAGGAGTGTGTCCACGAGATCGGGCACACGTGGGGACTCGTCCATTGCCCCGACGAGACCTGCGCCATGGCGTCTTCGCGCAGCGTCGAGGAGGTCGACCTGAAGGGAGCCTTGCTGTGCGCGCGCTGCGCGCTGCGCCTCGGGGAACTCCGTGACGGGCTCCGGGGTTGACATGACACGGCCGGCGCATCGCGGCCTCGGCCTCGGCCCGCGCCTTGCCCTCGTCATCGCCGCCATGACCGTCCTCATCGCCGGCGGCGTGGCCTGGATCCTCCTGGACGTTCAGGAGGAGAACCTATTCCGCGAGGCCGTCCACGGGGCGGAGCGCTTCTCGGAGACCTTGAAGCGCACCGCGCATCTCGCCATGATGAGGAACCAGCGCGAGGACCTGCAGAGCATCATTTCCGAGGCCAGCGGCGTCGAGGCCGTCGAGACGGTGAGGGTCATCAACAAGGCGGGACTCGTCACCTACTCGTCGCGGCCCGCCGAGGTCGGGAGCCGCGTGGACCTCGAGGCCGAAGCCTGCATCATCTGCCACGCCCGGGGTCAGCCGCTCGTCGCGCCGCTCAGCCACGAGCGCGTGCGCATCTTCCGCTCCGGTTCCTCGACCGGCCGCGTGATGGGCTACATCACGCCCATCTACAACGAGTCCCGGTGCGGCGTCTCCCGGTGCCACGCGCCCGTCGAGAGGCAGAAGGTGCTCGGCGTGATCGACGTTCAGCTCTCGCTCGCGGAGATCGACGAGGCGGCGCGGAAGGAAAGGACCCGGATCTCGGCCCTGATCGCTATCGGCGCCGTCTTCTTCGCCGTCCTCGGCGGCTGGGCCGGGACGCTTCTCGTGACGCGGCCGGTCCGCACCCTCGCGCAGGCGTGCCGGGAAATCTCGGGCCGCAGCGACGAGGAGGCGCTTCCGCGCATCCGGCCCGTCGGCGTGGACGAACTCGAGGAGCTCGTGCGCTCCTTCAACGCCATGATCGAGCGCGTCACGGAGGCCCGCGAGAACCTGGAGCGGAAGGTCGAGGAACGGACGAAACAGCTTCGCGACGCCGAGGATCACCTGGTGCGGACCGAGAAGATGGCCGCGATGGGCGTGATGGCCGCGGGCATCGCCCACGAGATCAACAATCCCCTCACCGGCATCATCACGTTCGCCCACGTGCTCATGCGGAAGGCGGAACCGGGCGGGGAGGAGGTGACGCGTCTGAAACGCATCGTCGAGGAGGCGGAACGCTGCTCGCGCATCGTCGGGAACCTCCTCTCCCTCGCACGCCCCGCGGATCGCGTGAGGCGTCTCGTCTCCCTCCGTGCCGCGCTCGGGGCCACGCTGGAGCTCCTTCGTCCCCAGCCCGCGTTCCGCGGAGTCGACGTGCGCTTGAAGGAGGATCCCGCGGCCTCCGAACTCAGGGTCGACGGCGGGGGGTTGCACCAGGTTCTGGTCAATCTCATGAACAACGCGGCCGATGCGGGGGCCGGCCGCGTCGAGATCGAGACGCGTCTCCTTGCTTCGAACACGGATCGCCGCGTTGAAATCGCCGTTTCGGACGATGGAGCGGGGATCGCGGAGGAGCACAGAAAGCAGGTCTTTGATCCCTTTTTCACGACGAAGGAGGTCGGTAAGGGAACCGGCCTCGGTCTCTGGGTTTGCTATCGTATCGTTGCGGAAATGGGGGGGCGGATCGAGATCGCACCCTCGAGGGGACGCGGGACGAAGTTCCTCATCGAGCTTCCCGAGAACGTGGAAACGAACGAGGCCGACGGCGGAACCGCTGCACCTCCTAAATAGAACCGTAATAATTCTCTTTCGAACGACTTGTTGACCATGATACGATTTCACGCTTGAATCGGCGATCCCGTCCACCCGACGGCGGATCCAAGGAGAGAAAGACATGAATCGGAACACGGCGCTTGTCATCGCGGTCGCGCTCCTGTGCGGCATTGGTATCGGATACTGGGCCGCCTCGCCCAAGGACAACCTGGAACCCCTGGGCGGCGAACCCGATCATCACGCGATGATGGGCAGTCCCGCGGGAACGCCCGGCGGGGTCTGCCCGGTCCAGGGCGATTCGGCCCCTGCGACCATGGGCATGGGCGCCGGCATGGACATGTCGGCCGAGCCGGACATGCTCGCGCTCGAGGCCGCGGAGAAGGCGGCCCGCGAGAACCCGCGGGACGTCGAGATCCTGGTGGAGGCGGCCCGGCAGAACCGCCGGTTCGGCCGCGGCGCCGAGGCGAAGGCGTTCCTCGAGAAGGCATTGCAGTTGAAGGCCGACCATCCCGGCGCGCTCTTCGAAATGGCCGTCCTCAACATGCACGAGTTCAACGACACGCGTGGCGCCGTCGAATTCTTCGAGAAGTACCTGCGCGTCGACCCTAACGGCCCGAAGGCCGAGATGGCCCGGCGCGCCGTGGAAACTCTCAAGAGCGGGCAGTGACCTGATGGGCCGCCGCGCCCTGCAGTTTCTCTCGTCGCTCGAATTCGCGATCGTTCTGCTTCTCGTCATCGCCGCCGTCTCGGCCGTCGGGACCTTTCTCGACCTCGGAGCCGAGGCGGGGCCGGACGATTATCTCAAGGCTTTCGGACCCGCCGTGATGGGCGTCGCGGAGGCGCTCGACCTCCACGCCGGCCGTCTCTACGCCACGCGGTGGTTCAACGTTCTTCTCGGCCTTCTCGTCGCCAACCTTCTTCTCTGCGGCGTGAACTGGCTTCCGCGCACGCTGCGGGCGATCCGCTTCGCCGAACCCCCGGCCGGCGAAGCGTGGATCATGGAGCAGTCGCGCTCCGCCCGCTTCGAGGCCTCGCCCGCGTCCTTCGACCGGCTCGCGGACGGGCTTCGCGAGCGAGGCTTCGAGGTCAGGACGCGGGAGAACGGCGACGGGCGCGCCCTGGTCGGCGAGCGGCATCGCCACGGCCACTGGGGCTTCTTCATCACGCATGTCGGTTTCATCGTCATCGTCATCGGTGTCATCATGGGCCGGGCGTGGAGCGAGAAGGGCATGATGGTCATCGGCGAGGGCGAGATGAACGACGTGGTCGAACTGAGGAACGGGGGGACTGTCAAGCTTCCGTTCGCGCTCGGTCTCGACGACTTTCGCATGGAGTACTACAGCGACCTGATCGTCACGTCGCCCGGTTCGGCCGAGACCGCGCGGAGGACCGTGGATCCCGGCGACGCGCTGCGCTCCCCGGACGGCCGTTACGTCGTGCGGGTCGAAGCGATTCACCCGGACGCGCTCGTCGACGAGCACGGTCACGTGACGGAACGTTCCCGCGACTTCATCGCTCCCGTCATGGAGGTCTCGGTGACGGAGGGCGGCGTGGAGAAGGCGCGAACGGTCCTCCACCCGTCCGAGTCCCCGTCGCCCCTTCCCGGCCTCGACCTGGCCCTCCAGTATTTCATCGATCCCCATCACCCCCCGAAGGATTGGTTCTCCGAGATCGTCGTGATTGAGAACGGCCGCGCCCGGGGGCGTAAATCCGTCCGTGTCAACCACCCTCTCGACTTCGGCGGATGGAGATTCTACCAGTCGAGCTACGACCAGGAGGCGATGCGTTACACGGTCTTCGAGGCGGCCCGCGATCCCGGCGTGCCCGTCGTCTACGCCGGTTTCGTCGTGCTTCTCGCCGGCGTCTCGTTCATGTTCTTCTTCTCGCACCGGAGGGTCTGGGCCGTGTACACGCCGGGATCCCCGTCAGGCCGCCTGGCGGCGGCCGGATGGACCTACCAGGCCCACCGGGTGACTCACGAATGGTTCGAACCGCTCCTCGAGGCGGCGAGAGATCCCGCGGAATCCAAGGGAGGAGAGAGATGAATTCCCTCTTCAATGCAGCGCTCGTCATGTACCTGCTCGCGACCGTCGCCTACCTGGGCGGGATGGCCGCGCGGCGCGAGTCGTGGGGCAAGGCCGGCTACGTGCTCCTGGCCCTGGGCGGAGCTTTCAACACGGCCGCGATCGCGATCATGACCTGGAAGGCGCACCGGATTCCCTTCACCAACACCTTCGAGACGCTCGTCCTCTTTTCCTGGTTGATCGTCGCGGCCTGCCTGGCCTTCGAGAAGATGCTGGACGTCCCGGTGGCCGGCGCGGCGGTCTCGCCCCTGGCGCTTCTCTTTCTCGGCTACGCCGGGCTCCAGGGCGACGTCGAACTCCGGCCGCTGATCCCGGCCTTGAAGTCCAACTGGCTCCTGGCTCACGTGACGTCCTATTTCATCGCCTACGCCGTCGCGGCCATCTCCTACGGGTTGGGCACCCTCTACCTCCTCGTGCAGGAGGGGGCGGACCGGGGGGCGCGGGCCGCCCGGATCTTCGGCGCCTTCAACGTGGGCCTGGTGGCGGGCGCCATCGCCTACTTCGCGGGGCACCTTCTCCTGGCGCGCCTGGACGCGGTGGCGCCGATGCCCGAGATTCTGCAGCGCTTCCGCATCTCGATCGACCCGATCGCGCTCGGCGTCGCGGTCGTCGTCGCGTTGGCCGTGGGCATCGCCGCCCCGCGCTTCCGCTCGGGCCTGCGCTCCCGGCTTCCCGCCGAAGACCGGCTGGACCGCGTGATCGAGTACGCGATCCGGTTCTCGTTCCCCTTCATGACGCTCGGCATCGTCACGGGCGCTGTCTGGGCGAACGAAACCTGGGGGACGTACTGGAGCTGGGACCCGAAGGAAACCTGGGCGCTCGTCACGTGGCTCATCTACGCGGCCTATCTTCACGCGCGCATCGTGACGGGGTGGCGTGGCCGGGCGACCGTCGCGATGGCCGTGGCCGGTTTCCTCGTCATCGTCTTCACCTACTTCGGCGTGAATTACCTCCTCTCGGGCCTCCACTCGTACGCATGATCGGCCTTCTCGGCCTGGTCGCGACCGCGCTGATCCTCGTCGCGGCGGGGTTCTATCTCGCGGCGTTCCTCGGCCGGCGGCCGGCCCTGTATGGTGTCGGAGCGGGGGCCGCGTCGGTCGCCCTCGCGCTGCTCTTCGCGGAGGGATCGTGGCACGTCCTCTTCGAGGCGCACCTGCCTTTCACGGATTACACGACGACGGCGATGTCCCTCTCCTTCCTCGCCGCCGCCTGCGCGCTCTGGGCCGACCGCGCCTGGAAGGTCCCGGCCGTGGGAGCCTTCCTGATGCCGCTCGTCGCGGTCGGGCAGGTCGTCGCCCGCACGCTCCTGCCCGAGCTGCGCCTCGCCGCCGATCCCGCGACGCTGAGGCCGGAGGGATTGACGGCCTTTCTCATCGTTCACGTGGGGCTGGTCTTCCTCGGTTACGGTGCGATCTTCGTCTCCGCCGCGGCCTCGGCGATGTACCTGATCCTGGACCGTGACTTGAGGCTGGGGCATCCGGGTCCTCTCTACGACAGCGTGCCGCCGCTCGCGTCGTCGTCGTTCGTCGCCGTCAAGTCGCTTGCGTGGGGGATCGCCCTCCTCTTCACCGGGCTGGTCCTGGGCCTGCTCCGCGCCTGGCTCAAGCCGCCCGAGGACCACCGCCTGCTCCTCGACGCGAAGATCCTGGCCGCGTCGCTCGCGCTCTGCTACTTCGCCGGGATTCTCCTCACCGCGAGACGTCTCTCGCCCTGGCGCATCGCCTGGCTTGTCGTGGCCGGCGCCGTGATGCTTCTCGTCCTTCACACGGGCCTCGCCGTGGCGCCCGGGCTGCACCAATACGCCCCATGACGATCGTCTGCGCCGGGGTGTCGCACGGCACGGCTTCCCTGTCCGTCCGCGAGCCCCTTGCCCGGTCTTGCGGCGACGTCGGTGCGGTGAGGGACGAGATCGGCGCGGCGGAAGCCGTGCTTCTTTCGACGTGCAACCGCGTGGAGATCTACGCGGCGGGCGCGCCGCCCGCGGCCGTGCTCTCCGGGCTGTCTCGCGGCCGCGCCCTGCCCGAGGGAGCGGCCTACGTCAGGGAGGACGTTGAGGCGGTGCACCATCTCTTCCGTGTCGCCTCGTCGCTCGACTCCCTCGTCCTCGGGGAGAACCAGATCCTGGGCCAGGTGCTCGTCGCCGAGAACGCCGCGGTGGAGGCGAAGACGGCGGGTCCTCTCCTGCGCCGGCTCTTCGAGTCGGCGCGGCGCTGCGGCCGCGACGTGCGCACCCTCACGCGCATCGGGGAGGGGGCGGCCTCGGTCGCCTCGATCGCCCTCGAACTGGCGCTCAAGGTCTACGGCAACCTGGCGGGACGCCGCATCATGCTGCTCGGGGCCGGCGACATGGGCCACGCTGCCGTCGAGAACCTGCGCGGACGCGGCGCGGTCGTCTCCGTCGTCTGTCGCTCTCGCCGCGACCGCGCGGAGGCGCTCGCGGAGGAGGCGGGGGGCGAGGTAGTGGAACTCGAGGCGATTCCCGGGGCCCTGGCCCGGGTCGATATCGTCCTCTCGTCGACGTCCTTCCCGGGTTACGTCGTCACGCGCCCGATGGTCGAGGCTGCGATGAGGGGGCGCCACACGCCGCTTCTCCTCCTCGACATCGCGGTGCCGCGCGACATCGACCCGGCCATCCACGGGATGCACGGGGTTTACCTCTTCGACATGGACGGCCTCGAGACGATGGCCCTCTCGCGGCGCGAAGCGAGGCGCGAGGAGGTGTCCAAGGCGGAGGTTCTCGTGCGGACGCACGTCGACTCGTACCTCGCCTGGCTCGAGGCGCGCAACGCGAGCCACGTGATCCGGGCGCTCGAGCAGAGATTCGAGGACGTGCGCGCGGGCGTCTGGAAGGAGATGACGCCGCTCCTGGAATCGCTGGGGCCTCGCGCGAAGAGTCGCTGCGAATACCTGACGCGCCTGATGGTGCAGAGGCTTCTGCACGCGCCGCTGACCGCGCTGGGCCGCGGCGACGCGGTCTTCCCCCCGGAGGACCGGGCCGCGGCCTTGGAGACTCTGTTCGACCTGGCGAAGAAGACTCGGGACGATGAAGGCGAATCCAGTCCGGCGGACGGGGTGAAACCGAAGCCGTAGGAGGTGCCGCTCGAATCGGGTGGCCGTATTTGTCTCTGGTGATAAAAAGCACGCGATTTACGACGTCATCACTCGGGAAACGCACTCGCCCCATTCGGTTGAGCGATGGATCATCATCGAATGAAACAGCCTTGGACCGTTACATCTCAAATAAAGAAAAACATGGAGTTGCAGCAATGTGAATCCAAAATCATAATCGAACCGTTTAAGTCCAATATTTCTAGGCATCGCTATTGCGAAAAAATATCATAAATCCGATAGGAAATACATAAAAAGCAACACCGATTTTGTCTGTAAGATTATAAAAATGAACGGTATATAATTTGCACTAACGACATAAAAATTAAGAACGGATTGGTTGACGTACCTGTTGCATTTTGCTACAAGTATGTCACGGATTGGCCGATCAGAATCGAGCCGACGGAGGTCCAGGGATTATGAAGCGTTACGATGTCATCATGCTTGTCACGGCGGCGGTTCTCGTGGCCACCGTTCTCGTAGCGGGGGTTGTCTCATCGCCTTCCCGCGCGCAGGCTCCGGCCGCGGGCGCCGCGCCCACCTACGTGGGCGCCGAGAAGTGCAAGATGTGCCATATGCGAGAGTATCGTTCCTGGAGTGCGACGGGCAAGGCGAAGGCCTGGGACATGATCAAGGATGCCCCGGACCGCGAGAAGTGCCTGCCGTGCCACACGACGGGCTTCGGCCGCCCGGGTGGTTTCACCACGTTTGAGGCCACGCCGCACCTGGCCGGCGTCCAGTGCGAAGTCTGCCACGGACCGGGCAGCGCCCACACCGCCCTGCCGATGAGCGAACGCGACCCCGCGAAGCGTCGCGAGACGATCAATCGGCAGATCCAGGATTGCCGCGTCTGTCACAATCCGCACATCCCGGACAAGGCCGCCGCCCTGCGCGGCGACACGTCCGCGAGGAGATAGTCCGGGCTCATGCGTCGCGCGAAGCGCCGCCGACCGGGAAGGATCCTGCTTCCCGTCACGGCGGCGTTTCTGCTTTTTGCCGGTTCCGGCGCCGCCTTCGGCGAATCCTCCTCCGCGCGTATTCACGGATCGATCGGCCTCTTCGCCGAGGGGCGGCTCGCGAACCGTTCGACCAACGTGAGGCAGGATTGGAACGCCATCGGCGACATCGACCTCCATTCCGATCCGAAGCCCGGCGCCTGGTCGTTTGCCTTCTCGGGGCGCGTGACCGGGGACATGGATGGAACGCGAGCCTCCCTGGAACCGGGGATCTACAACGGCATACTCGAGACTTTTGAACACGAGGTGCAGCCGTGGCTGTACCGCGCTGCGATCCAGCGCGACTTCGAGCGCGGGGATGAAACCGAGGCTCGGCTCACGACGCTGCGCCTCGGGCGCCAATACCACACCGGGGGCGATTTTCTCTGGTTCGACGGTGCCGAGCTCCAGGGCGCGAAGCGCTTCAAGGACGTGAACGTCACGGCCTCGCTTTTCGGCGGCGTCCCGGTGCGTTTCTACGAGAGTGCGACGGACGACTGGCTCGTCGGCGGCGGACTCACGGCGCGTTTTGCGAGGGCCGTGGTGGGCCTCGAGGGATACCACGTCGAGGAGGACGCCCGCTACGGATGGCACCGGAAGGACAACGTCGGTCGCGCCTCGGTCCTCGCCGATCTCTCCGAGTCGCTTCGCTTCGAAGGGGTCGTGCGTGCGATCGATGACGACGAGATGGATGGCCGCGCGCGTCTCGCGTGGCAGGGACCGCGGGGTGTCCTGGCCCGGCTCGATTACCGCTTCCAGGCCGAAGACCGGAAACCTCATACGACGGAACTGGACGCCGCTTCCATCGTGCTCGGCCGCTCGGTCGGGGCCTTCCGACGCGGCTTCAGCGAGATCGGCGGCGACATCCTCATCCCCTTGAACGAGCGGATCACGCTCGATGTCGGCGCCACCTCGCGGGACTTCAAGGATTCCTCGGACCGCGTGAACCTCGATTTCGACCGCTACTTCGCGACCCTCACGCTCGCGCGCTTGGACGTGGCCGGCCGAAAGGCGGACATTTCCGTGACGGGCGAGGCGTACGAGACCCGCTCCGACTGGACGCGCTCCGTCTCCGGCGACATCTCGCTCGATCTCTCCCGAACCGTGAGGGTCTCCGCCGGCACGAGCTACGCGATCTACTCCTACGACTACAACACGAACGCGGTCAAGAACGACGTGCGTGTCGGGACGGCGAAGCTGAGATGGAACGCCACCGAGCAGCTGCGTTTCGAGGGGCGTTATGACATCGAGGACGACGACTACCGTGTTCACCATTTCGTTCGCGCGGGGTTCCGCTATGCCTTCTAGCCCTCGATTCGGATTCCTGCGCGCCGCGGCTTGCTTTTGCGCCATGGCCGTCGTGATCGCTCCCCTGGCCTGCCAGAAGAAAGGTGAGGCCCTTCCGGCATTCCGGCACGCGGACCACCTCGCACTCGGCGCCGCCTGCAAGGACTGTCACGCCTCGGGCGGTGCCGCGCCGGCGGTCGACGCCTGCCGCACGTGCCACTCCGAGGCGACCGAGCACGTCACGCCGCAGCAGGTCGAGGCCTTGCTGGCCTCCCTCGACACCGCGTCCGGCGCCTACGGCCTTCGTTTCGACCACGCGCGACACGAGGGGCTCGAGTGCGCCGAGTGCCACAAGACGGCCGGCGCGGGTATCGGTAATTCGTCCATGGACTTCTGCATGACGATGTGCCATGGCGAAGGGAAGGATGCCGCCCTCTCCTGCGAGAAGTGCCATGCGACCCTGGACGCGGCGGGCCGGCCCCTGGATCACGCGGCGGGCTGGCGCGTCCGGCACGGCGCGACCGCCTACGTTTCCGCGGCCTCGTGCCGGGAGTGTCACCGGGAGAACGAGTGCTTCGAGTGCCACCGGACGAGTCCGCCGGCCAACCACAACCAGTCCTGGCGGCTCCGGGCGCACGGCGTGACGGCGCAGGCGGACCGCGAGCGCTGCGCCGCCTGCCACCGGCAGGAGTTCTGCACACGCTGCCACTTGGGGACGAGGCCGATCAACCATGCGGCGCCGTGGAACACGCGCTCGGTCTTTCGCCACTGCCAGAACTGCCATCTGCCGGCCTCGAACACCGGGTGCGTCACGTGCCACGTGACCGGCGCCACTCACGCGAGCGCCCCGGCCTGGCGGACCGACATGACGCATGTGGCCGGCGCGGACTGCCGCGTCTGCCACCGCGGACCGGGTCAGCGGCTCGAGCATCCCGACAACGGGGACAACTGCGAGACGTGTCATGCAAAGTGAACGGGGCTCTGGACGGCCGGGACACCGAGCGGCCGCAAACGAAGGAACCACCGAGGAGGTGAGGACGATGAAGCTCATGGCCTTGTACCGGAAACTGCGGGGCATCGACGGGGACACCGCGCGCGCGGCCGTGGCGCTCATCATCCTCGCCGCGGCCAGCCTGGCTTGCGTCTCCTCCGGTGGCGACGAGGCTCCGGCCTCCATCTTCGCCACGACGAACGCGACGATCACGGGCACGACACTGCCCGGCGCGCGCGTGGCCACGGACCGCGGGGAATACTCGACGACGGCGGATGCGAGCGGGGCATTCAGCCTCTCGGTCGCCGGAGGCGTGACCTACAACATCTTCTCGACGGCCAACGGTTACAAGACGGTCGTCGTCCAGGGAACCCGGCCCGGCGTCGGCTCCTCCCTCGCGCTCGGAACGACGGTCAAGCCGACCCAGTTGCTTGCGGCGAACGAGAGAACGTATGTCGGTTCCTCCCAGTGCAAGCTCTGCCACGCAACGCAGTACAACCGCTGGGCCAATTCGCCCCATCGCTACGGGCTCTCATCGCCCGGCGATTCTCCCGGCATCCTGGCGACTCCCAAGGCGCATTTCGAGGCGGGCACGTCGCTCAGGGCCGTATCCTCCTTCTCCTCCCCCTCGCCGGACACGGCCCCGATCCTGACGAAGTCGGGGGACACGTATTACGTCTCCATCGGCGCCTGCTCCTACCCGGTGACCTACACGATGGGCTACCAGTGGAAGCAGAGATTCCTCACGAAGATCGGCAACGCCCACTACATCCTGCCCATCCAGTACAACACGGCGACCGGTCAATGGGTGTCTTACAGCCCCACGAACTGGTACGACACATGGCAGGTGCGATACACGTCCCAGGCCTCCCTCGAGACCAGCGTCTACAAGATGAATTCCTGGGAGCGCAAGTGCATGGGTTGCCACTCCGTTTCCGGCATTCTCTCCCTGGCCTTCTCGGCCAGCACCACGTCGGGCATCGAGCAGCACAATGCTTCGTGGGTGGAGAAGGGCGTGGGCTGCGAGGCATGTCACGGCCCGGCGTCGGCCCACGTCTGGGGCAACGGCGCACTCGGAACAACGGCCGATCCCTACGTGGTCAACCCGTCCAAGCTTTCGGTCGATCGCCGCGTCGATGTCTGCGGCCAGTGCCACAGCCGGGGACTTTCCGTGGGCAAGCTCTACGGGCAGGCCGCGGATTCCTTCAACGCGACGAACGACACCTACAGCCTCGAGTATTACTACGACGGAACCCGGACGTTCCGCCCGGGCGACACGCTCGTCGCCTTCTACACCGACGGCGGCGGCTACTGGAACGATTCCGTCGAGATCCGGACCTCCTCGTCGCATCACCAGCAGTGGAACGACTTCCAGCAGTCCGGTCACATGATGCCGAACGTGGCGACGAGCGTCAGCTGCGGCTCCTGCCATGACGTGCACGGCCCGATCGGCAACGCCCGCCAGTTGAAGCTCTCGGCGACCGACAACTCGCTCTGCCTGGCCTGCCATGGCCCGAACGGAGCGGCCAACCAGCGCTTCACCACGGATTCCTCGGTACTCGATCACATGGGAACCGTGCACACGACCTACAACCCGTCCGGGACGGGTACCGGCCGCTGCGTCACGTGCCACATGCCGGCCACGGCCACGTCGGCGACGGCGTATGACATCCACGCCCACACCTTCCGCTCCCTGAGACCTCACAACACCAACCGCATGACGAACCTCGGTCTTACGGCGGTTCCCAACGGGTGCGCGACGTGCCACAGCTCCGTCACCGCACGATCTCTCTCAGACAGCTACAACTCCTACATCCAGCACCCGATGAACAAGGCCCGCAGCGAGACCATGGCCATCATCGCGGGCAAGGTCATCGTCACGGGAGCCTCGGCCATCGTCGACACCTTCGGGGCCTGGGTCTCGGTCCAGCACACGGACAAGGGCGTCCGCACGAGCCGCGACGGTTCCTACGAGATCCTCGTGGATTCGCCGGGCACCTACGTGCTCGTCGCCATGATGCCGGGGCGCGAGAGCGCCCAGCTCTCCTGCACGATCACGGCCACGTCGTCCCGGAAGATCACGGGGCAGAACCTGACGCTGCCGGCGGCGGGCGGCAACGCCCTGACGCGTCCGACACGTTGCTTCGCGTGCCACGGAGGCAATTACGGGGCCCAGTGGAGAAACAGCAGCATTCACTCGATCCTGCAGTCCCAGGTCGGCACTGACACTGACAATTTCACGGGGCACAACGGGCACGCCGGCCTGACGCGCAACTGGAGCACGACGTCGTGCAACCGCTGCCACGAGGCGTCGCTGGCGATCCGCGCCCTGACGTCGGGTGACACGACCTACACGGGTTCGCGCGGCCAGGCGTCCCAGGAACAGCAGACTTGCGAGGTTTGCCACGTGCCGCACACCGCGGCCGGCATGACGAACTCCGGTCTCAGGCAATACCGCACGACCGCCTACGGCCACAAGGAAGTCTTCGATTCCCGGGCTTTCGCCTACACCGCCACGGATTCCCTCTTCGCCATGGGCTCGATGCCCTACCCGGCCTCCTACAAGGCGGCCACCTGCTTCATGTGCCACGCGGGACGGCAGGCCTACGGTCCCCTGACCAACGGCATGGGCGTCGGCATCCGGACGAGCGGAAGCGATTCGGTGCCGGTCACATCGGGTTCGCCGCACTACACGATCATCACGGGCGGCGTCTTCTTCGGCGTCCAGTCCGACACCTCGCGCCTCTGCATCACCTTCGACAGCATCACCTACGGCGTGAGCCTCGATTCCTACGGAAGAACCATCGACACGCCGGCCAACTCGGCGCATATCGACTCGTGGGGACAGCTCTACAATTTCCAGGCCTACGTCTACAAGACCTCGCCGAAGTTCCTTTCGCGCGGCGGCGCGCCGATCAACAAGACCAACGAGCGCTTCACCTGCATCTCGTGCCACATGAGTTCCAACGAGGATGGCACGTACGGCTCCGGCACGTGGGAAGGTCACGACGCCGGGCATACCTGGAAGGCCGACGTCCGCGCCTGCGGAGTCTGCCACGACCCGAACTACACGAACCCGCTGACGAACAACCTGCGGGGGCTGACCGACACGGGAGGCTGGGGCACCTCGTGGGGCATTTCCTCTTCGGGAGCTTTCCTCGGCATCGACCGCACGGCCCGCGGCGACTACGACGGAAACGGGACGATCGAGTCCTACAAGCACGAGATCCACGGCCTGTATCACCGCGTCGTGGCCTCGCTCTCCAACGGAAACGGTGACACGTACTCGGAGAACCTCAAGTCGCTCATCGGCGCCTCGGGCTCCGATTCCTGCGGCCACACCTACACCTCCTCGGGAACTTTCTCGAAGTTTGCCAAGCACCGCGCGCTCATGGGCCAGGTGACGGCGGACGAGATGAGGGCCATGTGGAACGCGATGGCCTTCTACCGGGCGACCGAACTGAACGGATCGGGTTATCACAACGTGAAGTTCGAGGTGCAGACGCTGAGAAACACGTGGAGAGCCCTGGGTCGACAGATCACGGGCAATGCCGCCTGGAATCCACCGGGCGCTGAATTCTGACCGAGACCCCGCAAGGGGCGGACACAGAGACCGGCCCGGCGCAAGCCGGGCCGGTTTCGTTCTGGGGACGCAGACGACGCCAGGGGAGACGACCGGTTCCGGGTGCCTCCCGTGGCGGAAACCGGTATCATGAGGATGTGGCGGGTGAATCGTGAGCGAGATCATGGGTTCATGGGGACACTGGATCTGCTCCCGTGCGCATCCGCTCGAGGGGCCCTGCGTCCTCCCTCTCTGCGCCCGCTGCACGGGTCTTTACGTGGCGATGGCGCTCGGGCTTCTCACCCTGGCCGCCCTGAAGCGCCGCCCGTTGACGGGGATGCCGCTCGTGTTCTCTCTCGCTCTCATCGCGGTCGCGCCGCTTCACGTCTTCACGACGGGAGATGCGGCGGGGGATCTCGCGCGCTTCGCGGCGGGAGCCCTGAGCGGATCGGGCCTGGCGATTCTCCTCGGGGCCCATCCGGTCCTCTCCCCGGTCCTGGCGCTCCTTCTCGTCGGAGCGGCCGCGACGCGCTCCTACGCCGTGCATGCCGTCCTGGCGCTTTTCACGCCGATCGCCCTGGCCGCGGACGTGATCTTCCCGCTTTCGCTGATCGTCCGTTCCGTGCGTCGATCCCGAATCGCCCCGGAGAGATCGTAGCGCGATGAAGTGGATCGACCGCCTCAATCTCTTCATCCCGCGTTCCCGGCAGGATTGGGCGCGGCTCGTTCTGGAACCCGCCCTCGGCCGCCGGTTCCTCCTCCACGTCTTCATCCTCTGCGCCGTGGCCGGGCTCCTCGGTTTCATCCTGGCCGTGGAGATCACGGAGCGGCCCTCCTTCTGCCGCTCCTGCCACATCATGGAACCGTATTACCAGAGCTGGAGGGAATCGAGCCACAGGGACGTCTCCTGCATCGAGTGCCACTACGCCCCGGGTCTTCGCTCCACCTTCCGCGGGAAGATGCAGGGCCTCTCGCAGCTGGCCAAGTACTTCACGGGCACGCAGGGCACGCGGCCCTGGGCCGAGGTGGAGGACGCCTCGTGCCTGCGACCCGGCTGCCACGAGAAGCGCCTCCTCGAGGGCGTCGTCGACTTCAACGGCGTCCGGTTCGACCACAAGCCACACCTGACCGAGGAACGGCGGGGACGCCGCCTGCGCTGCACGTCCTGCCACGCCCAGATGGTCATGGGATCCCATCTGACCGTGACGACCTCCACCTGCATCACCTGCCACTTCAAGGACCGTCCCGAGGAGGCGCCGATCGCGGGGTGCCTCGGGTGCCATAACGTTCCATCGGAGACCCTGGCCCTGCCGGGCGGCCGGGTTTTCGTTCACGCCGACGTCGTGAAGCGCGGCGTGTCGTGCCTCTCCTGCCACGCGTCCCTGACCGTCGGCGATGGCTTCGTGCCGAAGAGCCGCTGCTTCGTCTGTCACAACTTCCGCGTGGATCATCTGCTGGCCGACCACGAGGCTCTCCACGAGAAGCACGTGACGGAACACAAGGTGGAGTGCACCGACTGCCACGAGGAGATCACGCACGGTTACGAGAGCCGACAGCGCCGCGCGCGGCTCGACTGCCGCCAGTGCCACGCGGGCGCCCACGAGGACGCCGCGAACCTGATGGAGGGTACGGCGGCCGTGGAACTGGGCGAGCACGAGCCGCGCGTGGGCCCGATGCTCGCGGCGCGCGTCGAGTGCGTCGGGTGCCATGTCGACACCGGCCGCATCGGGCGCGGCGGCACCGAGGTGAGGCGCGCCGGCGCCGCGGCCTGCATCTCGTGCCACGGGGACCAGGCCGACGAGCTGCTCGCCCAGTGGAAGAGGTTCTTCGACGCCCGCCTGCGCGCGGTCGAGGCGCAGGTGCGCTCGTCGCGCGCCCCGGCGGAATCGGTGCGCCAGGCCCGTTCGCTCGTCGATCGCGTGAAGCGCGGCCAGCCGGTCCACAACCCGACCCTGGCGCGGGATCTCCTCGAGGCGGCCTCGCGCCTCGCGCGAGGCCTCTCGATCGTGCCCCCGGCCGAGGAACGCACGACCCGTTCGGCAACGGGGCTCGATTGCCGCTACTGCCACATCGAGACGCCGCGGGGCGCTCTCACGTACGGCGGGATGAGGTTCAGCCACGTTCCCCACGTGGACCAGGCCGGGCTCTCCTGCGACAAGTGCCACGAGAACGCCCCGGACGTCTTCCCCCGCGGGAGTCACGGGAAGGTCACGTTGAATCCCAAGGACTGCCAGACCTGCCACCACTGGCAGTCGCGTCTCTGCGAATCCTGCCACGGCGCCGGACCGCGGGCGGCGGCGCCGTGGCGCGGCATCACCTTCAGCCACGCGCCCCACCGCTCCGCCGGTCTCTCCTGCCAGCAGTGCCACGCCCGGAACGTGAGAGGGATCCACTTCACGACGCACATTTCGCCCGCGGTCTGCCGGGATTGCCACCATCGCCGGGGTTCGACGTGCGGAGCCTGCCACGGCGAAAAGGGACCCGAGAGGCCCGCGCGGTTCCGCGGCACGACATTCCCCCATTATCTCCACGCGGGCACCGGCATGGGCTGCCGGGAATGCCATGTCGCGACTCCGACCGGGATGGGCATCAAGCCGTCCTGCTCGGCGTGCCATCACCAGGAGGGGATGACGCCGGACTGCGCCTCGTGCCACGGGGCGCGGGGGCCGGAGTCGCCCGTCTCCTATCGCGGCGCGGCCTTCTCCCATGCCTACCATGACGGCCTGGGGCTGGGGTGCGCCGACTGCCACGCCGTCCGCGGGAACGGCCTCGTCCTGACGCCGGCCTGTGCGACCTGCCATCACCAACCCGAGGTCAAGCCGTCGTGCGCGATGTGTCACGGCGACGGGCCGGAGGCCGAGGTCGCTACGCCCTGGAAACCGTTCTCTCACGCGCAACATGTCGCGAACGGGCTCTCCTGCGGCGACTGTCACAACGCGGCCGACCCGACGAAGGTCGAGATGATCTGCTCGACCTGCCACGAGGAGGCCGCGACGGACACCGGGGCTGCCCATGCGCGCTAGGCGACGCATCGCGGCGGCGCTCTGCATCCTCGCCGCCCTTCTCCTGGCCGCCGCCCTTCCGTCGCGCTCGGCCCCCGTGCCGAACGCCGCTTGCTTCTCATGCCACGGCGTCCCCGGGCTCGTGCGCATCGTCGCCGACGGCCGCTCCTCGCCGCTCGACGTCGACCCGCGACTCTTCGAGCGCTCGGTCCACGGCCGGCGCACCTGCGTCTCCTGCCACCGGGACGTCATCGACGTGCCCCATCCGCCCGGCCTGGACCGCGTGGGATGCAAGAGGTGCCACCGCGAGGAGCGATACGTGTCCGGGCGCTTCCACGACGCGATCACGGCCTGGGTGGAGGGGGAGAGCTACACGCTGCCCCTCCTGGAGGCGGATCCCCGGAACGCCTGCCTCTCCTGCCACGGCCAGGCCCATCTGGCGCGGGACACGCGCGCCCTCGTCATCGACGCCGAGGAACTGGCCTCCTCGGTCCACCGCCGGTTCTCCTGCCTGGACTGTCATCCGCAGGCCCGAACGATGCCGCATGCGCGCACACCGACCCTGCCCTGCGAGAGATGCCACCAGGACGAGGCTCGGTTGTGGCACGCGAGCCGGCATGGCTCCGCGGACAGCGGTCCGACCTGCGTCACCTGCCATGGCCGCCACGACGTCCTCCCGATCTCCGATCCACGCTCGCGCACCTTCCCCTTGAACGTCATCCATACCTGCGCGGGCTGCCACGCGAAGGCGATGGGGACGGTCGAGGGCGCCAACCCGGTGGAGGCCTACAAGCGCAGCGTCCACGCCGACGGCATCTTCCGGGCGGGCCTGGTGAACGCGGCCGTCTGCAACAAGTGCCACGGGGCGCACGACGTTTTTCCCTCGAAGGACCCCCGTTCGCACGTGCATGCCTCCAACGTGGCCGCCACGTGCGGCCAGTGCCACGAGGGGATCAAGGAGAAGTTCGACCAGTCGATCCACGGACGGCTTCTCGCCGCGGGCGACGAGCGGGCCCCGTCCTGCAACGACTGCCACCAGAGCCACGAGATCGCGCCGTCGCGCGACGCCCTGGACCTCCGCATCATCCGCACCGGCTGCGGCAACTGCCACGAGTCGCGCCGCCTGACCTACGAGGATTCCTTCCACGGCAAGGCGACGTCGCTCGGTTTCGTCATCGCGGCCTCCTGCGCCGAT
Organism: uncultured bacterium; assembly: GCA_964637705.1. Lineage (GTDB taxonomy): Bacteria > UBA8481 > UBA8481 > UBA8481 > UBA8481 > CAZWVM01. The sequence continues at coordinate 35,510 of CAZWVM010000002.1, forward strand.
TGCCACTCGGCCCACGAGATCCAGCCCGAGACGGACACGCGTTCGACCGTTCACCCCGACCGGGTCCTCGCCACCTGCCGCCAGTGTCACCCGAACGCCCGGGAGAGCATCGTGACGTTCGAGCCCCACGCCGACGCGATGAGCGGGGAGGCGACGTGGATCATCCGCGCGACGAACGCGGTCATGAGCCTTCTGCTGGTGGGCACTCTCGCCTTCTTCGGCCTGCACATGCTCCTCTGGCTCCAGCGCTCGATCGTCGGCTGGCGGAGGGGCGAACTGGAACTGGAGGGGCTGAAGGGGCTGGAGGAAGGGCTCCACATCAAGCGCTTCACCGAGGTCCAGCGCCTGACCCACGCGCTCGTCATCATCTCCTTCCTGGGGCTCGCGGCCACCGGGCTCCCCCTGCATTTCCACGAGCAACCGTGGGCGCACGTCATCGCGAGCCTCCTGGGCGGCATCGAGGTGACGAGGTTCCTGCACCGCGCCTGCGCCCTGATCACCGTCGGATACTTCGCCATCCACATCGGATCCCTCACGCGCCGCGTGATCCGGGAGCGCGATTTCGGCGTTGTCTTCGGGCCGGATTCGCTCGTCCCCCGCTGGCGCGATCTCGAGAACTTCTGGGAGCACCTGAAGTGGTGCCTCTACCTCGGCGGCCGGGCGCGCATCGACCGTTGGACCTACTGGGAGAAGTTCGACTACTTCGCGATCTTCTGGGGCGTGCCGGTGATCGGGGCGAGCGGCCTCGTCCTCTGGTTCCCCGAGTTCTTCTCGCGTTTCCTGCCCGGGATCGCCTTCAACCTCGCCTCGATCATCCACGGCGACGAGGCGATCCTGGCGACGAGCTTCGTCTTCATCATCCACTTCTTCCACACGCACATGAGGCCGGAGGCCTTCCCGATCGACCTCTCGATCTTCACCGGCACCGTGCCCCTGGAACGATTCAAGCGCGAACGACCGGAGCATTACGAGCGGCTGGTGGCGGAGGGGAAGCTCGAATCGATGATCGTCCACCCGCCGCCGCCCGAGATGGCGCATGCCGCCATGGCCTTCGGCTTCACGGCCCTCGGGATCGGGCTGATCCTGATCCTGTCGATGATGTACACGGTGTTCTTCGCGTGATCCTCGCCCGCCGCTGGTTCGCGCCCCTCGCCGTGCTCTTCGTCCTGGCCGCCGCCGCAACCGGCGACAACCAGGCCTGTCTCGATTGCCACGGCCTCGAGGCGCTCCGGGGCACGGACCAGGTCACGATCCACATCGACGCCGCGGCCTTCCGGCGATCGATGCACGGGCACCTGGCCTGCCTCGACTGTCACCGCACCTTCGAGGCCTACCCCCACCGGAACCCGGCGCCCGTCTCGTGCCGTCCCTGCCACGATACGCCGCGCCGCGTCGAGGGGCGGTTCCACCGGAGCGGCCTGGTGCAGTCCGCTCTTCGCTGGAGCGAGGAGGGCGTTATCGTCACGGCGCGGGAACGGTCCGTCAGCGGCCCCCCCGACGCCGCCTGCCTCGCTTGCCACGCGGATTCGACGACGGCGGGATCGGTTCACGCCGGGCGCCTTTGCGTCGACTGCCACGCCGACGCCCGCGCGCCTCACGGGGCCCTCGCGCCCCCGGCCTGCGGCGGCTGCCACGTGGACGAGGCGGGCAACTACGCGACGACCGCGCACGGCGCGGTGAGGGCCGGGGGCGACACGGCCGCGCCGTCCTGCGCCTCCTGCCACGGCGGGCACGGAATCCGTCCCGTCTCGGATTCGACGTCGCCGGTTCACCCCCGCAACGTCGCCGCCATGTGCCTCGCGTGCCACGGGTTGGAATCCTTCGCGCGGGCCCGCGGCATCGCGCTCCAGCTTTCGGCCGAGGACTACGCGGCGAGCGTTCACGGCCATCCCTCGCCCGAGAGGGACCTGGCTGTGGCCGCGACCTGCGTCGATTGCCACGGGGCCCACACGATCCGCTCGCGCGGGGACGCGCGCTCCTCGGTGGCCTTCGCGCGCCAGGCCTCGATGTGCGGCCGGTGCCATGAACAGGAGGCGTCGGAGTACCGTGCCTCGGCCCACGGCCGCGGGCTCGAGCGCGGCGAGCACGAGGTTCCGGTCTGCTCGGACTGCCACGGGGAGCACGCGATTCTCCCTCACACCGACCCCCGGTCCCCCGTCCATCGCCTGGCCGTCGCCCAGACGCTCTGCCTCGGTTGCCACGACCGCCCGGCGCTCCAAGCCAAATACGGTCTGCCCTCGCGCGTCGGCCTGACGTACCTCGATTCCTACCATGGCCTGGCCGCCCGCGGCCGTTCCGCGAGCGCCGCGGTCTGCATCGACTGCCACGGCACTCACGGCATCCTCGGCGAGGACGATCCTGCCTCGACGATCCATCCCTCCCGCCGGACGGCCACTTGCGGCCGCTGTCATACCGACGCGACCGAGCGATTCGCGTCGTCGGGGCCGGTCCACTTCTCCTACGGGGATCATTGGCTGACATCCCTGGTGAGGTTCTTTTACCGCGCCATGATCGCCGGGACCCTGGGAGGCATGCTGGTTTGGGTCCTCCTCCTGACGCTCCCGGCGCTCCGCCGGCGGTGGGCGGCCGCCCGCCTCGCACGGACGCCCCGCTTCCTCCCGGCGGAGATCGCGCAGCACGCCGTGCTCGTTCTCTCCTTCGTGACGCTCGCGGTCACCGGCTTCGCCCTGGCCTTCCCGGACGCCGCCTGGGTGCAGGCGCTCGGCTGGCTCGGGATGGACGAGGAGCTGAGAGGGTTGATTCACCGCGTGGCCGCCGTGCTTCTCGTGGCGGACAGCCTCGTCCACCTGGCGCTCATGCCGACGCGCCGCGGCCGCTGGATGCTCGCGCGGATGCTGCCCCGGTTGAGCGACATCGCCGCCGTCTGGAACCACCTGAGGCACGCCCTGGGTCTTCGAGCCCATGCCCCTCACCTCGGGCACTTCGCCTACTTCGAGAAGGCCGAGTACTGGGCCCTGGTCTGGGGCACGGCGATCATGTCCTTCACCGGCCTCGTCCTCTGGTTCCCCGAGCCCTTCCCCCGGCTGATGGTGGCGGTTTGCGAGGCCGTGCACTACTACGAGGCGCTCCTGGCGGTCGGCGCGATCCTCATATGGCATTCCTATTTCGTGCTCTTCGAGCCGGACATCTACCCCCTGAACACCTCGATGTTCCTCGGCCGCGCCCCCGAAGGCAGCGAACTGGCCGACCGCACGGAGAGTTCCTCGGACCCGGACCCGAAACCGCGCGCCTGATTCGTCCGCGGGCCCCTTTTTTCCGCCAACAATCGCTCAAGACCTTCGCAAACCTACCGATGGAATGGAGGAAGCCCGATTTGAACTGAGAGGACGTCCCATGGATTCCCGAAGCCTGATTCGCTCGCGCCGCTGGTCGAAGCGGCTTTCGTCCCTGCGCCGTGTCGTCTCGGACCGGGTCGTGGGGTCGAGCGACTGGGGACGCCGTTTCGCCTTCATCGCCGTCCTCGCCGCGCTCCTCCTGCTCTTCGAGCGCCTCGCGCCGGCCATCGCACTGCTCTCCGGCGCCTACATCATCGTGTCCCGCCTGAACCAGCTTCGCCCGGCCGTGGCCCGCCGCCCGGAGCGGCGCGAGACCGAGCCGGCGCTCATGCCCGAAGCCGCGCCCGCTCCGGCCGCCGCCGACGTCATCCCGATCTCCTCGGCCTTCGCGCCCGCCTGGAAGGACATCGATGACTTCCTCCAGGCCTCCCTGGACATCATCAAGAACCGCTTCGAGTTCCAGACGGCGAACGTCTTCCTTCGCGGTGCCGACCGGCACGTGCTCGTGCAGAAGGCCTACGTCTCCGCGACGCGCTCGATCGCGCGCCTCGCCACCATCCGCGTGGGGCACGGCCTGGTCGGCTGGGTCGCCCAGAACAAGCGTCCGCTCGTCGTCAACAACCTTCACCACGAGGGTCGTTCCCTCGGATACTACCGCGCGGCCGGGGAGCAGATCGGCTCCTTCGCCGCGGCGCCGATCCTGGTCGACGAGGAACTCCTCGGCGTCATCAGTCTCGACCACAGCGAACCTGACGCCTTTCCGAGCCCGGAAACCGAGGAGGCTCTCATGGTGCTGGGCGGGCTCCTCGCCCGCGCGCTCGGCGCGGAGGAGACGATGCAGGAGCGGATGCGCGAGGCGGATCGGCTCCGCGAGGCGCGCCGGATCCTGCGCGCCGCATACGAGGCCGAGGATCTCGACGGCGCCGCCGAGGCGACGCTCAAGGAGCTCGTCACGCTCGCTGAGTTCCATTCCCTCGCCTGCTACCTCCTCGACGAGACCGGTTCGCCCTCGCGCCGCGCCGCCATCGGCTTCCACGGGATCTCCGGCCAGATGGTCAAGGAACCGGTGATGCAGCGGGCCGTCACCCAGGCCCTGTCGCAGTTGACGCCGTACCGCGTCGAGGGAGTGGCCCTGGCGGCGCAGTACCGTTCCGGGCGCCAGGCCGGTCTTCCGGCCCTGCCCGAGCTGCTCGTCGCCCTCCCCGTTCTCCACCGCGGCCAGCCCCTGGGCGCCCTGGTGGTCGAACTGCAGGAGAAGAAGACCCTGGACGACCGGCTCGAGGGAATCCTCGAGGACGTCGTCAACGACCTTGGCGGCGCGTTCCTGAGGACCTATCGCGCCGCGCAGGCCGAGGGCGCCGCGCGCAACGAGAGCGAGATGGTGAAGTTCTCGACGGAGCTCATCGAGGTGGAGGGGACCGAGGAGGTTTGGGAGAAACTCTTCGCCCACCTCCTCTCCAACACCCGCGCGACCGCGGCGGCGGCCTTCAGGTGCGAGGAGAGGCGCTTCGTTGTCGAGAGCGTGGCCGGGTGCACACCGGTTTCCGACGAGGTGCCGAAGGAGGAGGGCCTGCTCGGCTGGACCGTCCTCGCGCGCCGCCCGGTCGTCGCAGCCCGGCAGGATCGCCGGCGGGTGCCGATCGAAGAAGGGGAGAGCTTCCTCGTCTTCCCGATCGGCGAGCCCGACAGCCCCCGCTCCGTCGTCGTTCTCTCGTCCACCGAGAAGGAAGCGTTCACGGAAGAGGATATGGATCGGGCACGCGAGATCGCCGAGACGGTGCGACCGATCCTTTCCGTGATGGACCGCCTGGAAGAGGCGCGGACGAAGCTGGAACAGGATTCTCTCACCGGGCTCCTGAACACCGCCGGCTTCGAGAAACGGTTGGGCGTCCTCGCCCTCGGTTCGGAGGTATCGACGGCCCTCTTCCGCATCGAGGGCTACGAGCGGCTCCAGGCCGAGTATGGTCGGCGCGAGGCGGAGAGCTACCTGCGGCGTTGCGCGACGCTCTTCGAGAACGTGGCGGGCCGCCGCGGGATCCTGGCGCGCCTCGAGGGTCCGCGCTTCTGCCTCGCCGTCCGCGGCGACGCGGATGCCCTGCGCGACGAACTGCTCGAGGTCTCCGCCACGTCCTCCCTCGCCTCGGTCCAGGAGATCCCGCTGCGGTTCCGCGCCGTCTCCGTGTCGACGGCCGAGGGCGTGCGCTGGGAGGAGCACATCGCGGCCTGCGAAGGACGGCTCGCGGCGATGACGCGTCCGGCTCGTGCCGCTTCCTCCTCCGCCGGCGGCGCCGCCTGACCGTCAGGCCGGACCGGCCGTGAGCGAGGCGCCGCGCCGCGTCGGCTCCCGCGCCCTCTCGATGGGGGCCGGCGTCGCCCTTTCACGCCTCACCGGGCTCCTTCGCGAACAGAGCTTCGCCTACCTCTTCGGCGCCTCCGCGGCGACACAGGCCTTCGTCGCCGCTTTCCGCCTGCCGAACTTCTTCCGTGACCTCCTCGCCGAGAACGTCGCGACGGCGGCGGTCCTGCCGGCCTACGTCGGCGTGAGGGAGAAGGAGGGACGTGAAGCGGCGGGGCGATTCGCCGCCTCGGTCCTCGCCCTGGTCCTCGTCGCCTCCGCCCTCATCGCCTCCCTCGGAATCCTCTTCGCGGAACCACTCTGCCGGCTGGTCACGCCGGGTTTCGTCGGGGACGCGGAACGCTTCGGGCTCGTCGTGACGCTGACGCGCTGGCTCTTCCCGTTCCTGGCCTTCATCGCGGTGGCGGCCTTCTTCCAGGCGATCCAGAACGCCGAGAACCGCTTCTTCGTTCCGGCCGTTTCAACGGCCGTGCTGAACCTCGTCTTCATCGCCTCCGGGTGGCTCCTCGTCTCCATGGCCGATCCGCCGATCCTGGGCATGGCCTGGGGCGCGCTTCTCGGGGGAGCGGCCGCGGTCGCGGTGCTGGCGCCCGGCTATGTACGCGCGGCGGGCCGGCTCTCCCTGTCGTCCTTCCGTGGAAAGCCCGAGATTCGCGAGATGCTGAAGCTGGCCGCGCCGGTGGTCGTCGGCGTGGCGGCGACGGACGTGAACGTCCTCGTGAACACGCTCATGGCCTCGCTGGCCGAGGACGGAGCGATCGCCTACCTGAATTTCAGTTACCGCATCATGCATCTTCCGTTGGGGCTCATCGCCGTCTCGCTCGGCACCGCGGCGCTTCCGGCCCTGGCGCGCGCCCACGCGAAGGCGGATGAGGGCGAGTATCGCGCAACGCTCGCGGACGCCCTCGGCTACGCGCTCCGCTACGCCCTGCCCGCCGCGACGGGGATGGTGCTGTTGAGGACCGACGTCGTCGCCGCGCTGTACGGCTATGGCCGCTTCTCGGCCGCGGACGTGAACGCGACGGCCCTCGCGCTCGCGGCCTACAGCGCCGGCATTCCGGCCTTCGCGCTCAACCGGATCCTGTCGCCGGCCTTTTACGCGCGCAAGGAATCGAGGACGCCGGTGACGTTCGGGGTCGTATCGGTCGGAGTGAACATCCTGTTGAACGTCGCGGCTCTCCTCGCGGGCGCCGGCTTCTTCGGCATCGCCCTGGCCGCCTCCGCGGCCGGTTACGTGCAGACGGCGCTTCTCGCCACGACGCTCCGCCGGCGGGCCGGGGGCATCGGAGGCCGCCGCCTGCCGGGAATCCTCGTCTCGTCGCTCGGCGGCCTCGCGGCGCTCGCCGCCGCCGTGGCGATCCCGGCGACTCTCGGGATCGGAGCCGTCATTCCCCGGCTCGGTCTTTCGATCCTTCTCGGGGGCGTTTCCTACCTGGCGGTCGAATCGCTGCTGAGGCGTCTCATCGCGAGAAACGCCTGACCCGGGATAGCCGGGCCGTCACTCACTAGAAATATTTCAGCAGGTTCTCGAGGGGGAGATTGCCGGCGGCGCCGAGCGCGGTCTGGAGCTTGAGCTGGGCCTGGCGCAGATCGGAGACGGCCTTGCCGTAGTCGAGGTCTTCATTGTCGGAGATGATCTTCTTCGCGTATGCCATGAGGTTCTCCTCGCGGTCCGCCGCGAGTTCCAGCCGTCGCGCCATGCCGCCGATGTCGCCCACGGCGTCGTTCATGTGCGCCAGGCCCCGGTCCAGTTCCCCGAGGCGGTCCGTGCGGATCGCCTCGAAGCGACCGTTCTCGAGGTCGTCGATCGCCCGGATGAGGACGTCGAAGATCGAGAGATCCTCCGTGGCGCCCGCGCCGTTGTTCGCCGGCGCGTTCGCGGTCTCGTCCTTGATCCCGAGCCGCGCGAGAAACCGGCCCGATCCCTCGTCGTCGGTGATCAACTGGTCGGGCTCGGCCGATGCGATGCGGAGCCGGTAGGCGAGGGGAGAACGGCTGGAGAGATTGTCGGGCGCCGGGACGCCGGAGGTCGCGCCGAGAAGCCGCAACGCGTCGGAGGAACCGCTCCGGGTGTCGTCGACCTCGAGGCCGCCGTCGAGCCGCAGGGCGTAGCCGCCCGCGACCGCCTCGGCCGAGGCCGTGACGCCGGTGGAACCGGAGACGGAGTTGAAGGCCGCGACCACCTGGTCGAGACTCGCCCCCGCGGGGATGGCGATCGTCGTGCCGTTGACGACGAGATGGCCGGCGGTCGCCGCCGTGGCGGCGGCCGACGCTGCGACGGTCGCCGTGCCGGTCAACGTGCCTTCCACCGAGGCCGTCACCTCGGGGGCCTTGTCGTTGATCCGCGCGGCGATGTCGAGGAGGCTGTCGTTCGCGGTGTCGAAGGAGATGCGTCGGCCCTGGACAGTGAAATACCCGGTCGCGTCGCCGTCCGGGAAGTCGGCGACGCTGTTTCCGTCGTCGTCCACGTCTCCGATCGCCTGGCCGGGATAGCGGACGTCGAAGGAGGAATCGATCCGGTCCGGATCGACCTGGAAGAGTTTCGAGCCGATGAAGTTGACGTCGATCGTCGAGTTCTCGCCGATCGCCCGCTGCATCGGGGTCTTGTTGCCCCGGTAGATCACGTGAGTGACGTCGCCGTTCGCATCCTTCACGGCCTCGAAGGGGTCGGTGTCGGTCTTCGTTCCCCCGAAGATCTTCCCGTCCACCGTCTCTGAGTTCGCGAACTGGATCAGGCTGTCCAGGGTTTGCCTCAGCTCCTGGGCCGTGAGGCGAAGGTCGGCGGTGGTGTAGGAGTCGTTTCCGTTGCGCACCAGGAGCGTGCGCGTCTGCTGCAGGAGCCCCACGACGCGCTGTACCGCGGCCTCGTTGTTCTCCAGGAACCGCGTGGCGTCGCTGATGTTGCGGACATACTGCTCCCGGCCCCGCAGCGCGGACTTGAAGCGCGCCGCCGTGACGAAGCGAAGGGGGTCGTCGGAAGGCTTGTAGACCTCCTTGCCGCTCGAGATCTTCTCCGTCGCCCGGGCCTCGTCTTCCGCCGCGGCCTGGAGCGCCGCGAGGGAGTCGATCTTCATCATGGATTCCGTGACGCGCATAGTTGGTATCTATATCGGCAGAATCGGGGGCTTTAATCTCACTTTTTCAGCGCGGCGCGATGATCGGGGAATGACGTAACTGATGTATTTGGAATCGGGTTCAGCGCGAGATGAGCTGGTCCATGCTGAAGGTGTCGTCGGATTCGTGAGCGAGCGTCCAGGCGGCCAGGAAGATGTAGAGGAAGATCGAGGCCACGGTCGCGTGGTTTCCCAGGAGGATCTGGCCGAAACCGAGGGAGAGAAGGAGGAGCCCGGTGGTGAAAAGCGCGATCCTCCGGTAGAGGCCCGCGAGGAGGAAGAGACCGAGGCCGAGTTCGGCGAAGGGCAAACCGTAGGCGTAGGGCATGAGGGACCACGACGGCAGGAAGGTCTTCTCGAATTCCTTGACGATGTATTCCATGAAGCCGCGCGGCCCGGGGCCGAGGAACTTGTTCAGTCCCGCGAAAAAGAAGAGCATGCCCAGGGCCGTCCGGGTGAGAAGGGGCGCCAGGGTCCGGTTCAGGGGCGTCTCGTTCATGGGGGAATTGTACGCCGGCGGGCCGGCCCGCGCAATCTTCGATAACCCTCGACGCCTCGGCATCCGGTGTCGGTGCTCTTGGAATCGGGGCGTGCTCTGGTTACACTTCCCCCATGGCGCTCATCACTCAGAACGATCAACCGTTGCCCCTCGGATCGACCATCCCGGAATTCACTCTCGAGGACACGACGAGACGGCACGTCGGCACGAAGACCCTGTCGGGAGGGAGGGGCGCGGTCGTCTTCTTCACCTGCAACCACTGTCCCTATGTCCGCGGTTACGAGGACCGCTTTCTTTCCCTCGCGCGATTGACGATGCCGCGCGGCCTGAACTGGCTCGGGATCAACCCCAATGCGGCCCATCCCAACTACCCCGACGACTCGATCACCGAGATGGAGGCGCGGGTGAAGGAGAAGCAGTATCCCTTCCCGTACGCGGCCGACCTGGAGCAGACCGTCGCCCGCGCCTTCGGCGCGGCCTGCACGCCCGAGTTCTTCCTCTTCGACGCCTCGCGGCGCCTGGCCTTCACGGGGCGGCTTGACGATGAAATGGAGGCGTCGAGGGCGACAAGGCATTACCTAGCGGACGCCTGCGAGGACGTGATCGCCGGTCGTCCCGTGGCCGTGCCGAAAGCGCATCCCATCGGCTGTTCGATCAAGTGGATCTGAGCCTGCGCCCGATGACGTCGACCCGCCCGGCCCTCGTCTACCTCAATGGCCGCTTCCTCCCGCGCGCGGAGGCGATGATCTCTCCGGAAGACCGGGGATTTCTCCTCGGTGACGGGGTCTTCGACACCTTGCGCACTTACAACGGCCGCTACTTCCGCTTCGCGGAGCACGCGCGCCGGTTCTTCCGGGGTCTCGAGGAGACGCGGATACGCGTCCCCTTCTCCGAATCGGAGTTGAAGGGCATTCTCGACCGGCTCCATTCCGAAAACGGCCTGCCCGATTCCGTGGCGCGCGTCACCGTCACGCGCGGACCGGGCCTCGGCGGTTACCGCTTTGATCCCGATTCATCTCCCACGATCTATGCCTCCCTGCGCCCCGTGCCCGACGTGGCCGCCCTTCGCGCCGCCGGCGTCACGCTCTCGGTATCGGGCATTCCACGTCCCCTGCCCTTTCTCTCCGTCGTCAAGACGACCTCCGTCGGCGCGATGGCGCTCGCCCGCAGTCTCGCTTCGACCTACGAGGTCGTCATGACGGATGCGCACGGAGACGTGGCCGAATGCTCCGCCGCCTCGCTCTTTCTCCTCCGCGGCGGCCGCCTTCTTTCGCCGCCCGCCAGGAATCTTCTTCCGAGCGTGACGCGAAGCGTCATCGAGGAGGACCACCCGATCGCGGAGGAGAGGATCACGGTCGAGGACCTGCATGCGGCCGACGCGATCCTCGTCTCCAGCACCTCCACCGGCCCCCTGCCGGTCTCGCGCCTCGACGACCGGTTTTTTCCCGTCGACGCCCCGCCGGTCCGGGCGATTCTCGAGGACTACGACCGTCGCGTGCGCGCCGAGTGCGGATGACGAATCGCGTCCGCCCGGTCGCCTGCGTGACCGGGGCATCGAGGGGCCTGGGCCGGCGCATCGCCGAGACCCTCGCCCCGACCCACGATCTCGCGCTCGGTTTTCACCGGACGGCGATTGACGGGTTTCCCGAGGCCCTGCGCTTCGGAGGCGACATCGCCGATCCCGCGACCTCGCGGCGGGCGGTGGACTCGATCCGGGAGCGCTTCGGCCGGCTCGATCTCTTCGTGCCCAACGCCGGCTTCGTCGCGGACCGCCGCTTCGGAGAGATCACGGACGACGAGTGGGACCGGCACCTGCGCGTGAACCTCGACGGCGTCTTTCACGGCCTGCGCGCCTTCGGGCCGTTACTGGAGTCGTCGTCTGGCACGGCGATCGTCGTCTCGTCGCTCCTCGCGCGGCGCGGGGCGACGGGCGCAGCGGCCTACGCCGCCGCCAAGGCGGCCGTGATCGGTCTCGCGCTCTCCGCAGCGAGGGAATGGGCGCCGCGCGTGAGGGTGAACATCGTCCTGCCGGGCTATCTCGAGACCGATATGGGACTCGCTTCGCCGCGCGCCCTCGACCGCGCTCGCGAGGAACATCTCCTGAAGCGGACGGGTTCGATCGAGGACGCGGCTCGCCTTGTCGCCTTTGTGGCGACGTTGTCGGGCGTGACCGGGCAGGTCTTCTCGGCGGACGGGAGACTTGCGCGATGGTGACGGAGCCGGACGTCGTCGTCGTCTCGAGCGCCTTGCGGCTCGCCTCGAACGAGGTCCTCGACGATGCGCGCCCGCGTCGCCTCCCGGCGCGCGTCTCCGGCGACCGGTCGACGAGCCTCGCGCTCGAATTGGCGGATGAGGCCTGGAATGCGGCCGGAATCGCACCGCGGCCCGAGCGCGTCGGTTCGACGCTTTCCGTCTCGAAGCTCGCCCTCGAAGGACTGCTGCGCGCGATGGACGCGGGCGGCATCACGGCCGAGGCCTGGCGCGACTTCGTGGCGCCGCGGCTGGCGCCCTCGCACGCGCGGGGCCCCGTCGTCACGACCGTCGCCGCCTGCGCGACGGGCCTCTTCTCCTGGATCCGCGCCGCGCGTCTCCTGCGGAACGACGAGTGTGACGCGGTGATCGCGGGCGCGGCCGAGGGAACCCTCCACGACTTCGTGACCGCCGGCTTCTCGGCCATGGGTGTTCTCTCCCGCACGCGGCCCCGCCCTTTCGACCGCCGCCGCGACGGTTTCGTGCCGTGCGAGGGCGGCGCCGCCGTTGTCCTGATGCGTGAACAGGACGCCCGCGCCGAGGGATTGAGACCGCTCGCCCGGGTGCGCGGGTGGCACACGGCCGCCTCGGCCGGGCACCCGGTGGCCACGGAGGAGGGAGGGACCGCGATCCATTCGCTCGTGACCCGGTCGTTGAAGATGAGCGGCCTCGCGCCGGACGACCTTGGCTACATCCATCTGCACGGCACCGGGACCCGGCAGAACGACGCGGCGGAGGCCGCAACCCTGCGCCGGCTCTACGACGCGAGGGACGCGCGCGTCCCGGCTTCCTCCACGAAGGGATTGACCGGGCACTGTCTCGGGGCGGCCGGCGCGGTCGAGGCGGTCCTGGCGGTGAATGCGTTGCGAGATCGGGTCGCGCCGCCGAACCACGGGCTCGAGGAACCGGCCGAGGAATGCCACTCGGCGTGCCTGATCCGCGAGCCCGAGCCGATCGAGCGCGGGATCGCTCTCGTTCTCTCCTACGGCTTCGGGGGGCACCAGGCCGCGCTCGTTCTGGAGGCGGCCGCGTGACGAGGGACGGCCTTGACGGGATCCGCGGCGAGCTGGCCGGGATCGCGCCGGAGATGAGACGCCGGATCGGGACCGTTTCTCGTGGCGCCGATCCCTATATCGTGAAGAACGGCCGCCGCCTCATCAATCTCACGTCGAACAACTACCTCTCGCTGGCGACTCACCCGGGCGTCACGGAGGCCGCGGCGCGTGCGGCGCGGGACGAGGGCGCCGGCGCCGGATCGTCGCGGCTCATCGCGGGCACATCCCCGGGCGTCTCCGCGCTCGAAGAGGAACTCGCCGCGCTCAAGGGCGCGGAGCGCGCCCTCGTCACGACATCCGGTTTCGCCGCCGCTCTCGCGGCCCTGCCGGCCCTCGTCGGGAAGGGCGACGGGATCGCCCTGGAGAAGGGGTGCCACGCCTGCCTCATCGCCGCCGCGCGGCTCTCATCGGCGCGCATCGTCGTCTTCCGGCGCGGCCGGCCGGAGTCGTTGGAGCGCGCCCTGGGGCGCCTGAGGCCGTCCACGCGCCGGCTCCTCGTCGTTCTCGACGGCGTGCACTCGATGGACGGCGACATCGCGCCTCTGCCGGCGCTCCTGCCGATCGTCGAACGGCACGACGCGTTCCTGTTCGTCGATGATGCGCACGCGACCGGGACCCTGGGACCGGCAGGCGAGGGCACGTTCGCCCACCACGGGATTCGCCCGCCCGAGACGGCGATCCAGATGGGCACCCTGTCCAAGGCGCTGGGCAGCCAGGGCGGATACATCGCCGCGGCCGCGCCGATCGTCGAACTCCTCGTCCAGCGCGCCGCCGCCTTCATCTACACGACCGGCCTCGCGCCGGCCTGCGCCGCCGCGGCCCGCGCGGCTCTCGATGTCATGAAACGGGAGCCGGAGCGGATCGAGCGTCTCCGGCGGAATACGCGGGTCTTCGCCGAGGCGGCGGGGTTGCGCACCACGGGCACGCCGATCCTGCCGCTCGTTGTCGGGGAACCCGGTGCGGCTCTGGCCCTGTCACGCGAGATCGAGGAGGCGGGAGCCCTGGTCCTGCCGATCCGTCCCCCGACCGTGCCTCTCGGCACGGCGCGACTGCGATTCTCCCTGCAGTCAGACCACGGGATCCTCGTCGAGGGATCGGATCATGCCGCGGAGGAGCGATATCTCGTTCTGGTTCGGCGTCGCGCGGCCGAAGAGATCGCGAATGCGCCGGATGGCCATCTCCCGCTTTGACGGCTTGAAGAAGTCGCGCCGGTCGAGCGCCGAGGCGAGGGCCTGGATGCAGTTCTCGACCTCCCCGGCCGTGGCGGGCGTGTAGTCGTAGGATTCCATCTTCGCGCCGACCTGCCGTCTCAACTCGTAGGCCGTCACCATCACCGACTGGGCGAGGTTCAGGGAACGGAAGCGCGGGGAGGTCTTGATCCGGACGAGGACATGGGCGCGGTCGAGTTCCTCGTTCTCCAGGCCCGTCCGTTCCGTGCCGAAGAGGAAGACGACCGGCCCATGCTCGGTCGCGCGCAGGGCGTCCGCGGCGGCCTCCTCGAGCCAGATGGGCGACGCCCGGTGCTCGCGGCGCCGCGCGGAGAAGCCGAAGACCCGCACCGCGCCCTCGAGAGCCTCGTCGAGCGACTCACAGCTCTTCACGCGGCCCAGCTCCCCCAGGGCTCCGGCCGCCATCATGCGCGAATGCTCGTTGATCTCGGCGTGGGGCCGGACGAGGCGCAGGGCGCCGAGTCCCATGGCCTTCACGACGCGGGCGGCGGCGCCGATGTTGCCCGAGATCATGGGGCGGACGAGCACGGGGCGGATGCGGCTGATGCGGGGCACTGGACTTGTCGGAACCTCTCGCGGATAATGTCGTCCTGACTATCGCCGAAAGGCTCCGGATTGTAAAGGACCCGCCATGAACGCCCGCTCGGGCTTCGTTCACCTGCACAACCACCTCGAGGGCTCGCATTCCGACTCCGTCCTGCGCACCTCGGCCGCCCTCGACAAGGCCGTCGCCGACGGCATGACGGCCTTCGCAGTCACCGACCACGGAGAACTCGCCGCCGTCCCGGCTCTCTTTCGCGAGGCCGCCGCGCGCGGGATCAAGCCGATCGCCGGCATGGAGGCCTACTTCGCCGAGGACGCCGCCGCGAACATCCGCGACCGCGTGAACGACCGCTATCACCTCGTCCTGCTCGCCGCCGACGCCGAGGGCTGGAGAAACCTCGTTCGCCTCGCCACCGTCTCCTGGCGCGACAATTGCCTCATGCAGAAGCTCGGCCTCGTGGACTGGAAGCTTCTCGAGGAGTGTCACCGCGGTCTCATCTGTCTCTCCGCCTGCCTGGCCGGACCCCTCTCCTGGCCGATCGTGAAGGGCCGGCCGGCCGACGCCGAGCGGATGGCCGCGCGTTTCCGCGACATCTTCGGCGACCGCTTCTACGTCGAACTCTTCGAGCACGGAATGCCCGAGGAGAGAGAGGCGGTCGAGGGCATGCGCTCGCTGGCCCGCCGTCTTGCCCTGCCGACCGTCGTGACGAACGACTGCCATTACCTCGAGCGGGAGGACTGGATTCTGCAGGACACGCTCATCAAGACGCGTTTCGGAAAGGCCACGGAGTTCGAGCTGCCTTACCACGAGTATTTTCTGAAGACGTCCGCGGAGATGAGGAGCCTGGGTTTCCTGGACGAGGACCTCGATCGGACGCTGGAGATCGCGGAGCGGATCTCGTTGACGGTTTCCGAGTGGGAGAGCCTGACCGGGAACGGACCGGTGGAGACGGCCTTCCTCGGCCGTTCACGGCCTCTTGAGATCCGCAAGGCCTTGGAGAAGGCCGCCGGCGCCCTTCGGCTCGACGCTGCCGACCAGGAGAGGGCGCGCAAGGCGCCGCTCGCGGAGATGGAATCCTCCCACCCTCGCGTCTTTCATGTCGCGCAGGGCATCACCGGGATGCCGATGAAACCCGAGCCGGATCTCACGCTCGTCGTGAGCGCGCCCGGCCTCTCGTCCCTGATCCCCCTGCGCCGCAGCGAGAAGATCCTCTTCACGATGTGGGACGAGGAGACCTGCCGACGGCACGGGGCGGAGATTGTGCCGGTGGAGACGGCCCCGGGGCTCCTGCCGTTCGCCCGGGCGACGGAATTGTATCTGAAGGGACTGGAGGCCCATCGCCGCCGCAAGTTCGACAAGGCGCGCTCGCTCCTCAGGCAGTCGCTCGAAGCCGATCCCTTCTTCACCAACGCCCTCTACCAGCTCGGCCTTTCGACCTTCTACGCCGGGTTCCACGACGAGGCCATGGCGCTCCTGGAGCGCGTCCTCGAGCAGGAACCGCATTTCGAACGCCTGCCCCACCTCTATTCCTACCTCGGTTGGTGCCATTATCACCTCGGGCAGGACGAGAGGGGACTCGAGTGCTTCCGGCTCTCGACGGGGGCGAAACCGGTTCCCGGGTCTCTTCTGGGCCAGGGGCTTCTCCTGGAGCGGTTGGGCCGGGACGAGGAGGCCCGTGCGTGTCTCCTGGAGATGGTCGAGCGCGCCCCCGCGGATCCGAAGATCGAGATGGCCCACGCGGCGCTGGAACGCCTCTCGCGTCGAGCCCCGGCCCCTCCGGCGAAACCGTGAAAATCCCGGTTGCGTTGGCGCGATCGGGCCGTGATGATATCGTCGGAGCGGGCGAGAAACGATGATCCACGATGTCGCATTGCGCGAGTTGGTCACGCATCACGACGAGCGCGGCTATTTTCGCGAGTTGATCCGCGTGACCGATGACTTTTTTGCGGAGGGCTTCGGCCAGTGGAGCGTCTCGCAAATGTTCACGGGCGTCATCAAGGCCTGGCACATCCACCAGGTCCAGACCGACTGGTGGTACGTCAGCCAGGGGACGCTCAAGGTCGTCCTGCACGACCGCCGCGAGTCCTCGCCCACCTGCGGCAAGACCCAGGAACTCCTCCTCGGCGGGACCCGTACGCCCGCGATCCTGAGAATTCCGCCCGGCGTGGCGCACGGCTGCAAGTGCCTCGAGGGTCCCGCCCTGCTCTTCTACATCACCTCGAACGTCTACAATCCGGGTGACGAGGGCCGCCTCGCCCACGACGACCCCGCGATCGGATACGACTGGCTCAAGCTTCCCAAGATCACTTGACGCCTGGCGACATGGAGCTATTCCTCGTCCGTCACGGCGAGAGCGCGGACAACGTCGAGCGGCGCATCCAGGGATGGCGCGGGGGAAAACTCACGGACCGCGGCCGGGCGGAGGCGCGGGCCGCCGGCCAGGCGCTCCTGACACGCGGCCTTCTCGCGCTCTATACCTCCGATCTATCCCGCGCCGCCGAAACCGCCGGGATCATGGGGACCGAGCTGGGTCTCGCTCCCGTGCGCGAGGCGGCTTTTCGCGAGATCCGGCTGGGTCCCTGGGAGGGAAGGCTGGTCGCCGACGTCGAGGCGAACGACGGCGAGACACTGCGCGCCTGGCGCGAGGACGGGAGCCTGCCGCCTTATGACGACATCGAGCCGATCGGCGTCTTTCGGGATCGACTCGTGGAGGGACTCGAAACGGTCTCGGCGCGTCATCACGGACCGGTCGCGGTCGTCTCCCACGGAGGCGCGCTCTCGGTGATCCTCTCTCACTTCATGGGGCTCGATGTGCGCCGGATCTGGCAGATGCCGGTCGAGAACGGGTCCGTCTCGCGGCTCGTTCGTTCGGGAGGGTCCTTTCGCGTCGTCTCATGGAACGAAACCCTGCACCTGCCGCCGCGCGGCGGCGCGGGTTTCAACGCGCTGGGCTGATCGTGTCCTCCTGCGTCTCGGTCCTTCACGTCATCGAGTCGGGCGGCGTGGGCGGCGCCCAGCGCGCCATGCACCTGCTTCTGCGCGGCCTGGGTGAACGGGGCTTCGAGGTCGGCGCCGCCCTGCCCCGCGGCGGGGCGTTGTGGAACGAGCTCGAGCGGGACGGAATCCGTTGTCACGATCTCCCCATCGATCGACTCTACGATACGCGCACCGGGCCCGCGGTGGCGGAGTTCGTGCGCCGGCGGCGTTACGACATTGTTCACGTCCACACGCCGAAGGCCGGCATGCTCGTCCGGCGACCCGCGCGCGAAGCCGGTGCGCGCGTCGTGATGCACGTGCACGGGCTGGGCAACCGGGCTCTCCTCGAGTCGGTGCGGCTCTCCCCCTGGGCCCGGCTGCGCAAGAAGGTCCTCGTCGCCCTGGAGGCGCGCGCGGATCGTCACACGGATCATTTCGTCTATGTTTGCGGGGCGGATCGCGCGAAGGCGGCGCCGCGACCGGAGAAGGCCTCGCTTGTCTACAACGGCGTGGATGCCGCGGAATGGGCGTGCGGCGAGCCGGAACCGGGTCGGACCGTCCTCTTTCCGGCACGCCTCTCGATCCAGAAGGATCCCGACACTCTCTTGCGCGCCCTGCGCTATTCCCTCGACCGCGGCGCCGGATTCCGGCTGCTCCTGCCGAGGGAGGGCGAGGACGCCGCGCGCGTGCTCGCCCTCATCCGCGCGTTGGACTTGGACCGCGACGTCGAATATCTCGACCCGGCCGAGCCGATGAGGACGGCCTACGCCCGGTCCCATCTCGTGGCGCTGACGACCCACTGGGAGGGACAGCCGTTTGCCGTCCTGGAGAGCATGGCCGCGGGCCGCGCGGTGGTGGCGACCGATTGCGGCGGCATTCCCGAGACTCTCGGGGGCGCGGGATTCCTCGTTCCGCCGCGCGATCCGGCCGCGCTCGCCTCGCTCATCGACGCGCTCCTCGACGAACCCGAGCGCCTGCGCGCCGCGGCGAACCGTGCGCGAAGGCGCGTGGAGGAACACTTCTCGCTCGAGCGGATGATGGAAGGCATCGCATCCGTCTACCGATTGCTTTTCGCCGGAGCCCTCGCCACCCGGCCGCGTCCATGACGTCCGGCTTCCTTTTCATGGTCGTCTGCGCCGCCGCGGCGTGGGCCAGGATGGAGGTCGAGATCGAGGGAAGGGACGGATGGGCCGCGTCGCTTCCGACATGGCGCGTCGAGTCGCATCCCCTTCTCTCGATCTTCTTCGGAGGCCGGCCCCTCACGGGATATCATGTCTGGGCCTTCACCGTGGTCTTCATCGCCCTGCATCTGCCCCTGGCGTGGATCGGCGCGTGGTCGTGGCGCGATGAACTGAGAATTCTCGCCTCGTATGCCGTCTTCTGGCTCGTCGAGGATCTGCTCTGGTTCGTCTTCAATCCGGCCTTCGGCCTGCGCCGTTTCCGCCCCGAGTTCGTGTGGTGGCACAAGAAGTGGTTCCTGGGCCTGCCGGTCGATTACTGGGTCTTCGCGTCATTCGCCGGGATGATCTTCGCATGGGTGTGAGACCCCGGGAACGGCGCGTGCGCCGCGGCATCAGGACCTCGACCCTTTCGGCCGCTCTCCTTCTCGCGTCCATCGGCCGCGTCGGCGCGGAGCCGGTGGTCTTTGAACCGGCGCGCCGCCTCGGCGACCTGGCCGGGCTCGATAATGTCGGGGAGGTCGAACCCGGTCTTTACAGGGGAGGAACCCCCAAAACCGCGGGCTACGGGACGCTCAAGAGCCTCGGTGTGCGCACGGTCGTGTCCCTCCGGCACTATCATCACACGGCCGAGGAGAGGTCCTGTCGCGCCGCCGGCATCGATTTCATCTGGTTGAAGCTGGAGTCGAGCGATCCGCCGGATGACTCCTCGGTCAGGCGTTTCCTTCGTCTCGTCACGGACACGTCGCTCCGGCCGCTCTACTACCACTGCTGGAGGGGAAAGGACCGGACCGGGACGATGACAGCCGCCTACCGGATGGCGGTCAAGGACTGGCCGCTCGAGAACGCCCTGGCGGAAATGGACGCTTACGGCTTCTGGCGGGGGTGGCGCGACCTGCGCCGATTCGTCGAGGAGTTTTCGGGGCGGCGGGACGAGTTCCGGCCGCCGGTTCGCGGGAAAGGGGACATGAGATGAACATCCTGTACGGTGTGGTCGGAGAGGGCATGGGGCATGCCACGCGGTCCGAGGCCATCATCCGCCACCTTCTCGGGCAAGGGCATCGCGTGCTGATCGTCGCCTCCGGCAAGGCCGAACCGTACCTGCGCGGCGCCCTGGCCGGGCACGCCAACGCCGCCGTGGATGAGATCGGCGGCACGTTCATCAAGTACGCGGAGAACCGGGTCCGGCTCTGGGAAACGGTCGCCTCCCTCATGAAGGCCCTTCCCACGGCCGCGGTCATGAACGCGCGCGAGATCATGAAGCTGAACGCTCTCGAGAAGGTTCCGGGCGAGGCGATCCAGGCCGTGGTCACGGACTTCGAATCGCTCGCCCATGCCTTCGGGAAGATGAAGGGACTGCCGATCATCAACATCGACAACCAGGGCATCATCACCCGGTGCGATCACTCGGCCCTTGCCATACCGAAGACATACGGTTTCGACAGGTTCGTCACGGACATGGTCGTCAGGTTCAAGGTCATCGACTGCGATGCCTACCTGGTGACGACGTTCTTCTTCCCGCCCGTCAAGCCCTCGTGCCGGGAGAACACCTTCCTCTTCACGCCGATCCTGCGGCCCGAGATCTACCGGGCCGGACAGTCGCTCGAGAGCGGCGAGACGAAGACGGGCGAGCACGTCCTGGTGTATCAGACGTCCGAGTCGTTCCTGGCGCTCTTGGACATTCTCAACGGGCTGGATCGGAAGGTCATCGTCTACGGCTTCGACCCGGAACGCTACCAGTCGAGGTTCCCGCGCCTGGAACTCAAGGGTCGGGATCGCGAAGGATTCTTCCGCGACCTGGCCACGGCCCGAGCGGTCGTGACGGGCGGCGGTTTCTCGCTGATGAGCGAGGCCGTGCACCTCGGGAAGCCGATTCTCTCCATCCCGATCGAGGGTCAGTTCGAACAGATCCTGAACGCCCTGTATCTCGAACACCTCGGCTACGGCGTGCACGCGGACAGCCGCCTGTTGAAGGGCGACCCGGCCGGCTTTCGCGCGAAGCTCGATTCGTTCTTCGAACGTGAATGCGAGTTCCGGGAGAGCCTGGCGAGGTATCGGGTCGAACACGGACGGACCGACAACGCGGCCATCCTCGCCAAGGTGGATGAATGCCTGGGTCGCCTGGCCGGGTGACGGAACCGGCGCCGCCGCGAGCCCCGAAAAGGTGACCGCCTACTGTGCCTCCGCGCAGTAGCGGCAGCATTCGGGGATGCCCGCACGCGAACGGAACGCCGAGCGCAGGCGGTGGAAGTAGGCGTTCTCCCAGACCGCCGGATCGTCCCTCCAGTTCCCGTTCTCCGCGCGCGGCACCATGATGCAGTTGCAGCCCGAGACCTGGCCCAACCCGTCGGCGCGGAGGACGTGGAAGAAGGAGATGCAACTCCGGGAGAGACGGCTCTCGTCGCGCCTCACGAGGACGGGGCCCGCGATCGAGAGACGCCCGCGGTACCGCTTCTTTACCTCCGCGATCGTGTTCGCCGCCTCGACGTCGTCGTCGAAGAGACACTCGGTGGCGTCGTCGAGGCCGTAGGGGAGGTAGTTGTGCAGTTCCAGCGCCCGGAACCCGACGGAGGCGCAGAGACCGGCCGCGGCCTCCGCTCGCTCCAGGGAGCTTCTCTTCATCACGACCGAGGCCGAGATTTCGAGATCCGGGTTCAGGGGCGCCTCGGCGGCGACGAGCCGCCGCAGGTCCTCGCACCACTCCTCGAAGAGGGACTCCCTCACCCGGGCCACGGCCTTCAATTCGGTAGCCGAAAAGGCGTGAAGGCTCACGGAGATCGAATCGAAGGCCGTGGCGATCTCGCCCCAATGCGCGCCGAAGAGGCTGCCGTTGGTGATGACGAGCGTGCGCTTGCCGCGCGCGCGCGCGCGGCGGGCCATCGGAAGGAGATCCGGGACGAGGAAGGGCTCGCCGATGCCGACGAAGGAGACCTCGGCGATCGACGGGTAGCGGTCGAGGAGCGTCTCGAGGTCGTCGAGCCGGAATTCGCTCCGATCTTCGTACCGGTTCGAGACGCCTGTCGAGGAGTCCTCGAGATTGCGGCTGCAGTAGGTGCAGGAGAAGTTGCACCGGTCGGTCGTGAAGACGTTGAGGACCGTCGGCCCCTCCGGCACGGGCCCGGTCTGGATCCAGCGCCGCCGCGCGCGGCGGATGAGCGATTTCAGGATCATGGCGGCTCTATTCTAGCAGGCCGCCGTCGGTTCCGACAGCCGGGTAGGACGGCGCAGCCTGTCTTCGGATCAGTTCGCGGGCCTCGTCCCGCATCGTCGGAACGCGAAGGGCGAAGAAGCCGGCGCCGACCAGGCAGACAAGCGCCCCGAGCCCGGCGGTCGTCGGGGCGCCGAGGGGCTCGGAGAGGGCCCCGGCGAGAAGGGCCCCGAAAGGGGTGATCCCGAGAAAGACCATGGAGTAGACCGACATGACCCTTCCCCGCAGGCGGTCCGGGACCATCGACTGGATCAGGGTGTTGGAGGAGGAGATCTGGATCATCATGCAGAAACTGGCGGGGAGGAGGAAGAACCAGGAGAGCCAGAAACTGCGGGAGAGCGAGAAGAGAAAGAGACTCACGCTGAATCCGGCCGCGGCCGCGGCGACCCAGTGGCCCAGCCCCCGGACATCCCCGCGGGCAGCCATGGTCAACGCTCCGAGGAAGGCCCCGATGCCGGTCGCGGTCATGAGAATTCCCAGGCCCTCGGCGCCCACGCCGAGCACGCGGTCGGCGAAGATCGGCATGAGAACGTGGTAGGGGAGGCCGATCAGGGAGACGAGCCCGAGAAGCATGAGGAGCGCGCGGATCGGTGCCGCGCCGCGCACGAAATCGAGCCCCTCGCGGAACTCGGCCAGGGCGGAGGCGCGCGACGCCGCGCCCACCGCGCACCGGGTGCGCATGAACGAGAGGCCGGCGAGGACGGCCAGGAAGCTGACGCCGTTGATGAGGAAACACCAGCCTTCGCCGATCCACCCGACGAGGAGACCGGCCACGGCCGGCCCCACGATGCGGGCTCCGTTGAAGAGCGAGGAATTCAGGGCGATCGCGTTCATCAGGTTCTCTTTTCCGACCATGTCGGAGAGAAAGGCCTGGCGGCAGGGAATGTCGATGCCGTTGATGATGCCGCCCAGCGCGGACAGGACGAGGATGTGCCAGATCCGGACCGCTCCGCCCAGGACGAGGCCCGCCAGGAGGAAAGCGAGGATCATCTGCAGGGTCTGGGTGGCCATGATGACGCGGCGCCTGTCGTGGCGGTCGGCCAGGATGCCGCCCCAGGGGGCGACCAGGAGCACCGGCGCCTGCCCGATGAAACCGACGACCCCGAGCAGAAACGAGGATCCGGTCAGGCGGTAGACGAGCCAGGCCTGGGCCACGGTCTGCATCCACGAACCGACGAGCGAGATGAGCTGGCCCGTTACAAAGAGGCGGAAGTCCCGGTGCTCGAGCGAGCGAAAGGTCGGAGGGAGTCGATATCGCGCATGAGCCGGGGCGTGCATCGGAGAAGTCTATCACGGCGTGCCGGGTGGAGCGCGAGAGGAATGCCGGGAAGGGATCCGAAGGCGCGGCGGAGACGTTTCTTGACCTCGGTCAAGAAACGTCGAGATGGGGGCTTGATGGAGGCGGGCTTGCGGGCGTAACTTGAGGGCATGGAAGATCGACGGGGAGGGGATCACGGGTACGCTCGATGGGTAACCTGGATCCTGCTGGAAAATCTGCCGCGCGCCTGGCGCATCGCGATTTTCCTGGCGCTCGGCGCGGCCGCCGGCACGGGCGCGGCCGTCGCCCGGATCTCCCGCGCCGTATCCTATCTCTCCGACGAGCCTTCAACCTGCATGAACTGCCATGTCATGACGGATGCGCACGCGACGTGGGAACGGGGCAGCCACGGCCGCGTGGCGGTCTGCGTGGATTGCCATGTTCCTCACACGAACCCGGTGGCGGCCTACGCCTTCAAGGGGCAGGACGGGATGAGGCACTCCTACGTCTTCACTTTCCGCCTCGAGCCGCAGGTCCTGAGGCTCAACGAGGCCGCGAGGCCGGTGGTGCAGGAGAACTGCCTTCGCTGTCATGCGGACCTCTTCCAGATGGTGAGGCTCGCGTCACAGAGCGAGCGCGCCTGCTGGGACTGCCATGACAACGCGCACGGTGCCGTGCAGAGCCTCTCGGCTTCGCCCGAAACCCTGCGGCCGCGCCTGCCGGACGCCGGTTGGAGTTGGTTGAAATGACGAGGATCCGTTTCGCGATCGAAGGAGGAAGACGATGAAGGAATCGAACGCACAGGACACCACGAAGACGATGCCCCGCTGGGTCGGTCCCGCGCTCTTCGTGCTCTCGGCCGGCGTCGTATTTCTCCTCGCCCTGCTCGCCGTCTCGATCATGGAGCGGCGCTGGGAGGCGCAGAGGCCGGCGATGGCCCTCGCCCCGATCGGCGAATGGGAGACGGACAACGCCGCGTGGGGCCGTAATTATCCGCGCGAGTACGATTCCTGGCGTCAGACCGAGATCGACAACACCCGGACGAAGTTCGGCGGAGCATTTCCCCGCGACTATCTCGACGAGAACCCGCGCCTCTGCATCCTCTTCGCGGGCTACGGCTTCAGCAAGGACTACCGCCAGGCGCGGGGGCATTTCCACTCGGTCACCGACGTGACCTCCACGCTCCGCGTCAACGATTCCACCGTGGCGACCTGCTGGACCTGCAAGAGCCCGGACGTGCCGCGCCTCATGCACGAGGCGGGTTCGCCCGCGGCCTTCTACAACCGTCGCTTCATGGACCTCAAGGGCGAGATCACCAACGCCATCGGGTGCCTCGACTGCCACGATCCGGGCGACATGACCCTGAACATCAGCCGCCCGGCCCTCACCGAGGCCTACCAGGCCCGGGGACTCGAGATCGGCCGCTCCACTCACCAGGAGATGCGGGCTCTCGTCTGCGCCCAGTGCCACGTTGAGTACTACTTCAAGGATACGACCTACCTCACCTTCCCCTGGCAGAAGGGCATGACCGTCGAGGATATGATCGCCTATTACGACGAGATGAACTTCACCGACTGGGTGCACCCCGTCTCGGGCACGCCCATGCTCAAGGCCCAGCACCCCGATTTCGAGCTCTGGTCCACCGGCGTCCACGCCTTCCGCGGCGTGACCTGCGCCGACTGCCACATGCCTTATCGTTCCGAAGGCGGCGTGAAGTTCACGGACCACCGCGTCCAGAGCCCCCTGGAGAACATCGCGAATTCCTGCGGCGTCTGCCATCGCTGGAGCGAGGCCGAGATCCGGTCGCGCGTCGAGTCGATCCAGACGAAGGTCTTCGACCTGCGCACGGCCGCCGAGGACGCGCTCGCCCGGGCTCATTTCGACGTCGCGGCGGCCGCGCAGGCGGGCGTCTCGGCGGACGCCCTCGCCCGCGTTCGAAAGGATCTTCGCCACGCCCAGTTCCGCTGGGACTACGTCGCAGCCTCCAACGGCATGGGCTTCCACTCGCCGCAGGAATCGATGCGCATCCTCGGTGATGCGGTGAACGGCGCCCAGCAGATCCGCATTTCCGTCGCGCGGCTCCTGGCCGCCCGGGGCATCTCGGCCGAGCCGAAGTACCCCGACATCGCGACCCGGGAAAAGGCCTTCGGCGTGGCCAAGGCCTTCGTCGAGAATCATCCGCCGCGCCTCCTTGACTGAGATCGACTGTCGCGGGTGCCCAGGAAAAGGGGACATTCTACTTTTCCCATGTCGACCGGGTTCCATTATGAGGGTCCAAAAATAAAGGTGAATGTCCCTATTTTTCCCAAGGATCTGGACAGCCCGCGGAGAAAGAGGGAGACTCGGCGTCTCGGGGGTCGGTGGCCATGAAGGCGTCGCGGCTCAGTCTCTGGTTGATCGGCGGTATCGTCCTGGTCGCGCTCGGCGTGACGTGGGTGGGATGGGATCGCATCGCGGGTCCGAAGCGGACTGCCGCCGCTCCGCTCCAGGATCCCGTGCTCGAATGGCTTCGCCAGCACCAGGGTGCCGGATGCCTCCTCGCCTCCGACGAGAAGACCGGCAACGCCTACACCTACGACCAGGCCCTTGCCGCCATCGCCTTCGTATCGCTCGGCGAACCGGAACGGGCGCGCCGCATCCTCGAGGAATTCGAACGGCTGGCCGCTCCGCCGTTCAAAGGCTACTGCGACTTTTACCCCGTTGACGGTCACCTCGAGCCTGACGCGCGCGCGGGCGGCCCGAACGCCTGGATCCTCCTCGCGATCAATCTCTACACCCAGAAGACCGGCGATCCCTCCTTCCTGCCCCTCGCACGGACCATCGCGGACTGGCTCCTGACCCTGCAGACCCGCGAGGGCGGCATCGCGGGCGGGTTTGGCAAGTGGGGCCAGCCCATGGACTGGGTCGCGACCGAGCACAACCTCGATGCCGTCGCGGCCTTCCGGGATCTCGCGACCCTGACGGGTGAAGAGAAATACCGGGCCGCCGCGGTCCGCATCCTCGCTTGGCTATTGAAGGAACCGTATTCGTCGCGACTGCCTCATCCCGCGAACGGCCGCCAGGATCCCAATTACGCCACGGACCTCTCGAGCTGGGGCGTCCTGGCCCTGGGCGCCCGGATGACGCCCGTCCTCGATCATGCCGAACGCATGGCGCTCAACAGCCGGACCTATCTCGACCGCCAGGTCACGGGCTTCGACTTCGGCGGAGCCTATGGAGACACGACCTGGCCGGACCGCGACGCGGTCTGGTTCGAAGGAACCGGCCAGATGGTCTGCGCATACCAGCTCGCGGGGAGGAAGAACGAGGCCGAGCGCTATCTCGCGTCGCTCACGGAGGCCCTGACGCCCAGCGCGAATTACGTCGGGACCACGGGTCTGCCATACGCCTCCAACCCGGGTACTCCGCCCTACGCCGGGTGGGTCATGCCCTCCGACCGCCTCTGCGTCTCCTCTTCCGCCTGGTATCTCTTCGCCCGCTACGGGATCAATCCCTTCTGCGCTTATCCCAGCACCGAGTCGGCGAACGAAACCCTCTTCGCGCTCCTGCCCCTGGTGCCCTCCGATGCGTCGGCGCCGCTCCTCGACGATTTCGCGAATCTCTCTTCGCTCGCCCTGGGCGCCTCCTACCGGGCCCGCGGGAGCGCCTCCGCTCGGTGGAAGATCGCGATCGAACGGGTTCGCGAGGTTCCGCTCGCGCGCCTGGATTTCCTTCCCAAGGGCGAGACCTGCGTCTACCCGGAGTTCCTGGGCCGCGAGAAGACGGTGCCGCGTGTCCGCTTCGTGAGGACGTTTGTCGATACCGCGCCCTCTATCGCTCCGTATCGACAGATCGAGATCGAGTTCCATGCGGACGGGTCGCGAAACTGGTTCGCGCTGGAACAGGTCGGCGGCGGCGGCGAGACCGTGATCGGCCGGTGGCCGCTCGCGCCGGCAGGATGGCGCACCGTCCGGGCGAACCTGG
The DNA here is from genome assembly GCA_964637705.1 of uncultured bacterium. Lineage (GTDB taxonomy): Bacteria > UBA8481 > UBA8481 > UBA8481 > UBA8481 > CAZWVM01. The sequence goes on from CAZWVM010000002.1 coordinate 62,435, forward strand.
CGCCCGCCGCATCGCTGGAAGGTTATGGCCTTCGCATCGAGGGCATGGACATCGTCGGAAGCGTGGTCATGGTTCGAAAAGTGAGATTGTGCGAGGACGCGGCTCCCGCGCCTCCGCCGGCTCCCGAGCCCCAGCCGATCGTCGACGGTTCCCGGATCCGGCTCACCGGCATGGAGTCGATGAAGGTGGGAACTTCCGGGACCGTCGGGGTCTACGGCGCGGCCGAAACGGACTGGAAGGTCCCGGGCCCGAAGAGCTGGTTCGTCGCGCCGACCGACACCGAGGGATACGGGCCGGAGTGGCTTCACGACGGCCTTCAGAGCTTCCGCATTCTCTGGCGCACGACGCCCGAGTTGAACTGGGGATCGTTCTCGCTGCAGCTCGGCGAGATCGACGAGGCGCGCCGCCGGCCCGTGCCCATGGATCTCTCGCGCTATCGCCGCCTGGTCTTCTGGGCGCGTGGCGCGAACGGAGGAGAGGCCTTCAAACCGATTCTACGGACCGCTTCGTCGCCGACACTGAATCCCGACGTCGCGGGCGCGGAGGATCGGGCCGCGGACATCTGGCGCCTTCACGAGATCGATCTCGCCGCGCTTCTGAAGGGGAAAGAGCCCCGGGTCGAGATGATCGGGCTCGACCTGGATTGCTCCGCGGCGGCCCAAGGGACGGTCTACACCGACGACTGGTGGCTGGAGGAGGGGCGATGAAGAGGATCGTGCGCGGGTTCGGGGTTATGTTTCTCGTCTGCTCCGCCATCTCCTGCGGCGGCCGGCCGGATGCGACGATTCCGCCGGCGCCGCCGGAGATGGCGGGCGACGCGACGCCGGGCGAGGCGAGCGGCCCGATCATCACGCTCGACGGCGAGTCGGCCGCCGTCGTCGCGCCGCGGGTCGTCGACGCCTCGGGCCGCCTCGTCGTCTCGGACTTCGAATCGATGGAGATCGCCTTCGGGGGCAGCCTCGGCGTGTATGGCGGCGCGGAACCGAACTGGGACGATCCGGGTCCGAAGAGTTGGTTCGTCATGCCGGGCGAGCCCGGCTACGGAACGGAATGGGTCCACACCGGACGGCAGAGTTTCCGGATCAAGTGGAAACCGGACGTCGTCGACTGGGCGAGTTTCGCCATTCTCCTCGGGCCCTTCTTCGAGGGGCAAGCGCGCCCGAAGCCGGCGGATCTCTCGGCATTCCGGACGCTGACCTTCTGGGCGAGAGGAGAGAAGGGCGGCGAGGAGTTCCAGTTCGTCGCCCGCTCGGCTTCCGCCGCGGATCTCCAGCCCGATCTCAAGGGCCGGACATACCGGGCCAACCCCGAGTGGACAAGGTACGAGATCGATCTCCAGGAACTCTTCGGAGAGAACCGCCGGATCGAGATGGTGGGGCTGAGGCCGGGGCGGTTGCCCCTGGATCGCGGAACGATCTACACCGACGACTGGAGCCTCACCCGGTAGCGGTTTTCCGTGACGCTCGGACGCGGATGAGATATGAATAGCCGACGTTCGTGAACCTTCTCCCGAGGCGAGGATCCATCATGTATTGGCAGAAGAAGGAAGAGACGATGAGCCGGGCGGGGCTGGAGAGACTCCAGGTCGAGCGGCTCAAGGCTTCGATCCGCCGTTCCCTGAAGAGCCCCTTCTACAAGGCGCGTTTCAAGGAGTGGAAGGTCACGCCGGCGGCGATCAGGAAGTCCACCGACATCCGGCAGTTGCCCTTCACGACCCGCGAGGATCTCCAGTCGCAATACCCCTACGGTTTCCTCACCGTGCCGAAGGACGGCCTCAGCCGCGTTCATACCTCCTCCGGGACGACCGGGAAACCCAAGGCCGTCTTCTTCACGCGCCGCGACGTGGACACGGCCGCGACGAACATCGCCCGGTGCCTCATCATGACCGGCACCCGCAAGCACGACGTCCTGCAGAACATGATGACCTACGGCCTCTTCACCGGGGCCCTCGTGATGCATTACGGCGCCGAGAAGATCGGGATGCTCGTCATCCCGGCCGGCCCCGGCAACTCCGACCGCCAGATCGTGCTCATCCAGGACTTCGGCACGACGACGATCCACATCACGCCGAGCTACGCCCTCTACCTCGCGACGATCCTCGAATCGAAGGGGCTCGATCCCCGCCGGATGGGTCTGAAGCGCGCCTTCATCGGGGCGGAACCGTATACCGAGGCGACGCGGAGGAAGATCGAGAAGATCTACGGCATGGACGTCTACAACTCGTACGGCCTCACGGAGATGAACGGGCCGGGCGTGGCCTTCGAGTGCGAGGAGAAGAGCGGGATGCACCTCTGGGAGGACTCCTACCTCATGGAGATCATCGACCCGGCGACCGGCGAGCCCCTGCCGGACGGGGAGGAGGGGGAACTCGTGCTGACGACGCTGACCCGCGAGGCGATGCCGATCTTCCGCTACCGCACGCGGGACATCACCCGGATCGCCCTCGAGAAGTGTCCGTGCGGCCGCACGCACCGGCGGATCGAGCGGATCACGGGCCGCGCGGACGACATGTTCATCCTGCGCGGCGTGAACATCTACCCCCAGCAGGTCGAGCGCGTGCTGATGTCGGTGAAGGGCGTGGCGCAGAACTACCTGATCGAGCTGACGGGACTGGACGAGATGAAGGTGAAGGTCGAGATCAGCCGCGAACTCTTCGACGGCCGGATCGACCACCTGAGGAAGATCGAGAAGGAGATCGGCGACCGGTTGCGCTCCGAGATCCTGGTCAAGCCGCGGATCGAGCTCTGCGAGCCGGGCACGCTCCCGGCCTCGGAGGGCAAGGCGAAGCGCGTGTACGACACGCGGAAACTGTGAGGAGGCGACAATGGGCCGGTTGACGCAGATCTCGGTCTTCGCGGAGAACAAGCCGGGGAAACTGGAGCGGATCACGGAGGTCCTGGCGAAGGAGAAGGTGAACATCCTCGCCATCAACATCGCGTCGTCCGGGGCCTTCGGCGTGATCAAGCTGATCGTGGACAGGCCGGAGAAGGGGCAGAAGGCGCTCGTCGCCGCCGGGCTCACGGCCTCCCTCGGCGAGGTCCTTGCGGTCGCGATGCCGGAGGACAAGCCGGGCGGGCTTCACAAGGTCGCCCAGGCCCTCACCCGCCACAAGCTGAACCTGGAGAACGCCTACGTCTTCATCCCGAAGGCGCGCAAGGTCGCGTATCTCCTCGTCGAGGTCGACGACATCGCCCGGGCGCAGAAGCGGCTCGCGAAGGAGAAACTCTCCTTCTACAAGGGATGATCCGGCCCGGCCCGGCGATCGGAACTTTATCTCGATTTTCGTTGGTGCCCGGGGACCAGACGGTATACTCCCGCCAACCCTGACCGACCGGGTCCCCAGGAGGATTCCCCATGCTTCATGAGCCGGCCGCCCAATCCGGAGTCGACCACGCCGCCGATTACAAGATGCGCCTCGGCGTCGGCATGTTCATATTCTACACGCTCTTCTACGCGGGCTTCGTGGCTCTGAACGTCGTGAGTCCGACGGCGATGGAAACGACCGTTCTCTTCGGGATGAACCTGGCCTGCGTGTACGGTATCGGCCTGATCGTGGTCGCCCTGGTCCAGGCCCTCGTCTACGACGCGATGTGCCGCCGCCAGGAGGCTCTGTTGAATCGCGCCGGCGGGGAGGCGGCCCGATGAGCGCCACCACGAGCCCTCTCGCCATCGTCGTCTTCCTCGCCTTCGTCGGCCTCGTCCTCGGACTCTCCTTCTACTTCGCGAAGAAGACCAAGTCGGCGAGCGGCTACTTCGCCGCCGGCGGCCAGATCCACTGGGCCGTGAACGGGATCGCCTTCGCCGGCGACTATCTCTCCGCCGCCTCTTTCCTCGGCATCTGCGGCATGATCGCGACCGTCGGCTACGACGGGTTCCTCTACTCGATCGGATTCCTCGCCGGGTGGATCGTCGCGCTGTTTGTCGTGGCGGAACCTCTGAAGCGGATGGGCAAATACACCTTCACCGACGCGATCGACGTGCTCTTCAACTCGCGCGGCATCAAGCTGGCCGCCTCCATCAGCACCCTCCTCGTCTCCGTCTGCTACCTCATCCCCCAGATGGTGGGAGCCGGCGTCCTTGTCGAACCGCTCCTGGGTATCCCCCACGCGGCGGGCGTCGTCATCGTCGGGACCATCGTCATCATCATCGTGGCGACGGCCGGCATGACCTCGACGACCTACGTCCAGTTCCTCAAGGGAGGGATGCTCCTCGTCTTCTCCTTCGCCCTGGTTGTGGCTCTGCTCGGACGCGGCCTGTCCACGGCTCCCGATCAGGGTGGTCGCGTTCCCTTCCACGAGTATGCGACGGTCGCCGTCGCCGATCTGGCCGGGGCTACGATCGAAGACGTCACGGCGGGCGGAACGACGTTCGCGAAGGTGACCCGCGACGGCAAGGTCTCCTGGTGGCTCCGGAACGGCGAAACGCTCCAGGAGATCCAGTGGGAGATCGCTCCGGCGAGCGGATCGAAGATCGTGAACGGCGAGCCCGCGGGTCCGGGGAACCAGCTGCGACCGGTCGGGAGCCTCCGTTCGATCGCCGGCACGGAGGCGCCCACCGGCAGCCTCTCGCCGTTCCGTTTCCTGAGCCTTCTCGGAGACGCCAGGACCGAGGTCGTTCGCTGGAAGATGACGAAGACCATCGACGGAGCCGACAAGGTGACCCTGCATCATCCCGTCGTCACGTCGGGCAACCGGGTCCTGCGCCCGGGGCTCAAGTACAAGGTCGAGGGCACGCTCACCGAGCGGCTCGACTTCGTCTCGCTGATGCTGGCGCTCTTCTTCGGCACCGCCGCCCTGCCGCACATTCTCATCCGGTACTACACCGTCCCGTCCCCGGCGGCCGCGCGCAAGTCGACGATCGTCGCGATCGCCGCGATCGGTTTCTTCTACGTGCTGACGCTCTTCATGGGCCTCGGCGCGATGGTCAACAACGTCATCAACCCCCTCGACAACAACATGTCCGCGCCTCTGCTCGCGCGCTCCTTCGGCGATCTCTTCTTCGCGGTCATCTCCGCCATCGCCTTCGCGACGGTCCTGGGCACGGTGGCCGGCCTCATCGTCGCGGCCTCGGGCGCGGTGGCTCACGACCTGATGGACCGGTACATGAAGATTCAGATGACGGAGAAGGGCAAGGTCATGGCCGGCAAGGTCGCGGCCGTCGCGGTCGGCGTGATCGCCATCGTCCTCGGCATCCTCTTCAAGGGCGTCAACGTCTCCTTCCTCGTCGGATGGGCTTTCGCGGTCGCCGCCTCGGCCAACCTCCCGGCGATCCTCATGATCCTCTTCTGGAAGCGCACGACGGCCCAGGGCATCGCCGCCTCGATCATCGTCGGCATTGTCTCCGCGATCGGGCTCTTCCTCGTTTCGCCCAGCATGTACCAGCTCTACGGACTCGCGCCGGCCTCCGCACCGTTCCCGCTGGAGAACCCGGGCATCGTCTCGATCCCCCTGAGTTTCGCGACGATCGTCGTGGTCTCGCTCATGACGAGGAGAAAACTGGCGGCCTAAGGGGCGACCGCGAGAGGTCCGCTCGAAAGGAGAGACCCGCATCATGGTTCGGGTCGATCTGCACCTCCATTCCGACGTCAGCGACGGCTACTACGGCCCGGCGACGGTCGCGGACAAGGCCTGGGCGGCGGGGGTCCGGTATGCCGCGCTCTGCGATCACCAGCGGATCGACGGCGGACCTGCATTCAAGGCGGTCTTTGAGCGCCACGGCGGGGTCGCCATCCCGGGCGTCGAACTCCAGGCGGTCTTCGGCGGCCGCGAAATGCATCTTCTCGCGCACGGATTCGACCCGGGGCACGCCGCCTTCGCCGCGCTCCTCCGGGAGACGGCGCCGGCCGGGGACCTGATCCGCTCCGCGCACGAGGCCGGCGGCATCGTCTCGCTGGCCCATCCCTACGTGCTTTCCCGTGACCCGGCGGTTCTCGACGAGATCGTCTCAGGACTCAAGGCCGAGGGACTCGACGGGATCGAGGTCGTCTATGCCCCCTATGACGAGGAGGAGCGGCGCCAACTTCTGAAAGTCGCCGACCGGCACGACCTGCTTGTCACCGCAGGCAGCGATTTTCACGGCCCGGCCTTTCCCCAGTCGCCGGCGCCGGGCGTCGAGATCGAGACACGGCGCTGGAAGAAATTCCGCGATGCCCTGCCCGCGTTCCGAGGCCGGTCCTCCGGCGCCGATACCCGACCGTCCGCCGCGCGCTCGGGTCGCTGGTTCCTGCTCCATATTCTCCTCCCGGCTCTCCTGACCATCCTGCTTTTCGTCGCCGGCATCTTCGGCGCCGTCATTCCCACGCTCGAGGAACAACTCCTGAACCGGAAGCGCGAGATGATCCGAGAGCTGACGAATTCCGCCTGGAGCATCCTGGCCGGGTACGAGGAGGACGAGCGGGCCGGGCGGCTCTCGGGAGGGGAGGCGCGGGAGAGGGCGCGCGAGGAGATCCGCCGGCTCCGCTACGGGCCCGAGGGCAAGGACTACTTCTGGATCACGGACACCGTCCCGCGGATGGTGATGCACCCCTACCGCGAGGATCTCAACGGGAAGGACCTCTCCGACTTCACCGATCCCCGGGGTGTCCGGCTCTTCGTCGAGTTCGCGCGCGTCGTCGGCGAGAAGGAACACGGTTACGTCGATTACGTCTGGCAGTGGAAGGACGACCCCGAGCGGCTGGCGCCGAAGGAATCCTACGTCCGCGGCTTCCGGCCGTGGGGATGGATCATCGGCACCGGCCTCTACATCGAGGACGTCGACCGCGAGATCGCCGCGATGATCCGGCGCCTCGTCGATCTCTCCGCCGCGATCACGCTTCTCATCGGGGGCGTCATCGCCTACCTCATCCAGCAGAGCTATCGGCTCGAACGGCGTCGAAGGCGGATGGAGTCGGACCTGCGCGCCTCGCATGACCGCTACCATCTTCTCGTCGAGGCCTCGACCGAGGGGATTCTCATGGTGATCGAGGATCGATGCGCCTACGCCAACAGGCCGCTTCTGGCCCTGGCGGGTTACAGCCCCGCGGAACTTCCGTTCCTCGACCTCCCGGACCTCTTTCCCGGGGAGGCATCCGCGCCGGGCGGCCCCCTGGCGGCCGACGAGGCGCCCAGCCGTTTCGAGGCGGCGCTCAAACGGAAGGACGGGGCCCGCGTCCCGGTTCTCGTATCGCCTACGCGCATCGAGATGACGGGGAGGAAGGGTTGGATCCTGGTTCTTCATGACGGAGACCGCGGCGTCCCGGCGCGCGGGGCGGACGGGGATCCCCGGGCGGCGTTGATCTCCGCCGAGAGCCCGGTCACGAGGAATCTTCCTCGGCTCGTATCCGATCTCGTCGAGGCCGGCATGCCGCCTCGGCGCGTCTCCGCCATCGTGACCTCCGTTTCCGACGAGGTCACAGGGCGTCTCCTGGAACTCATCGTCAGGGATCTCGGTGAGCCCCCGGTTCCCTTCGCGTTCCTCGTCTTCGGCAGCGAAGGGCGCGAGGAGCGGACGCTCGTCACCGACCAGGACAACGGCATCCTTCACGCCGACGTCGAAGGCGAACTCGCCGCCCGCTCCGCGGCCTATTTCGCGGCGATGGGGGAGAGGATCTGCGACGACCTGAATCGCGCCGGTTACGCCTATTGCCGCGGCGAGTCGATGTCGCGGCACGCGAAGTGGAGGGGTCCCATGAAACAATGGAAGGCCCACTTCAGCCGGTGGATCCTCGAACCGAATCCCGAGGAGCTTCTTCAGTTCAACATTTTCTTCGATTTCCGTTCGCTCCAGGGAAACGCCGAACTAGCCGCGGAACTGCGCCGCCACATCGGCGAAGTGATGGCGGGATCGCCTCCCTTCTTCTTCCACCTGGCGGCCAATGCCCTCAAATACAGGCTTCCGCTCGATCTCTTCGGGAGGATGTCGCCTCCGGACGACTCGGGGACGATCGACCTGAAGGAGACGCTTCTTCCCGTCGTCAACTTCGCCCGGCTCTATGCCTTGAGCCACCGCATCGAGGCGACCAACACGCTCGACCGCATCATCGCCCTGCGTGACGCCGGCGTCATCGACGGGTCGACGGCGGGAGAACTGCAACGAACCTATGATCTCTTCATGAGGCTTCGCTACAGGAACCAGGCGCGGGCCCGTGCGGAGAAGCGGGAACCGGACAACCGGATCGATCCGGGCCGATTGGCGCCCGAGGAGTCGGCGGCGCTGAGGCAGGCCCTGTCGAGCATCGATATCATCCAGAAGAAGATCGGATTCGACTATCCCGGGGCGGGCTGAGGCCTTCCCGCGCGTGGTTCCATAAAAAAAAGCCCCGCCCGGGAGGACCCGGACGGGGCGGAAACGGCTCTGGACTACTTCTTGATGATCCCGTTGAAGCTCTTCGCCAGCAGGTCATCGGCCGGCGGTTTCGTCATCATCGTGACGATGACGGTCAAGAGGATCGAGACCGGAAGCCCGACGATCAGGGGATCGACGAACTGCACGATCGATTTCGCATCCACGATCATGTCGGCGCCGGTCAGGGCCTTGCAGAGCATGAGGGGTTTGGAGGTCTTGGAGTAGACGAAGAGGAGCCAGAAGGCCGTGACTCCGACGCCGCCGAGCATTCCGGCGATCGCGCCCGCCTTCGTGATCCGCTTCGAGTAGAGGGCGCCGAAGTACATCGGCAGGAAGGCCGAGGCGCAGAGGCCGAAGAAGATGGCCGTTCCGATGGCGATGATGGCGGAACCCTGTTCCATGGCCTTGGGCAGGCCCAGGGCCAGGAAGTAGCTGACGAGGATCCCGACGATCATGGCGCCGCGCGTGATGGCGATGGAACCGCCCTTCTTCACGCCCAGTCCGCCCTCGAGAACGTCGCGGCCGAGCGCCGCGCCGAGGGAGTGGAACTGGGATGAGAGCGTGGACATCGCCGCGGCGAGGAGTGTCACCGTGAAGAGCGCGGTGAACCAGCCGGGCATCGAGGAATTGATGAAGGTCGGGATGATGCGGTCCACGTCGCCCTTCTCCGTCGTCTCGTTGTTGATCGTGCGGGCGATCGAGATGAGACCCGGCGTGATCCGGTCGTCGAAGCCGCCCGTGCCGCGCTCGATCTTCAGGTTCGGAGTCTTCAGGACGTAGTGGAGCGCCATGGCCTCGTCCTCGCCCGGCAGGCGATACGCCACGAAGGTCTTCACCTTCGTCGTGTCCGTGCCCGCGGGAAGATCGCCCGCGGGGAGGATCGAGAGCTTGCCGCCGCGCGCCGGGTCCGGGAGCATCCGCACGGCCTCGTCCACGACCTGGCCGACGATCACTTCCTTCTTCGCGAAATAGGCGTTCGAGAGGGCGCCGGCGGTGAAGGCCACGCCCGTCATCATCAGGATGAAGATGCCGCCGATGCCGACCGCGCGGTTGATCTCGCGCGTCGACTTCACGGTCATGAAGCGCACC
>CAZWVM010000003.1:0-57351 GCA_964637705.1 uncultured bacterium
CCTTCTCCGCCGAGAGGTGCGCGACGCCGAAGAACTGGTTGTGGCCGAGGATGATCGGGTCGAGGGGGCGGGAGGCCGGGTTCTGTGCGCTCATGAATTCACCACCTTGAAGGCGCCTTTCTCGTCGGAGGATTCATAGATGGCCGAGATGATCTTCTGCACCTCGTAGGCCGTGTGCACGTTCGACTCCACCGGTCGCTTCGCGGCGACACAGTTCAGGAAGTCGACGTCCTCGAGCGTGTACTGCGGGCCGCCGATGTCAATCTCGACCGTCTGAGGAAGGTCGGGCTTCGACCACGAGGTCCAACCCTCGCCGAGTCTGGCCGCGGGCTCGTCGAGGAGAATCTTCACGTTGTCGTCGGTGACGATGAGCATCCCGCGCGAGCCGTGGACCTCGAAGCGCGACTCCACGAGCCGCCGCCCCCTTACGCTCCAGGAGGAATCGAGCCAGCCCCGCACGCCCGACTTCATGTGGAAGATCGCGTGCAGGAAGTCCTCCGTCGACTCGGAATAGGCGCTGAAGCAGTTGCCGTTCACGCCGTGGGTCGGGCCGAAGTACCAGGACATGAGGTCCACGACGTGCGAGGTCGGCCCCATCATGAGGCCTCCACCGGACTTGGCCTTGTCGTAGCGCCAGCCCTTGCCCGGCTTGAAGAGTTGCGAGACGTAGAGCGAGTAGTTGAAGGACTGGAGTTCACCCAGCGCCCCGGAGGAGATGAGCTCCCGGCCCTTACGGAAGGGACCGATGTAGCGCATCATGTACCCGACCATGTTCACGGTCGGGGTCGCATCCAGCGCGGCGACGAGACGCTCGGTGTCCTTCGCCGAGAGGGCGAGCGGCTTCTCGACGAAGAAGGGAATGCCGCGCTTGATGCAGTCGAGGCACATGTCGACGTGCGCGAAGACGGGCGTGGTGATGAAGACCGCGTCGAGCTTCTCCTTCTCGAGCATCTCGACGTGGTCCGCATAGACCGCCAGGCCCGGCTTCAGGGCCTTCAGGGACTGGGCGAGGAAGTCGGAGTTCTCGGCGACGGCCGTGACCTCGTGGCCCGCCAGGCCGTTCACGATGCCGGCATGCAGCATCCCCATCTTTCCGAACCCGATCACCCCGACCTTCATCAGCCCTGTCTCCTTTCCGAGTGATGCACGGCTTTGTCCACTCGATACTTGATCGCCTTGAGCATCTGGAGCATGAATCCGAAGAAGAAAAACTGGACTCCTATTGTCACGAAGAGGCCGGCGAAAATCAGAGAAGGAACGCGATTGATGAGAGGTTCTCCGCAAAACCATCCCTCCCAGAGCGTCGCGCCGAAATACGCGAAAGCCGCGAGAGTCAGGAAGAGGCCCGCGCCATAGAGCCACTTGATATGCTGCTTGGATCGAAGTATCAGAACGGGGAGGGTGTAGAAGACGTAGATGGGGATCGAGGAGACGACGCGGGAACCGCCATGCTCACGCTTGAGCCATGCGCTGGGCAACTCGACGATCCGATATCCCTTTTCGTGAGCATCGATGATCGTTTCCTGCACGTAAGTGTGGAGCCCCAGCATCTCCAGTTCCTCCGCCACCTCCGGCCTCATCGCCCTGATTCCACCGTGGGAATCGGTGTGCTTGAGACCCGTGAATGCCGAAAGGATCCCCGAAAGCAAGATCGTGCCGAAGCGGTTCACGAAGGGATAGCGGTAATGGACGAGGCCGGGACGGCAAAAGCGGGATGCCAGGACCAGATCCGCCCGGTCCTCAACGATTTCGCGAACGAACAGGGGAATCTCGTTCGGATCACACTGGCCGTCCGCGTCGTAGGTCACGATGACGTCCGGTTTATGCTCCAAGGCGGCTTTCAGCCCGAGATACATCGCGTATCCGAGGCCCTTCCCACCGCCATTGATGACCTCGGCGCCCAGGGAGCGCGCGATCAATCGCGTCGCGTCGCGTGAATCGTCTGTCAGGAGCACGAGAGGAGGATCCATCGACTCCCGCTCGAAGATCCGACGAATCTCCTCGATCGTTTTTTTGATCCTTTTCTCCTCGTTCTTCGAGGGGATGACGACGACGGTCTTCATACGAGCGAGTGGTATTTCTTCGAGCCGGTCAGCTTCGCGCCGTAGCGAAACCACTTGAGGTCGATGACCGGCTTTCCGCAACGCGCGAGGAGAGCTTCACCCTTCGCGTCGAGCTTGTACGGCCCGAGAACGATGACGTTGCTCGCCTTGACCAGCGCCGCCAGGGAATCGACCGTGGTGAGCCCCCCCGCGTTCGTCGCGCGGATCTTCTCCGCGGCCTTCGGGTTGTCAAAGGTGAGTTGACGGATCTTGTGCGCGTAACTGCGCCCCTGCGACTGCACCAGTTCCACCGCCCTCATCACGGGACTTTCGCGCAGGTCGTCCGTGTTCGGCTTGAAGGTCACGCCCACGTAACCGACGGTGTCGGGCTTGAAGCGATAGATCAGCGAGACGAGGGAGCTGATGAGCCGCTCGTTGGCGCGAAGGATCGCCTCGAAGAGCACCGGCTCGTGATTCCTCGCCTGCATCATCGAACAGAGCCCGCGCAGTTCCTTCGGAAGGCAGGACCCTCCGAAGGCAAATCCCGGCTTCATGTAGTAGGGCGAGAGGTTAAGCTTGGTGTCCTTGCAGAAGAGTTCCATCACGCGGTCCGCGTCCGCCCCGCGCGCGCGGCAGAGGGTCGCGATCTCGTTGGTGAAAACGATCTTCAGGGCGTGGAAGCTGTTGTTCGCATACTTGATCGACTCCGCCGTCGATACGTCGACGACCTCCAGCGGCGCCTTCACCTTCGGTAAAAGCTTCTTCATGACGCTCACCGGGAATCCCGGCTTGCATCCCACGACATTCAAACTCGGCTCGAAGAAGTCGCGCAGGGCCGTCCCCTCCCGAAGGAACTCCGGCACGAAAGCCGTCAGCTTCCTCTGGGCGGGAGAGAGCAGGGGGAAGATCATCGACTCGTTCGTGCCCGGAGGACAGGTGCTGCGGATGAGGAGGACGTGGCGGGACTTCTTGGTCTTCAAAATCCGCGCGATCGTCGAAACGGTCTTCTTTAGGTAGGTGAGATCCACGTCGCCGTCGGGCCGCGAGGGGGTTCCCACGCAGACAAGCGATATCTCGGTCTCCATGAGCGCCTTGCGGATTTCCTTCGTCGCCATGACGAGGCCCTTGCGGAAGAGGCCGAGCTCATCCAGACCCGGTTCGAAGATCGGCCAACGGCCGGCGTTGATGGAGTCGACCTTCTCGTCCACCACGTCGACGCCGATGACGCGGTGGCCCTGGGTGGCGAGGCACGCGGCCGTGACGCTTCCCACGTATCCGAGACCGAAAATACTGACCTTCATCGGGTTCCCTTCCTCATTCGTTTCGCGTTACCCGCCTGTACAACCTGTGGATAAAGGCGGACCGGAGCGGCGATTATGGCATGGAGGATGGGAGAAGGCAACGAGGAATCGGGTGACGGAGAGGAGTCAGGAGTGAGGAGTGAGAAGACCAGGGCTCGGTCGATTACGGAAGCGCTTCAGTTTCCTCCTTACTCCTCACTCGCCCGTATACCACGATCGGATCCCGGTCCATCGTGTAGCGGAAGAAGTCGCGGTCGAAGGGTGGGTGCCCATAAGACGGCCGCGAAGAGGCCCGCGCCGTGGCTGTCGCGCACCAGGCGTCGCGCGAGGAGATAGAGCATGCAGGTCGAGAAGACGAAGGCCAGGGCGTTCACGAACTTCATGCCGAGGAAGATCCGCGAGAGGAGATCCGCGTTCCGGATGAAGACGGTGATGTCACCGAGGGGCGAGGAGGACAGTTCTCCCGTCGCGAAGGCCGGCAGAAGAAACGCGGCGATGGAGGCGGCACAAGGGTAGATGTAGGCCCCGCCGTACAGGAACCAGTGGGGATTGAAGTCCAGCCGCTGGGGCTTCATCGCGCGGATCGCGTCGATCGTCTTCGTCTCGTCCCCGAAGCTCGAGCCGAAGACGATGAGGCGCAGGTAATTGATGTGCGCGCGTGTCAGCTCGTACGAGCGCCCGAGGCTGTCGGAGACGGAGAAGACCGCCTCGTCCTTCTGGCGCTCGTTGTGCCGCCCGTAATCGAGATACCCGCTGTCCTGCAGCATCTCCTCGAAGAGCTTCCTCTCGTCCCGGATGACGACCGCCACGCTCTCGCGGAGCCCCGGGTCCGTCACCACCTTCTCGAACCGCGCGCGGCTCGGCACGCCGTCGCCGATGCCGGCGAGGGAGAAGAAGAGGGGGACGGCCACGAGAACGAAGAGGCCACCGAGACGCGATAGAATGCGATTCATGGGCGCCTGTGTATCACGCGGGCCGGGGGCCGACAAGCGGTTCCGGGGCGAAGACGTCCAGGTCGGTCTCGCACCGGCGCCGCCGGTATCCGCGGCGCTCCAGCACGCGCTCGACGGCCGCCCGCGTCCCCGCGAAGTGCATCGGCACGTCCTCCTCCTCGTCCGGCAGGCGCGAGAGGAAGAGCCGCGGTCCCGCGAGCGAGGCCAGCAGCCGCTCCGTCATCGCGCCCGGATCCGGCAGGTGCTCCAGGACGTCGAATCCGATCACGGCATCGAATCGATCGTCGTCCAACGAGGCGATCCGCAGCTCCAAGCCGCGGCGCCGGGCCTTGAAGAGCACGAAGTCGAGGAGACGCCGGTTGACGTCGTGCAGCGATACCGCGCAGCCGCGTCGCGCCAGTTCCAGCGCGACCTCGCCCACGCCGGGTCCGATCTCGATCACGCGCGTTCCCGGCGACAAAAAGCGCCAGGCGTCGTCGATATACTCGGTCCGGCCCCCGGACCAGAAGTTGGCCTTCGTGAGCTGGTAGAGATAGAAATCGTGGCGGCGGTAGAAGTCCTCGATCTCGGCGGGCGTCTTCGGACGGGCCTCGTTCCATGCGCGAAACCCCTCCTCCTCGGCCTGCGCGCACCTGCGTTCGACGGCGTCCAGGGGTTCGCCGGTGAAAGCCGCCAGTTCCTCCAGGCGCGCGCGTTTCCGCCCGGCCAGGGCGGCCGCCGAGGCTGCGTGGAAGCGCGCGACGTCCGCCGCGTCGGGCGCCGTTTCCTCCGCGAAGAAGTCGTTCGCGTAGAAGCGGAGGATCTCCCTCGCCCCGAGCGCCGCCGCGAACTCCTCCACGTTGGCATACTCGTGCCGCTCCGGATGGGAATGCGAATAGGGAATCGCCACGGCATCGAAGCGACCGGCGAAGGGCCGGGCCGCGTCGGCGGAGAAGCGGTCGCCGGGAAGGAGGAGGCTCGGAAGCGCCGCGAGAGAACCGGAAACGGGAAACCGCGCGGTGCGCACCAGTTCCAGGGGAGCCCGTCCCTCGAGCCGGGCGACGAGCTTCTCCAGCCGCTTCGGCCGGGCCGACGCGAGAACGGCGATCACGGCTTCCTCAACGCGTAGAGGCGCGCCTGGTCCACGAACCGTCGCTCCGTCTCGAGCCCGAGGCCCAGCGACGCCGCCTCGTCGAGAAACGCCTCGGGCGTGAGTCCGAATGCCCCCGCGATGTGATCCACGGCGCGTTCCTCCTCGTAATCCACCTTCAGAACCAACACCCCTCCCGGGGACGCGAGGTTCCGCAGGTCGCGGAGCGTGCGCCGCCACTGGGGGATGTGCTCGAGCGTCGAGAGGCAGATCACGGTCTCGTAGGCGCCCTCCGGCAGCCCCTCGTCGAGGCGATGGCAGCGGATCTCCGGGGCATGGCGCCGCACCCGGAACTCGGCGAAGCGGAAGGGCGGCGAATCGAGGTCCGCGAGCGTGACCTCGATCCCCCGTTCGCGCCTCGCGAAGAGCCCCATGCATCCGATGCCCGCCCCGAAATCGAGAAACCGCTCTCCCTCGATGTACGGGTCCACGAGATCCCGGTAGCGCGAGTAGCGGGCGCGGTCCGCGGTGGCATGCGCGAAGAGATAGCACGAGGTGTCGCGGTAGAATTCCGCGGCGGCCGACGCATCGACGATCCCCCGACCCGCCCAGTCCCTCTCCTTCTCCTCCTCCCAGGCCTCGAACCGCCGCCGGATCTCGTCCCGGCCCAGCCCGGTGAAGGCCTCGAGGTCCTCGAGGATGGTGGGCAGCCGGAGCCGAGGCAGAACGCGGCCGACGTACTCGTCGCGATCGATGAGCGCGTAGGATTCCAGGCCCGGTTCAGGCATGCCCGGTCCGCGCGATCTTCCGGTACAGCTCCGCCATGCGGTCCATCTGCCGGCCCGCCTCGTAGCGGCCCACGGCGCGGCGATTCCGCTCGCCCATGCGGCGACGCCGTGAAGCGTCTCCCGCGATCCGCTCCATGGACTCCGCCAGGGCGGCGACGTCCATGACGGGAACGAGAAAGGCCTCGGCGCCGCGGTCCACCAGGGCCCGGTTCGCGGGAATGTCGGAAAGGATGAGGGGCCGCTTCATCGCCATGGCCTCGAGCACCGAGACGCTCGTTCCGTCGGAATAGGGGACCGAGACGAAGGCCGAGGCCCGGGCATACCAGGACGGGAGCTTTGCGTGGTCGATGTCCCGGACGATGAGCACGTCGGGAATCCGGTTCTTCCGAACGAGAGAGCGCAGTTCCGCGTCGGTCTCGGCCGTCGCGAAACGCCCGCCGAGGACGAGGGAGCAGCGTCTCCTCCGCCGGACGCGGGCGAAGGCCCGGAGCACCGTGTCGAGGCAGGAGTTCGGCACGGCGCTGCGGTTCGACAGGAAGAGCGGATCGGGCAGGGCGGCGAGCTCCGGGGCCGGGCCGGGCGCGCCTCCGAAAAGCGACAGGTCGACGCCCCAGTGGATCTCGTGGAACCGTTCCACGGGGCAGTCCCATCCCGCCAGGACCTCGGCCGCATGGGGCGTGTCCGCGGTCACGGCAGCGGCCGCGCGGAAGAGGTGGGTGGCGATCGAGTGCTCGTTGTAGTTCCAGCGGGCGTCGTCGTAGAGATCGGCGCCGAGGATCGAGACGACGAGCGGGCGGAAATCCGCGAGCGCGGCCCAGTAGCCCCGGTCCTTGAGGTTCACGTGGACAAGATCGGGTTTCACGCGCGCGGCGATCTCCCGGTACTCGGCGACGCGACTCGACAACCCCTCGGGATTCTGGACGGGACCGAAGCGGCGCCAGGCGGGCGCTTCCTTGAGGAGGGCCGCCAGGGAACGACGCCCCCGGATCCTCACCGGGCTGGCGAGCGTGTGCATGACGGCGCCGGGGAGAACGAAACCGGGATCGCGGCGGATCATGTGACAATCGAATCCGCGCTCGAGCATCGCTCCGCACCACCTCAGGGTGTGCAGGCCGTCGCCCATGTCGAAGAGGATGCGGATCTTCTTCCCGGTGGCCTTCATGACGGGCCTATTCTGCGGTTCTTTGGGGCGGGGCGCAACCGGAGTCGAGAGCGGTGCCGGCGGAGATCGAGCCGGCCCCCATCGGCTCCCGCGCGCTCCTCCCCGTCCTTGCCCTCGGCTACCCCTGTTGCTACCCTTGATTCGTGGTCGAGAAATCCGAGAACCTGGTCACCATCGGCATCACCAGCTTTCGCGAGGGAGCCTGGTTGCGCGAATGCTGGGAGAGCGTCCTGGCGCAGGAGGACGACCGCTGGGAGGCCGTCATCGTCCAAGACGCGGGCGCCAGTCCCGAGACGCGCGAGGTGTTCGACTCGCTCGAGCACCCCCGCCTCCGCAAGCATCGCCTCGATAGGCGGGGTCTGAATTCCGGCACCCGCAACCAGGCCTTCGCGATGACGAGGACACCCTACCATTTCTATCTCGACGCCGACGACATGCTCTTCCCTTCCAGCGTCGGTCGGGCCATCACCGCCTTCGAGCGAAACCCGGAGGCGGCCTTCGTCTACGGCGACCTGCAGATTTTCGGCAAGGAAGAGCGGATCATGGCGCTGCCGCGCGAATACTCTCTCGACGACTGGGGCGTACGCCAGGTCATCACCGGGGCGGCCGTCTACCGGAAGGATGCCTGGGAGAAGGTGGGCGGTCTCGTCTCGGATCCGGACCTGGCCGAGAAGCTCTATCGCAACAACGACTACGATTTCCACCTGGGCCTCGCCGAGGCGGGCTTCAAGGGGGTCCATTGCGGCGACGTCTACTACCGTTACCGGACCCACGGCCAGGAGCAGGTCTGCTCGGGCCCGGTCATCAACGAGACGATCTACCAGACCTATCCGCTGATGGTGGAGCGCCATCCCCGCTACTTCGCCGACGAGGCGCGCCGCGTGCGCTTCCTCATCATCGGTCACGTGCTTTCCTGGCGCGCCCTCCTGGCGCAGCGCGACGCGGATCGTTCCCGGGAGGTGGCGCGCTCCGCCTGGAGACACCTGGGGCCGACGCGCCTGGTGCGACTGGGCCGGCGGGGACGCCGCATGCTCCTGGCCGGCGCCCTGCCGCTCTCCGCCTGGCGAGCCCTGGTCCGGCGGGTGGATTTCGAACCATCGGCGAAATCGTGACGGACCCGGCCTCCCGCGCCACGCCGCCTCTCCGGTGGGGCGTCCTGGGAACCGGCGGCATCCTGGCCGGCGTTCTGCCGGCCGTCGCGAAGCTGCCGGATCACGTCGTCCTCTCCGTCGCCGGCCGATCGCAGGCCAAGGCCGGCGCCGTCGCGTCCCGTTTCGGCCTGCCGCGTTGTCACGAGGATTTCGCCTCGCTGGTCTCCGATCCGGACATCGACGCCGTGTACGTGGCCCTGCCCAACTCCCTGCACGCGGAGTGGTGCATCCGCGCGCTGGAGGCCGGCAAGCACGTCCTGTGCGAGAAACCGCTCGCTCTCTCCGTCGCCGACGTGCGCGCCCTGTTCGGGGCGGCCCGGCGTTCGAGCCGGGTGCTCATGGAGGGATTCATGTACCGGCACCATCCGGTCATCGCCGAAACCCTGCGCATGGTTCGGACGGGTGTCATCGGTAAGATCCGCCGGATCGAGTGCCGCTTCACCTCCTACCTCCCGCCCGGCGACAATTACCGCTGGCGACCGGAGTGCGGCGGCGGCTCGGCCTGGGACCTGGGCTGCTACTGCCTCCACTTCGCGCGGCTCCTCGCCGGCGCGGAACCGCGGGAAAGCCGGTCGACGATCGCGTGGTCCGAGAGCGGAGTGGACGAGTCGATGCGCGCCGAGCACGTCTTCCCCGGGGGCATCGCCGCGTCATGGCAGTCGGGTTTCACGCGGCCCGGCCTGGCCGACGCCTCCATCGAGGGCGAATGCGGAACGATTCGCCTCGATTGGCCCTGGCTGCCGGAACTGGCCCGGAATCCCTTGAGGCTCGAGAAGGAGGGGAAAGACGAGTCTGTGCCCGTGCCCGCCGCCAATTCCTACGCCCGGGAGTTTCTCCACTTCGGCGCCTGCGTGCGGGGCGTCGAGGTTCCGCTCGGCGGCGAGGAGGACGCGGCGGGAAATTGCGAGGGACTCGTTCGCCTCCTCGAGGCGGGACGCGCCGCCGCATGAATCGCCGCCCTCGGACCCGCTCGCTCTTCGCTTGTCACCGCGACTTCGCGCATTATAGTTTTCCGGTGGAACTCATCGACGGCAGACGCATTTCCCGCGGCGCGGATCGCGCGTGAGCGACGGCACAGTGTCCGACCCCGCGGTCCCGCGGATCGAGCGGCCGGATTTCCTGCTCCACCTGGCCCGGCTCTTCGCCCGCGTGCGGTGCACCGAGCGTGAGCTGGATCTCTTCGGCGCGGCCGCGACGGCGCGCCTCGCCGTGGCCTTCTGCGCCCCGTCGGACACCCGGATCGTGAACGTCTACGACGGCACCCGGCAGGGCGAAGACTTCCACGGCCGCGTGGTGCTCTCCCCCGACCGCCTCGCCGAGGGGCCGCGCGAGCGTCCGGTCGTCATCGCCAGTTCGCGCCTCCCTGCGGACCTGGAGTCGATCGCCGCTCTCATCGCTGCCCGTGGAAGAAAGCCCCGGTTCCTGCACGAGGTCTTCCAGGTCGAGGAGCCGGTCTTCTCAAGCGTCCTGGAGCTACTGCCCCCCGACATGAAGAAACACCTCATCGCGCGCTTTCCCGGCCGGATCTGGGACGAGGCGGGAACTCATTTCTACGACCGTGGCCAGTACCCCGCCGACCCCGTCCTGCGCGCGGAATTCGTCGCCCGCGACGAGGCCTTCGTCGGCCTGTATGCCGATACGGTCGCTTCCCTGGGCGTTTCGAGCGCCCTCGAGATCGGATGCGGAATGGGGCGGCACCTGCGCCGCCTGAGAACCTGTCCGGGACTCTCCCGCGTCGCCGGGATCGATCCGTCGATGAAGATGCTGAAGCGTTCCGGGGAGACGCTCGTCGGTTGCGCCGACGCGGTCCGTCTTCCCTTCCCGGACCGCAGCTTCGACCTCGTCTTCACGGCCGGGGGCGTGCTCCAGCACCTGCCTCACGAGAAGCAACTCCCCGCTCTCCGCGAGATGATCCGCGTCGCGCGACGGCACATCCTCCTGTGGGAATCCGGCATTCCTTCCGGTCGAGAGGCCGAGGGATACAAGTTCCACCGGGACTGGGCGGCGCTGGCGCAGTCGACGGGATTGAGTTGCCGGCGGGTTCCCGTCTCCCCGGAAGCTCATCCGATGCCGGAGACGCCGGAACAGTTCTACTTCCTCAGGATCGACCTCGGCGGATCCTAGTTCCCGTCGCCGGTCGATCCGCCCCGGCGCCCCGCGATTCGTTCCAGGTGAAACCGAGCTCCTCCGGAGTGGAGGCAGGAGGGAGGCTGGTCGAGGGCGAGGATGTGCCCGAAGAGCCTTCTTGCCTCGACCACGTCGCCCTGTTGCTCGTGCAGCGAGGCCCGGTAGTAGTCGGCCCAGAGCATGGCGCGCTCCGGCGCCTCGATCCTCGAGTCGCTCCGCGCCGCTTCGTGCGCCAGCTCATGCAGCCGCGACATTTCCGCCTCGTCGCGATCCCGCCACGCGAAACGCATCAGGTCGCGGACGGCGTCCAGCCGCACGGGGACGCTCGCGGCCGATGACGCCACGGTGCGCAGGAACTCGCGGCCCCGGTCCAGGTCTCCCGTCCTGATCGCCAGGAGTCCCTTGATCCAGGTCACGATCTCCCGAGAAACCCGGGGTTCCTCGATCCGCGCGTCGATCAACGACCGCAGGACGTCCGGGTCGGGATTCTC
This sequence comes from uncultured bacterium, assembly GCA_964637705.1. Lineage (GTDB taxonomy): Bacteria > UBA8481 > UBA8481 > UBA8481 > UBA8481 > CAZWVM01. The sequence continues at coordinate 11,085 of CAZWVM010000003.1, forward strand.
GTCGTTGCCGAGCCGGTAGGACTCACCCAGCCAGGAACATCCCATGCTCAGGAGGCGCCCGCTCCATTCCCGGTGAAACATCCGGAGCCGCGATACGCTCTTGGACCCGGGATGCAGGCGGAAGTCGGTCCATGTCTCCGGGATGATGACCATGCGCGACGAAGCCAGGAGCCTCGTGTAGAGCTCCTGGTCCATGCAGTAATTCAACTCGGGCGCCAGGCCGCCGCAGCGCCGGAAAGACTCGAGCGTGAACCATGTCGAGGGCTGAGAGAGGTAGTAGCGGAAATAGACCATGGCCGCGTCCGTGGGCATGGCCTGGAGCCCGCCCGTCACGCGTCCCTCGGCGTCGATGTAGCGCCCGTCGCCGGCGACAACGTCCGCGTCCGGGTGGCGCGCGAAGGCCGCCGCGATCCGCTCGAGGCAACCCGAGAGGAGTCGCTCGTCGGCGTTGATCCAGTTGGCGTAGCGCCCGGAGACCCGGCTGAATCCCTTGACCAGGGCCTCGCCCTGCCCGCGGTCCGCGCCGGGCAGAAGGGTCAGCCCCTCCTGAGAAGAGAGGTACTCGAGCGTGCCGTCGGTCGAACCGCCGTCGCAGACGATGTGCTCGAGGGACACGCCCTGCGCCCGGATGCTCTCAACGCACTCCCGTATGAACGGCATGCCGTTGAGGACCGGCGTGACGATGGAGAAGAGAGGACTCTCCCCGGCCGTCATGCCGCTCCCTCCGCCAGCACGCGCGGGAGCGATTCGGCGACGTAACAGGCGAAGAGGTTCTCGCCCACCGCATTCGGATGCCGGTCCGCCGGCGAAACCTGGACGTCCCGTTCCTGGTACACCGAGAGACGGTCGTTGAACCCGAGCAGCACCCGCGTGCGCTGCCCGTTCAGCGTCGCCAGCCGCCGCTCGAAGTGGCGGCGCAACCCGTACAGCCCGATGTCCCAGAAGACGCAAACGTAGCGATGTCCTCCCGCCTCGACGGCTTCCGCGAAGTCCCCCAGCAGGGCGAGGTCCTCTTCGATCCCCTCGCGGTAGCTCTTCTCGCCGAAGAAGAGCGCGCGGTAGATCCTCTCGAACGGGCCGGCCAGGGACGGCATCATCCCGCGAACCCAGGCGAGACGCTCGAGAAAGACGGAGAATTCCTCCAAGGCCGCCGGGAGGGAATCCTTCAGCCTCCAGCGGCGCAAGGCGCTCCAGTGCCGAACCGCGTCGGCATCGGGGTAGACGTGGATGACGAGCGTCGGCGGAGCGCCGTCGAGCGCGGCCCGGGCCGGGGGCAGGATCTGCCGGAGGCCGCCCCCCGGGAAGCCGAGCCGTTCGACGGCCGGCGCGGCGGGCAGGATCTCGCGAATCCGCTCGCCGATCCTTTTCGCCAGGGATTCCGTCGCGAAGGAATCTCCGATGAAGAGGACCCGCCCGTGCATGAAGGCCCCGCGGACCGGATCAGTCGATGTCATAGACGAAATCCTTGGGCTGCTCGGCGATGCGGCCGCGCCGCATCAGGAACCGGAACGGGAGGAGGAGAAGGAGAACCATGAAGATCGTCGCGCGCAGGATCATCTCCTTAGAGACCATCTACAAAACCCCTTCGTCGCGAGACCGAGCGAGATGCCGCCCGGCGAGGCCGCAGGGGCAAAACGCTCGGAAACGCAGTCTTGTCCTGCGTTGAGAACGTTTTGCCCCGAGAACGAAGTCGGGCGGCGTCATAGCCGGTCGCAGCAGAAGGGGTTTTGCAGATGGTCTCTTAATCCTCATAGAGCACCGGATCCGCGGATCGGGCCGCCGGGTGATCCCGGTTGGCCGCCTTCTCGACGAGGATGCGGCCCATGACCAGGGCGTCGATGTCGGTCTTCATCAGGCAGCGGAAGGCGTCGTGGGGCACGCAGACGATCGGCTCGCCCCTCACGTTGAAGGAGGTGTTGATGACGACCGGCACGCCGGTTCGATCGGCGAACGATCGGATCAGGGCATGGAAGAGCGGGTTGCTCTCTTTCGTCACCGCGTGGAGGCGCCCCGTGCCGTCGACGTGCGTCACCGCGGGAATCTCCGCCCGCTTCTCCTCCCGCACGGGATAGACCATCAGCATGTACTCGCAGGGCTCGGTGACGGCCCCGGGAATCTCGAAGTAGTCCGCGACGCGTTCGGCGAGGATCGAGGGGGCGAAGGGCCGAAAAGCCTCGCGGTGCTTCACCTTCTCGTTCAGGATCTCCTTCATCTCGGCGCGCCGAGGGTCGGCGAGGATGGAGCGGTAGCCGAGCGACCGCGGCCCCCACTCCATGCCGCCCTGGAACCACCCGACCACCTCGCCCTCCGCCAGTCGTCGCGCCGCCTCGGACGCCGCCGCGGCGTCGTCCGGCAGCACCCGGTGCGCGATCCCTTCGGCGCGGCAGTACGCGGCGACCTGTTCGTCGGTGAAGGCGGGGCCGAGCGGGATGCGCATGCGGTGGCGGGGACAGGAACGATCGAGCCGGTGGTTCAGGGCGAGCGCCGCGCCGATGGCGCCCCCGTCGTCGCCGGGAGCCGGCGGGACGAAGAGATCCCGGAACGGCGTCGCAGAGAGGATCCGGGCGTTGGCGACGCTGTTCAACGCCACGCCGCCCGCGAAGCAGAGATGCGCGAGCCCGGTCATCTCGTGGGCGCCGCGCGCCACGTGCAGGACGGCCCGCTCCAGCGCGCGCTGGAGGGAACAGGCGAGGTTCTGGTGGTACTCCGTCACCGGATCAGCGGCGCGACGCGGCGGGCCGAACAGGGAGATCCACCGGTCGCCGTGCATCCTGTCCTCGCGGAAGAAATCGAAGTAATCGAGATCCAGCGTGAACGAGCCGTCGGGATGGAGGGCGAGGATCCGGTCGATGCGATCGGCCTCCGTGTCGCGTCCGTACGCGGAGAGCCCCATCACCTTGTATTCCGCGTTGTTGGGGCGGAACCCGAGGAACTGCGTGAAGGTCGAGTAGAGGAGGCCGAGGGAGTGGGGAAAGCGGATCTCGCGCAACAATGAGATGGAGTTCTCCCGCGCGCGGCCGACCGCCGTTGTCGCATACTCGCCCACGCCGTCGATCGTGAGGATCGCGGACTCCCCGAACGCGGACGGGTAGTAGGCGCTGGCCGCGTGGGCCAGGTGATGGCGGACGGTGTGAACCGGGGCGCGCAGTTCGAGGCGCCGCAGCTCGCGACGGATCGTCCTCTCGATCGGCAGGCGCGTCAGCATCCAGGCCGGCAGGTTCCCGATGAACTTTCGCCGTCCGCGCGGGTAGGCCTCGAGGTGCTCCTTCAGGATCCGCTCGAACTTGACGTAAGGCGTCTCGTAGAAGGCGACGGCGTCGATCCCGTCGGCGTCCAGCCCGGCCTGGTCGAGGGAACGGAGGACTGCCTGGACGGGAAAGCGTATGTCGTGCTTCAGGCGCGAGTAGCGCTCCTCCATGGAGGCGGCCACGATGCGACCGTCCTCCACGATCGCCGCGGCCGCGTCGTGGTAATAGCAGGAGATGCCGAGGATCCTCACCGGACGCGGTCCCAGCTCGATGACTTGAAGGCGGGCGTCGAGGGAAGAACGCGGAGAACCCGCAGGAGCCGCGCCGCCGTGCCGACGACGACGTCGTAGAACACGCCGATCGCACGGGCCTCCAGGGCGTCGAGGACCGCCGGGTTGAGGCGGAATCGCCGATAGGTCTCGGCATCGACGACGCGGAGGGGATCGACGCCGAGATCGGCGAGCTGCGCGCGGATCTCGGCGCCATGCTGGCTCGTGATCACGACGAGGTCGAATTCCCTCTCGAGGATCCCGCGGGGCGAGATCACGGGAATGCCCTCGACGACGCTCCCGGCCTTCGCGGAGTCCCCGTCGGCGAAGCAGACCACGCGGTCGCCACGGCGGATCCGGCCGAGCGCGGCGCGGCCGGCCGCGCCGGCGCCGTGGAGGATCAGCCGTCGTCCCATGACCGGGTCTTACGCCTTCCGGAAGACGGCGATCGAGTCGCGCTTCACGAGGTCGAGGTCGATCGAGAGGCACTCGTACCCGGCCGCGCGGATGATCTCCGCCATCCGGGCCTGGTCGTTCCGCGGCCACCAGATATCCGCGTCGGGCAGATCGCGGTAGTTCGCCGGGAGACCGCAATAGGTCGTCCCCTTCGAGGCCTCCATCTTCACCCAGTCGGCGTACTGGTGGACGCAGACGGCCCCGGCCACGAGCTTCGGGCGCGCGTTCGCGAGGATCTCCTTCACATCCTCGGCGTTGTTGTGGCAGAGGACCCCGAACGACCAGAAGACGTCGAAATGATCATCGGGGAAATCGCGGAAGGTATTGTCCGTGACGCGGCGGCAGACGAGGCGCCCGCCGTAGTTCTCGGGCTTCAGCCACGGTGTCACGTCCTGGAAGTCCGCGGTCTGGACCTCGCCGCGCGCCACGTGCGTGAGGATCGCCCGCGTCCAGCTGCCGCGCCCCGGCCCCAGTTCCAGGACGCGGGAATCCTCGCGGAGATGAGGGAGGAGCCCCTTGAGGAAGACCTCGCGGTAGGAGCCGCCGATGACCTCCTCTTCCTTCCGACGGGCCTCGTCCGGCTCGAGCGCCAGCACGTCGCCGCTGTCGTACCCGTACTGAAATTCCTTTTTCAGCCACGACTGGTCGGGCATCCCATCCTCCGATTCGATTCTATTCTTATCGGCAGATCCGTCATCCCCGTTTTCGGAATGAGGCGTAGAGCGTGTGTCCGCGGCACCGGCGGCGCACGATCTCGAAACGGAGAAGGGCCTTGAGAATCCTGATGCGGACGGCGCGCAGGCGCGAGGGCGCCGCCCCGGGTCGCCGCGTCCGGTTCGCGTGGGCCGTGATCCACTCCTCGACGTGATAGGAGGCGAGGGACTCGTGCTTGATCCGCCGCACATCGAGCGAAAAGATCCCGGCCACCGTTCTCATCGTTTTCTCGCTCCACCGCGTGACATGGTGCGGGGGAGCGTTCAGAAGCCCCCCGGCGGTTCCGGGGAAAGCATCGTTGTCCGGAACCGCGAGGACGAGTCGGCCCCCCGGTGCCAGGAGACCGAGGCAGGACTCGAGGAATCCCCGGGGGTCCGGCACGTGCTCCAGCACCTGGAAGGAGCAGACCGAGTCGTATTCTCCCGGCTCGAGAGCGACCTGCTCTTCGACGGAGAGCGTGCGCACGTCGAAACCCAGGGCCGCGGCGGCCGCCGCAGCCGCCGCGTTGGTTTCCAGGCCGTGGATCTCGTTCTGGTCTTCCCGCTTCAATCGCGCGAGAAACGCGCCGCGCCCGCAACCGATCTCCAGGACGCGCGCGGCCGGATGCAGATCGCGCACGGCCTCGCCGTATTCCCACTTCTCGTCCATGTAGTACCAGGGAAAAGCCTGCAGGCAGGTATACAGCGCGGGCGAACCGGGGCACGGCGGATCGTGGAACTCCAGCGCGCAGTCGAGGCAGAGAAGCCTCTCGATGCGGGACGCGCCCGAGAGGTCGGCCGAGACGTCGATCCCGAATTCGCGATTCCAGCCGGCGACGACGGCCGCGGCCTCCGTCGAAGCGACGACGCGGGTCCTCTCGGACCGGCACAACGGGCAAGGGCGGGAAGAGCTCATACGATCTTCCCGATGGTAATCGAGGTCGGGGAGACTGTCAGGAAGGAATATGCCGGAGCTTTCCCGGGATTGCAGATTCTCTCTGTCGTTTCCGAAGTTCCCGGCGAGATCCCGCGCCCTCTTCGAAACCCTGACAATCCTGAATTTTATTGAGAAAACCTGCCGATAACTGTACAAGGCTAAGGAGAGCTGGGAGGTCCACAAGGAGGTCCCATGTCCGTTCAAAAGAAAAACGGCAGAATCCGCGTCGCCCTCGTGGGCGTCGGAAACTGCGCGTCATCTCTCGTCCAGGGAATCCAGTATTATCGCCGGAAGAGGAACCACGGGTCGGTCGGCCTGATGCACGAGGTCCTGGGCGGATACCGGCCGCAGGACATCCAGTTCGTCGCCGCCTTCGACATCGACAAGCGCAAGGTCACGAAGGACCTCTCGGAGGCGATCTTCCAGAAGCCGAACTGCACGACCGTCTTCCAGCCGGAGATCCCCTTTCTCCGGTGCCGCGTCGAGCGCGGTTTCCTCCTCGACGGCGTGGCGCGGCACATGCTCACCTATCCCGTGGACCGGACCTTCGTCGTGGACGAATTCCTGGACGATTTCTGCTCGAAGGAGGAGGAATCGGACGCGGAGAAGCGGATCACGGCTCACCTGAAGGCGAAGCGCGCGGAGGTCCTCCTGAACTTCCTGCCCGTGGGCAGCCAGAAGGCGACGGAGTTCTACATGCGGTGCGCGCTGGCGGCCGGATGCGCCGTCGTCAACTGCATGCCGGTCTTCATCGCCTCGAACGTCGAGTGGGCGAAGCGATTCGAGAAGGCGGGGCTGCCGATCATCGGAGACGACGTGAAGAGCCAGTTCGGCGCCACGATCCTCCACCGCACGATCGCTCGGCTGGTCTCCGAGCGCGGCGGCGCCGTGGACCGGACCTACCAGCTCAACACCGGCGGCAACACGGATTTCCTGAACATGCTCAACCGTGACCGCCTCGCCTCGAAGAAGATCTCCAAGACCGAGTCGGTCCAGTCGCAGTTGCCCGTTCCCCTGGAGGCGGAGAAGATCCACGTCGGACCCTCGGACTACGTGCCGTGGCAGAACGACAACAAGGTCTGCTTCCTCCGCGTCGAGGGGCGTCTCTTCGGCGACGTCCCCTTCAACCTCGAGGCGCGCCTCTCGGTCGAGGACTCCCCCAACTCGGCGGGCGTCATGATCGACGCGGTCCGCCTGCTGAAGATCGGCCTCGACCGCCGGCTCAAGGGTCCGCTCCTGGCGGCCAGTTCCTACCTGATGAAGCACCCGCCCGTCCAGGCCCCGGACGACGAGGCACGCGAGGCGGTCGAGCGCTTCATCCGCGGCCGCTGACGCGGCGGCAACCCGTGACGGTGAGCCCCCGATGACGTCACCGCGCGTTCTTCTCGTCAATCCCGCCGAGCCCGGGGAACCCCTGGCCTACCTTCCCCTCTCGCTGATCGGGATCGCGGAGGTGCTCCGGCGGGACGGGGTCCACGTCGAGATTCTCGATGCGCGCCTCGATGATCTCCCCGTGCACGAGACGATCCGGCGCATCCGCAGCGGCGATTACGATGTCGTCGGGATCACGGGGCTCAACAAGTCCTACCGGTACATCAAGGACCTGGCCTTCGAGTTCAAGCGCCACTTTCCGGCGAAACCCCTCGTGGCCGGCGGCACCTTCATCGCCGCCGAACCCCGCATCATCCTCGAGAAGGTCCCCTTCGACGCGGCCTGCATCGGCGAGGGGGAACCGATCGTGGTCGAGCTCGTCAGGCGCCTCGCCGCCGGCGCATCCCTCGAGGGCCTGCAGGGGATCGCGTTCATGCGGAACGGCGTCTATGTCGAAACGGAGCGGGTGTATTGCGACGACATGGAATCCCTCCCCTTCCCCGCGTACGACCTCCTGGACATGCCCCGGTATCTGAGGAAGATCGAGACCCTCAAGATCGACCGGGAGCATTTCATTCCGATCAACACGGGACGCGGCTGCGTCTACCACTGCTACTATTGCGGCCGGCGCGGCGTGGGCGTGCGCCGGACTTCACCCCGCCGCCTCCTCGAGCACATGGACTTGCTCCACGAGCGCTACGGCATCAAGGCCTTCATGTTCAGCGAGGACAATCCTCTGCACCCGAGGGAATGGATCCTCGAGTTCCTCGGGCTCGTCAAGGATTCGGGCCGGCCTTACAAGCTGGCCATGTCGGGTTGCCCGGACCAGATGGACGACGAGATCATCGGCCGCGTCGCGGAGCTCGGCGTGGACATGAGCTACACCATCGAGCACCTCGACCCGGAGATCCAGAAGGGATTCCACCGGGTGAAGCAGAGCAAGCACATCATCCGGGCCATGGAGCTCCTCAAGAAGCACCGGGTGGTCAACGCGAGCTTCAACATGCTCTGGGGGCACCCGAAGGATACCGCGGCCCGCTTCCGGGCGGCCTTCCGGGACGCCATGAACCTCATGTACAAGTACGACATCCACTACATCGCCGCCGTCGGTCTCTGCGTCTACCAGAACAGCCGGATGTTCCAGGATGCGCGCCAGATGGGCAAGATCGTCGACTACGAGGACCACATGTACGCTTCCGACGGATTCGGCCCCTACGTCAACCTGACCGCGGAGAACGACGACGTGTACCGCACCTTCATCGCCGAGCTGTACCAGCTCGGCATGCTCAAGATCCTCGCGGGCGCGGTCCAGTTTCACCGCCTGGCGAGCACGGAGGACGGGGGGGAACGCCTCGAATACTGGACGAAGCGCTTCACGATGTCGATGGAGCGCCTGCGGTTCCTCCAGGGCCTGTACACGATGCCGGACGAGGAGCGCGCAAGGCGGCGCGCGGAGATCGAGGACTGTCTTCCGTGCGCCATGTACGATCCGGGCCGGAATTACTACCGCGAGATCGCCTGCCTCGCGGAACTCCTCGATCTGCCCCGCGGCACGCGTCTCGTCGCCTTCGGTGCCGGATCCCTCGCGCCGCGCAACACCGCGCGGCTCTTCAACAGCGTCCGCGAGGGCGGACTCGTGCTCGAGGGCTTCGCGGAACTCGAGGCGACGGCGGGACGGCACGAGGGACTGCCGTTGAAGCCGCTCCGCGATTGGACCGCGTCCGCGCCCGGCGCGATCGTCACGTGGGAAACGCACCCGGGTCTCGAACGGGCGCGCGACGAGTCCGCGCGACTCTTCCCCGGGACTCCGTTCCTCGTCGTCTCCGCCGCCACGCTCGATCCGCCCCGGAGATTCTCCGGCGTCCATCTCGCCACCTTTGCGAACGAGAAGTACTGGGAAGTTCACGTGAAGGACGGCAAGATGAGCTGGGAAGCCTGCTATGACCGGTATTGAGACAACCTCCCCGCCGCGCCTCGGTGCGGCCGTCGTAGGCCTGGGCGTCGGGGAACAGCACGCGCGGGCACTCCTGTCGGCCGGGTGCGAGCTCCGGTGGCTCTACGACCTCGACGAAGGACGGTCCCGCGAAGTGGCGACCCGGCTAGGCGCCGGCCGTCCGGCCCCGGATTTCGAAGCCCTTCTCGAGGATCCCGAGGTCCGGATCGTCTCCATCGCGTCTTTCGACGACGCCCATTTCGGCCAGGTCATAGAGTCTCTCGCCGCCCGGAAACATCTCTTCGTCGAGAAACCTCTCTGCCGCTCGCGGGAGGAGCTGGCCCGGGTTCGGGAGGCCTGGGAGAGAGCGGGGCGCCCCCATCTCGCCTCCAACCTCGTCCTGCGCGCTGCTCCCCTCTACCGGTGGCTCGGGGAGGAGATCCTCCGCGGGACGCTCGGCAGGATCTACGCGATCGACGGAGAGTATCTCTACGGCCGCCTCGCGAAGATCACCGAGGGATGGCGGAAGGACGTGGAGAACTACTCCGTCGTCCAGGGCGGCGGCATCCACATGCTCGATCTCATGCTCGCGATCGCCGGCGAGGCGCCGGTCCGCGTCCACGCCGTCGGCAACCGGATGGCGACGGCGGGAACCTCCTTCCGCTACGACGACTTCGCCGCCGCGACCTTCACCTTCCCCTCGGGACTCGTCGGCCGCCTCACGGCGAACTTCGGCTGCGTGCATCGCCACCAGCACGTGCTGCGCGTCTACGGAACGAAGGGAACTTTCCTGTATGATGACGCGGGAGCGCGCCTTCATCTCAGCCGAGACCCCGGCGACGAGCCGCAGACCATTGACCTGGCCCCGAAACCGGCCGAAAAGGGCGCCCTCATCCCGGCTTTCGTCGCGGCGATCCGCGGCGGGGCCGATGCGCGGCCGGGCGCGGAGCGTGAATTCGAGTTGGTCAACGCGTGCCTGGCGGCGGACGAGGCCCGGGAACGCGGGGAGATCATCGAGGTGACGAGACCGTGACGGCAAGTGAAACGATCCCCTTCGGCCGGCCCTGGATCACCGACGACGACATCGCCGCCGTCACGAAGGTTCTCTCCGGGCACATCCTGACCCACGGCCCCGAGGGCAAGGCCTTCGAGGCGGAGTTCGCCCGCTTCATGGGCGGGGACGCCCACTGCGTGACCGTCAGCTCCTGCATGGCCGCCCTCCACCTCTCCTACCTTCACCTCGGCGTCGGCCCCGGCGACGAGGTGATCGTGCCCGCGCAGACCCATGTCGCGACCGTGCATGCCGTGGAGATGGTGGGCGCGCGGCCGGTCTTCGCGGACTGCGACCCGGCCACGGGCAACATGACGCCGGCCGCGATCCGCGCGGCGATCACGGAGCGGACGCGGGCGGTCGGCATCGTCCACTTCGCCGGCATTCCCTGCGACATGCCCGCGATTCTCGAGGTCACGGAACCGCGCGGGATCCCGGTCGTGGAGGACTGCGCCCTCGCGGTCGGGACGCGGATCGGGGGCCGCCATGCCGGCCTCTTCGGCGTCTCGGGCTGCTTCTCCTTCTACCCCGTCAAGCACATCACGACGGGCGAAGGCGGCCTCTTCGTGTCGAAGCACCGCGAGGTGGCGGAGGCCGTGGCGAAACTGAGGGCCTTCGGCGTCGACCGGTCCCACGGCGAGAGGAAGATCCCCGGGATGTACGACGTCGCCGGGCGGGGCCTCAACTACCGCATGAGCGAAATGCAGGCCGCGCTCGGGCGGACACAGCTGTCCCGGATCGACACCATCCTCGGGCGAAGGTCGGACAACTTCGCGGCCCTGGCGGCGGCCCTCGCGGACGAACCTCGAATCCGCGTTCTCGACGCATCGGCCCCCGGGACCACGAACGCGCATTACTGCCTCTCGGTCGTGCTCGCAGCCCCCCGCGAGGGAGAACGGGATCGGATCGTCCTCGGGCTCAGGGAACGCGGCGTCGAATCGAGCATCTACTATCCCCACCCCGTGCCGCGCATGTCATACTATCGTTCGAAGTACGGTTACGAACCGGGCCGGTTCCCGGGAGCGGAAGCGTTGAGCGACCGTTCGATCGCCCTGCCCGTCGGGCCTCATCTCGGCGCGGCCGAGATGAAGCGGATCGCGGACACCCTTCGCGCGGTGCTCAAGGAGGAGAATTCATGATATCCATGGAAGGACGCAAGATCGTCCTGATCGGCGGGGCCGGCTTCATCGGGACCAACCTCGCGGTCGGCCTGGCCCGGCAGGGCGCCGAGGTTCACGTCATCGACGGCCTGCAGGTCAACAATCTCCTCGCCTTCTCCTCTCACCGGCCCGACATGCCTCACCGCGAGTTGTACCTCAGGATGATCCAAGAGCGGCTGAAGCGCCTCCAGGACGCGGGCATCCCCCTCTACATCCAGGATGCGCGCGACTACCTCGCGCTCGGCCGGATCCTCAACGGCATCATGCCCCAGGTGATCATCCAGCTGGCCGCCGTCGCCCACGCGGACCGGTCGAACAAGGATCCCTTCAGCACCTTCGACCACAGCCTGAGGACCCTGGAGAACGCCCTCGATCACGCGCGCGACAACATCGAGCACTTCGTCTACTTCTCCTCCAGCATGGTCTACGGGAATTTCCGAACCCCTTCCGTCGACGAGAACCACCCCCTCGACTCGGTCGGGATCTATGGGGCCCTCAAGGCGGCCGGCGAGCGGATCGTGATCGCCTACCAGCAGGTCTTCGACCTGCCCTTCACGATCGTCAGGCCCTCCGCCCTGTACGGCCCGGGCTGCGTCAGCCGGCGCGTCGCGCAGGTTTTCATCGAGAGCGCGATGCGCGGTGAACCCCTGAGGATCTCCAACGGCGGCGCCGAGAAGCTCGACTTCACCTACGTCGACGACCTCGTGGAAGGAGTCTCCCTCGCCCTTCGGGTGCCCGCGGCCCGCAACGAGGTCTTCAACCTCACCTACGGCGAGGGCCGCTCCATCCGCGAACTGGCCGACCTCGTCAAGGCCGCCTACCCGGGCACGACGGAACAATCGGTCCAGCGCGACAATCTCATCCCCGTGCGCGGCACCCTCTCGATCGAGAAGGCGCGGCGGCTCCTCGGTTACGCCCCGAAAACTCCGCTCGAAGCGGGTATCCCGAAATACATCGAGTGGTACAAGAACCTGGAGTAGGAGGAACCGGGCCTTCGCCCCGGTGATCAGGAACCGATCGAGGAATCCGGAAGCCGTTCCTGAGAATCGTGAATCGCTTCGATAAGCCGTTCCGTCCGGAGCGCCGAGTCGCCGGGACTGGCGAGCGGTTCCTTCCCGCCGAAAGCCGCCGCCAGGTTCTCGTATAACGCGTAGAGAGCCTCCCCGACGGTCGACTCCAGCTGCACCGGCGCATCCGCCGCGACCTCCCGTGCCGCCTCGAGGGCGCGGTGGGGCGCGCCGGGAGCGTGAAGGATCGTCAGGCCCTCGTTCAGGATCGAAAGCCTTCCCGTCGTGCCCCAGATATCGAGGGAGACCTCGCGGTAACGGCCGAAATCGAGGGGTTGCACCGCGACGAGAGAGCCGTTCCCGATCCGGAGCTGGAAAGGCGGCTCCGGGTCCGCCGGCGCGGCCGTTCGCGACGGCCCCGTCGCCGTCGCCTCGGTCACCTCCCCGAGGAGCATCCGGACGAAGTCCACGAGATGACTGCCGTTGTTGAGGAGGCCGTTGCCGTAGAGGCCGAAGGCCGCCTGGGGCTCACCGACGAGATCCCTCAGCCGTCCCGCCGCCAGGTCGCGGAAGAGCCGGTCGGCACGGCGCCAGTAATTCACCGCTACGAGGATCCCCCGCCCGCGGCAATGCTCGAGAAACCGTTCCGCCTCGGCGACCGTGCGGCCGAGAGGTTTCTCGACGAGGACCGCGCGCAGGGACGGCATCCTCTCCACGATCTCCAGGCGCGCCGCCGGCGGCGTGGCGATGACCGCCAGCGCGGGGCGAAGACTCTCCTCCAGTTCCTCGACGCGCGCGGCGACGGCCGGGACCTTCCATTCCGTCCTCGCCTCGATGCGGGCCTCCTCCGAGGCATCGACGACGGCCTCCCAGCGGAACGAGGGATGGGACGAGAGCACCTGGGCATGGGTCGCGAAGCGGTAGTGGCGGGCCGTCAGCGGGTCCGACGCGTAACCGGCCGCGATGCGCCCGAAGCCGACGAGGACGGTGCCGATCCTCCCGCTCATCGCACAGCCTTCTCGACGCAGTCGCGGTTGAGCGCCGCGATGGCCGGGTGTTCCGCGAGCAGGTGCAGGATCTCGGCGGTGCCGAAGCCGTCGCCGTGGACGGGCCCGAGGCGCCCGTATACCTCGCGGATGAAGGCGAGATCCTCGGGATAATCGAGCTGGAAGCGCAGGTCCGGGCGGCGCAATTCCGGCGGTGCGACGAGGTGGTGGATCCGGTAGCGCTCCGGGTGCTCGTAGAAGAAGAGCGAGACGTGCTCGCGCACGGCCGGGTCCGCCACCTCCCGCTCGACCGCCTCGAGGTCGGAAAGGCGAAAGACCTGGACGTCGGCTCCCTGGGGATACGTCAGGTGCCACGTGTTCGAGACGACGTCGATGTCGCCGGAGAGAAACGTCGCCACGCCGAGCTCGATCACCGCGGGATCGAGGAGCGTCGCATCGCCCGTGACCTCTACGATCACCTCGCTCTTCATCTTTCGGTGCGCCTCGACGACCCGCAGGAGCACGTCCTCCTCGCTCCCCCGGTGGCAGGCGATCCCCTCGGCCGAGGCCAGGGCCTCGAGGGGATCGTCGTCGCGGTTCACCGTCGTCGCCAGCACGATCCCGTCGAGCGAGGCGCACCGCTTCAGGCGCCGGACGAGCCGGGCCAGGGCTGGCGCGCCGTGCACGTCGGCGAGCACCTTGCCGGGCAGGCGCGAGGAGGTCATCCGCGCCTCGATGCTGGCCACGACCCTCGGATGCCCGTCGCTCACGTGACCAGGTCCTCCCGCGCGGCATGAACCTTCCGGACCGCCTCGACGAGGCGATCCGCGGTCTCGTCGCTCACGTCGTACTGGCACGTCTCGAATCCCAGCCACTCCTTCTCGTGCATGCGCTCCGCCACGGGACAGAGTCCCTTGTCATAACGCACGTTCGCGAGGGTGAAAGGCCAGCCCTCCCGGCCGATCGCGATGCGCCGCTGGAATACCGGCAGGAGATACAGGGGCCTCACGTAACCCGTGAAATGGGGGAAACCCTCGGCGGCAAGCGCCGCGCCGAATCGTTCCCGCGGGATCCCGAGAATCGTCTCATCGACCTTCAAGGCCCAGATGTACGAGACATGGCGGCAGCCGGGGCGGACGACGGGCGGTGTCAGTCCTTCGAGCCCGGTCGTTCCTTCGCTGAGCCTCCGGGCGAGCCCTTCCCTTCGCCCCACGTGCTCGTCGATCCGCTCCAGCTGGGCGATCCCGACCGCGGCGGACAGCTCCGTCATCCTGAGGTTCATTCCGACGAGATTGGAGATATCCCCGATGCCCAGCGGCTCCACGACGTTCTCACCGTGGTTGCGGATCAACTGCAGCCGCCGCGCAAGGTCGTCATCCCTCGTGACGCAGATCCCGCCCTCGCCCGTGTGCACGTGCTTGTGGTAATTCAGGCTGAAGACGCCGATGTCGCCGATGGTGCCGGCGAAAGCGCCTTTCTCCTCGGCCAGCGGGGCCTGCGCGTTGTCCTCGACGAGGCGCAACCCGTGGTCCCGGCAGAGGGCGGCTAGCTCGGAGAGGCGGGCCGGATGCCCGAAGAGGTTGACGGCGAGAACCGCCTTCGTGCGCGGCGTGATCGCGGCGCGCACGGCGGCCGGGTCGAGGCAGAACGTCTCCGGCTCGATGTCCGCGAAGACGGGGATGCCGCCGTAGAAGAGCGGCGCCATGGCCGAGGCCGACATCCCGTAGGGCGGCATGATGACTTCGTCCCCGGGGCCGATGCCGACAGCGCCCAGGGCCGCCATCAATCCCGACGTGGCGGAGTTCACCGTGATGGCGTGGGGCACGCCGAAACGCGCCGCCCAGAGCCGCTCGTATTCCTTCACCCGAGGGCCGCCCCAGAACTCGTCGCACCAGCTTCCATAGAAGCCGGAGAGCTTCCCCGAACGCATGACCTCGACCACGGCCTCGATCTCCGCCTCGCCCATCGATGGATACGGGGCGAGGGGCGCGGAGATGACCGGGGAGCCCCCGAGAAGGGCGAGGTGATTCTTCACGCGTATCGTCCCGAGGCGAAGAGCGCACGGTGAACCATGTCCACCGCGCGCCCTTCCCAGACGACCTGCTTCCGGCGGATTCCGTCGTCGACCATCCCGGCCTTCTCCATGATCCTGAGCATGCCCGTGTTGACCTCGAGCGTTCCGGCCGTGACCTTGCGCATCCCGGCGCCCTGCAGGAGCCACGAGCAGACGGCGCTCCACGCCTCGAGCCCGTAGCCTCGGCCCCAGAGCGATTTTTCCCCGAGAAGGATTCCGACGTCCGCGACGCCGTTCGACTCGTCCACCCACGCGTTCATGTTGCCGATATGGCGGGCGCCTCCGCCGCGTTCCGTCAAGGCCCAGAAATGGTGCGGAGTCCCTTCGAAGGAACTCCAGTAGGCGCGGCACGACTCGAGCGTGTGGCGGCGAAACCTCTGCTCGCTGTACCTCACGACCTCAGGGTCGTTGAGCCACTCGACGTAGGTCTCGGAAAGCAAAGACTCGGGGAACGGAGCGATCCGAAGCCGGGCGGTCTCGAGGACAGGCGACGTCGCCATGGCTAGGAGATGAGTCCTTCGAGGAAACGCGCCATCGTCTCGAGAGCTCCCGGCGGGCAAGCCGCATCAACGAGCGCCGCATCCGGTTGATCCGCACCGTCAATGAGGCGCGGCAGGCGCTCGCGAAGCTCCGCGCGGGTCGTGACGCACGGGATGAGATCGGCGATCTCGGCGGGGAACCATCCCCGTTCCTCCTCGCGCGGCACGATGGAGAGGACGGGGCGGCCCATGACCAGGGCCTCGACGAGCAGCGTCGAGGTCATGCCGACCACGAGGTCCGCGGCGAAGATCCACTCCAGGGACGATCCCCCCTGGCTGATGCCGTCGAAGTCGCGGAGGTAGGACTGGAAATCCCCGGGAACGTTCTTGGGATGAATGCGCAGGACGTGCCAGGGACGCCGGGAAAGCAGGCGCGCGGCATCCAGGAACTCCTCCATGACGATCTCGGTGCGCCCATCCTGCACTCCTCTTCCCTCCAAAGTGTAGTCCGCGGACCGTCGGTATTGAAGGGGATTCAGGCCTCCCGAAAGCTCGGCGGCGAAGAGAACGACCGGGCGGTCGGCGGGCGCGGCGGGCAGGAGCCGACGCCGAACCTCCTCGCGCCCCTCGCGCTCCATCGCAGCACGGGATCGGCGGATCGCGTCGAAATGGGGATTCCCGCAGACGACGACCCGGTCTTCGGGATGACCGAGCGCGACGAAATTCCGGCGCGTCGTTCCGTCGGGAACGAGGATCCAGCGCGGCGCGAAGGCCAGGCCGCTCTCGCCCCGCCCTCGAAATCGGTGGGGCGCATTCATGGGAGCGTCGACCAGGCCCGCCGTCACGATCCCGGCACGATGCGCTTCGGCGACGAGAGCGAGCCCGGGCTGGTCGGGATTCTCGGCCGTCCCCGTCACGACGATTCGCGGTCGGGCCTCGCGGACAAGTTCCCCGGGACTCAGGCCCGGGGGCCAGGTCTCGAACGGGGTGCCCGAGGCCGCCAGTCGCTCGACGGCCTGCCCGCCCGCGACGAGACGGACGCGACGGTCACGCAGACGCGACGGCAGGTCCGCCACGATATTCGCGGCTCCCGGATCCTCGACATAGATGAGAAGATCGACCGGGGCTTCTACCATAGCGGGTAGATGTTCTCCGACCGCGCGGGCGCGGCGGGTTCTCCGAGGGAACGTGCGCGCCGGGACCATCGAGCGACCCAGCGTCGCAAGGTCGCGCGGCAGAGGAGGAGCAGGATCCTCACGGGGCCGACACCGCGGCCGGGCACGCGGGCTGCCGGCGGGACAGCCGCCCGACCTCGTCCCCCAGCGCCGCGAGCCTCTCCCGCGCCCGGGTGCGCGTCGATTCCTCGTCCGCGATCGCGTCGATCATGACGAGCGACTCGGCGGCCGCGGCGATGCCCTCGCGGTCGAGGAAGATCCATTCCGACGAGGGGGTTCCGAACCAGAGCGCCTCGCGGAAGAACCACGAGCGGCTCGTGCGCCAGCGGTTTCCCGGCTGGTGCCCCTCGCCCAGCGCCCGCGCGATCCGCGCCTCGATGCGATCGAATATCGCACCGCTCTTCAATCCGTCCTCCACCGCCTCCTTCAGGGCTCGCTTCTCGAGGCAGCACTCGGAAACGCCGATCGCGTGAATCCACGACTCCAGTCGATCGGGACGCGGCAGGATCGGATCGAGGTTCGGAGCCGCCTTCACGGCGTTGTTTCTCGCCTCCCCGTCGGCCAGGACGGAGGCTCCCAGCCGCAGGCGGTAGAAGGAAGGCGCCGCGCCGAGATCGGTGGGCTCCTCCGGGGGCGCGAAGGCGAGCAGCCGGGACCATCCGAGAAACGGGTGGGCCAGGACATCGAGCCCGCCCCGGTCCACGCCGTCGGGAAGAGGCGCGAGTCCCGATTGCGCGGCGAGAATCCGTTCATACGGGACGGCGCGCGATCGATCGGCGAGCGAGGCCGGCCGCGGATCCGGCGGTGAGACCCTCAGGTGGAAATGATCGAAGAAGTCCTCGTCGCCCCCCAGGGCGTAATCGGGATTGCCGTAGCGGTACTCGACCAGGCTGGCGCATGGGTCACCGGTCGGCGAGGCCGATTCCCCCTGCGAAAGCCGTTCCTCGATCGCCTCCGCGATCTTGCCGTGGCCCGCGGGCGTCGGATGGCAATAGTCCATCACGTCATCAGGCTCGAGGAGCTCCGCGAGATCGAGGTAGGAAAGATCCGGCCCCGCGCATGCGTCGGCGACGCGGCGCGCGGCCTCCCGGTGCGCGGACGAGATGCGGTAGGAGCCCCGGTCGTCATCCAGGACGGCGGCCGCCGTGCGCTCCGCCGCATCGGCGAAGCCGAGCTTCCGCAAGGCCAGCGCCTTGTTGAATCGCGAGACCAGGGCGAGGGGTGTTTCTTCCGCCGCCGCGCGCCGGCAGAGACCCAGGGCTCTCTCGGCGTCCCCCCGCGAGAAGGCGATCTCCGCCTCGTTGTTCCAGGCGACGCAGCGGGCCGTCGGGCCGCCCTCCGCGCGGATCTTCCGGTAGAGCCACTGCGCCGCCTCCAGGTGGCCGGCCTGGTGCTCCGAGAGCGCGTGGGGCAATTCGGACCCGCCGGAGGCCGCGAAAGGATGATGCTCGGCGCCTCCGAAGACGCGCAGGAAGAGCGCGGAGGGAAAGTGGTTGGCCGGCGGAAACCAGCGCTGGCCGAAGGGATTCAGGAGGATGACGCGAAGGCGGCGGCGGCGCGCGCGGCGCACGAGGTCGCCCAGGTTCGCCTCGAACTCGTCAGGCGCGACGCAGGGCAGGGTCTCGACGAAGGAGGTCCGGGACGTGAATTCGTAGGGCGAGGAGCGAACGCTCCAGGGATTGAGCGACTGGTACCACGGCTGGATCGCCCGCCGCAGGATCGGCGCGAGGAAAGGAAAACGCGGCTTCAAGGGTCCGAATCCGCTCGCGTCGCAATGACCAAGGCAGATCACCACCGCGTCCCCGGGCTCCAGGTCGCGCGCGAGCCCGTCGAAGAGAGCGACGGCATCGGCCGATGTCATCCCGACGAGGGCGGCGTTGATCACGCGCCGGGGGAGTCGGCCTCGACCGAGAATTTCCGGGAACGTCTCCGCCACCACCCCGAGGCTCGCGGCGGCGGAATCGCCGATCACCATGACGGCGGGCCGGCGAAGTCCCGTCAAGCCCGGATCCGTTCCGCGATGGCCCGGGCGAGGTCCTCGTTCCCGGCATCGGTCATGTGGAAATCGTCGATGAAACAGGTCTCGTCGCGGAAGGGCACGGAGTTCCCGTCGAGGAAGGGGATTCCGCGGCGCGCGGCCAGGGCCGTCACATCGTCGCGCAGGCGCGGGTAGAGGGCCCCGATCACGAGTCGCTGGCACCGGCTCGCGGCCGGCATCCGCGCCAGCGCGATTTCGAAATACGCGTTCTCGGTCGCGTTTGCTTTCTTCGCCAGGGGAAGCCGCGGGTTGAAGACGTAGAGAAAGGAGGCGGGCGCGATCCGCGACCAGATCTCCATCTGCCGGTCGACGGCCTCGAGGCACCGCGCGTAACCCTCCGTGACGAGAGGCATCGCAACGAGGCGCTCGATCTCCGCCGCGGATGGTTCGGGGCCGAGCGACTCCGAGATCTCCTTGAACCCCTCCACGCGCTCCTCGACTCCCTCGGGCGCGCCCGTCCAGTCCGCGAATCCGTTCTCCTTCTCGAAGGGGAACGGCAGGAGCGGGGTGAAACGGCGGGAACTGCCGAGGTGCAGGAGCAGGTCATTGGCGCCGGAGAGCGTCACCAGGTGATCGACGGTCCTGCCCGCGAAGAGATACATCAGGATCTCGACGAGACCGTTGCAGGCCCCCACCCCGCCGTTCCAGAAGAACGTGCCGGGCCGCAGCCGGTTCAGCGCGTTGTTCAGGGTTCCCTCGTCCGAGGCCGCTCCCGTCCCGAACACGACCGATCCGCCCGTCACCAGGCCCGTGCTCGCCGTGCGGGACCGGAACTCCTCGTACGTCACCCGCCTCCCGCCCTGGAAGCTGAAGCGAAAACCGTGCTCGTCGGTGTTGATCATCGCCGAGGAGAAGGAAGGGGGCATCTGGCTCATGAGATACGGCAGGAAACGATACGTCTTTCCCATCTCGAGGTAAGGCTGGAAGAGGGACTGGAGACGGGCCACGTCCTCGCGCTTGAAGCGACCCGGCGACTCGGGCGTGGGAATGCCCGCGCGCTCGCCGCTCATCGCGCCGCCGCGTCGGCCCGGCGCGAGATCGGCCGACGGGGCAAGTCCACGGGGCGGGAGACGACCAGCCCCTTCTCCTCGAACCTCGCCAGGTAGTCGCGCAGGGGTCCAAAGGGCAGGCCGAAGCGCTCCGCGATATCGAGGCAGGTCGTCGTGCCGTCGAAGAGCCGGTAGAGCGCGTCGGACATGTGGCCCCAGGCGTCGGCATCGGGAGCGAGGTTCTTCTCGATCGCGGGATCGAAGCGCTCGTAGTACAGCCGGTAGTCGGGGCTGGAGAGGCAGGGGAACCCGTCGAAGGTTCGCTCGAACGAGGCGTTTCGTTCGAGAATGTCGACGAACCGTTTGAGAACATCGAGAAACGCGGCGAGGTCCGTCGGATCGAGGCGGTCCGGCGTATCGAGGTTGGTGTGGTATTCGGGGAAATGCCCGGGCTGGCCGAGCGTGCAGGAGAGCTGGGCGAAGGGCACCTCGTGGCCCGGAGCCTCCCAGACCGTTTCGTCGTTCCCCACCCCGCCGCGGAACCCGGTGATGCGCCAGCCTCGCGGATGGGCGCGAACGGCGTTCGCGAGGGCTGCATCGATGGGGTGGCCCCCGAAGAGCGTGGTGGAGGCCACGATGCCTCCTCCCGTCGATGGCATCTCCGTGAAAACTCCTCCCGCGATCCGCTCGATCTCCTCGCGGGGCCTGTCGCGCAGGTAGAAGACCGTGCCGACGTGTTCCGGGGCGACGAGCAACCGGTAGGTATAGCGCGTCGTTCTCGTCGCGAGCCACTGGAAGAGCCGGGTGAGCACGGCCACGCCGGCCATGCCGTCGTTGGCCATGCCGGGATGACAGTTGTGCGCCTGGAAGACGATGGTGCGGTCGCTCGAACCGCGATGCTCGAAATCGCCGAGAAGCATCTCGCCGGCCTCGAAGGTCGTCTCCAGCCTCACTTCGTAACGGCCCGGCCCGAGCGTCTCGTAGACCCGGTGCGGCACCGAGAGGGCCCAGTCCGCGTCCCAGGGCCGATACAGCCAGATGGCGTGATACAGGATCGCTTCGGGCTGGGCCGGCACGGTGACGAGATGAGCCTTCAGTTCCTCCCAGGAGATCTCCCCCGCGAAGGATTTCGAGTAGGCGGCGACGCCGAGCACGTGGGACGTTCCGTCGAAGAGGATCTCCCCGTCGCGCCGGATCTCGGCGCGGCGCACGCGCCAGAGGCGGGGCACTTCCCACCCCATGTGCTTCTCGCCTGAAGGATATCGTTGGATGCGAAGAGGTACCTCTCGGCCCAGCCGCTCGAAGAAAGCCGCGTTCTCCTCGGCCACGATGCTGGTGCGAAAAGAGCAGAGATCCCGGGTCAGCTCGAGGATCCCGATACCCTCGTCGCACTTCGTCTGTCGGTCGTCGCTCACGCTCTCGAAATGATACGCCCGTCCGGTATCCGCGACAACATCGAGCGCAATTGAAAACACGTGGATCGGATCGTGATGGATTCAACTTCGGGGCTTCCGGGTGTAACATGGGCGCGCATGAGGATCCTGCAAATCAGCACGTCCGATCGCACGGGAGGCGCCGCCCAGGTCGCCTGGCGACTGCACCGCTCCTTCCGCGCCCGGGGACACGACGCCTGGATGGTGGTCGGGACCAGGACCACGGACGACGGGAACGTCGTGCGCATCCCGAACCGGGAGAGCCGGTCGGCCTGGGCCCGCGGATGCTATGGTCTCCGGGATCTCCTCCGCGCGCGCGGCCTCGGCATCGATCCCGTCGGCCGGGCCCTCAAGTTCCTCGGCGAGCCGGCACGATGGTCCGCGAAGAGCGCGGGACGCGAGGACTTTTCCTATCCCGGCACGGCCTCGCTGGATCGCCTTCTTCCCTCCCCCGTCGACGTGATCCATGCACACAACCTGCACGGGGATTACTTCGACCTACGCTTCCTTCCCTCGCTCTCCCGCTCGCGCCCGTTCTTCATGACCCTCCACGACGCCTGGCTTCTCTCCGGCCACTGCGCCCACTCCTTCGCGTGCGAACGCTGGCGCACCGGGTGCGGATCCTGCCCGGACCTCTCGATCCCGCCCGCTGTTCCCCGCGACGGCACGGCCGAAAACTGGAGGGAGAAGGCGCGCATCTCCGCCGCCAGCCGGCTGCACATCGCGACACCGAGTTCCTGGCTCATGGACAAGGTCAAGGATTCGCACCTGATGAGTGGTTCTCCCTCCCTGAGGGTGATTCCGAACGGGATCGACCTCGCGGTCTTCCGCCCCGGCTCCGGCCGCGACGAGGCACGGCGATCGCTCGGTCTTTCGCCCGACGCGCCGATCCTCCTCTTCACCGCCGACAGCATCCGCGACAATCCCTGGAAGGATTTCCGGATGCTCGGGGAGACGGTGGACCGCCTGGGCGCCCGGGGCCTGCCGATTCTCTGCCTCGCCGTCGGCGACACCGGCGCACCCGTCGTAACGGGATCCGCCGAGATCCGGTTCATCCCTCTCGTCGCCGATCCCGCGCTGATGGCCCGCTACTACGCCGCCGCCGACCTCTACCTGCACCCCTCGCGCGCCGACACCTTTCCCACCTCGGTCATCGAGGCCCTGGCTTCGGGGACCCCGGTCATCGCCTCGCGGGTCGGCGGCATTCCCGAGCAGGTGAAGGAAGGCGTCACGGGACATCTCGTGACGCCGGGCGATGCGGAGGCGATGGCGGAATACGCGGCCCGGTTGCTCGGGGATCCGGCTCTCAAGCGGGGCTTGGGCGAAGAGGCGGCGCGCGATGCGGCCCGGCGTTTCTCCCTCGAGGACCATGTTCGAACGACGCTCGACTGGTACGCGGAGGTCCGCGCGGCATTCTCCGCGGGCTGAGTAGCGGCCCTACGCGTCCTTCTTGAGGGTCATGAACTGCACGTTCTTCTCCATCCACGCACCGGGATTCCATCGGCTGAACCCGTGCGTCTCCAGGAGCGGCGTGATGTCCTTTTCCGTGATCTCCAGCCCCCAATCGTGCCCGCTCAGGAGCGATCCCGGGGAGAGGAGCGGGCCGAACGTCCGCATCTCCCGCGGCTTGTCGCCGCCGTCGCAAAGCAGGTAGACAGGCGCATGGTCCGAGAGAAACCCGGCGATCCTCTTCCGGCTTTCCTCCGAGAAGCAGTCCTCCTCGTGGATCGAAACGCCGAGCGCGGAGAGCACCGGCCGGACCGGAGCGCTGCGTCCCATGTCGATGTCATAGGTCGCCACCGGGATGCCGAGCCTTCGGCCCCAGCAGCCGAGCAGCACCGTGAGAGCCCCGTTGCCGGTTCCGATCTCGAGAATGCCCCTCACCTGCGGATTCTCACCGAGCAGGCGGCCGATCACGTCGTATTGCCAGTAGTTGTGCTGCATCATCTGGCCGACGAAGTTCGTGTACCAGGGCCACGTCCCGTCCTCGCCCGACATCTTTCTCCGGTTCAGAAGATCCGGATCGTCGATCGGCATGAGTCCTCCTCCTATCCTTCCCAGGCCGTGCGGATCTTCCGGACCATCGCCCGGAAGTCGTGCGCGGAAAGCGTGCGCGCCTGTCCCGCGGCGGCGATGCGCCGGGCCTTTTCGGGGGCGGCCAGCAGTCCCTCTAGCGTCGAGGCCAGGTCTTCGCGGTCGCGGAACGTGAGGACTTCGGCGCCCGGTTCGAAGAGCGTCCCGAGATTCGGAGCCTCCTCCGTCAGGACGCAGGCTCCCATGCCCGTGGCCTCGAAGAGGCGATAATTCCCGGCGTTGCCCGCCGCGCAGTCGCCGTGGAAATCCAGGGTGACGGACGACTCGGCGAGGAACCGGTAATAGTCGAGGCCGAAGAGCGGGGGACGCAGGACCCCGCGGATCCTCTCGAGGGCGCGCGTGTATTCCGGGTCCCCGGGATCGGCGACGGCGTAGCCGTGGAGCCGGATGTCGAATCCCTGTTCCAGGAGCCAGGCGATCAGGGCGGCCCGGCGGCGATGCAACGGCGACAGGCCTCCCGCAAACGTGATCGCGTGCTTCTTCTCGACGCGCCCGAGCGCGGACAGGATCTCCGCGGCCCCGAATCCCGGCGTCGTCACGACGACCTTCCCGAACTCGGAATGCATCGCCGAGAGCGTCGCGGGATTCTCGGTCAGGAGCGCGGCAATTCCGCGCGCCTCGATCCGCTCGTGGAGCGGCGAACCCATCCACATGAGGATCTTGCCCGCGTAGGGCCGGACACGGCGCAGGAATCCCTCCCCCAGGAGATCGAAGGGGAAGATCCAGAGGACGTCCGGCCGGAAGCGACGGACCCTCTCGGCCAGGATCTCCTCCCGCCACGCGTTCCACGGGTAGTCGCCCGCTCCGTTCTCCGCGGCCCAGGCGCGTTGCAGGGATTCAGCGTTCGTGACGACGACCTCCGCCTCGAATCCTTCCTCCCCGCGCATGTGGCGCGCCAGCCCCGCCGGCCAGGCGAAGTGATCGGCCTCGAGCGCCGCGCTCTGCTCGCGGAACGAGGCCCGTGAAAGGCCCGGGCGGTTCCGGTAGAAGGATCTCAGGTACTCCTCGTAGTAGCTGACGGCGAGAAGGATGCGCAGGGGCCGGGTTCCGGGCGTCGCCGGGCTGCCAGGCGCCTTCGGCGCCGCGGATTCCGCGAGGGCGGCGCGCAGGCCCGGAAGTTCTCCCGGGAGGCCGGAATCGCGGAGCTGGGCCGAGACGGCGGCGAGGCGTAAGGCCATCGGCGAAAACCGCTCGGTGGCCCCCTCGGCATCGAGGTAGACGGCCGTTCGATCGGTGCGCTCGAGGAGGACCTCCACGCCGCGAAGCAGCGGCGCGGAGCCGAGGCGCTCGATCCAGGACTCGGGGGAACCGTCCCACGCCGCGTGCACCAGGGTGAAATCCTCGGGGCGATATGTGCCCGTCAGGAGGAAGCGGACCAGCAGGCGGAGATGGCGCTTGAGAATCTCGGGCTCGGCGCCGACGGTGTCCGGGCCCTGGAGAGCCGAAAGCCTCTCGTATTGGATCTCGACCGGCTCGCGGCCTCCCACGATGATCTCCTCGATGGCCGTCGCCTCGCGGGGGAGGCGAAACGGCGGAAGCCCGGGATACTCGTAGTGGGGCACGACGTCGCCGAGATCGAGCGCGATGTTGAAGAGGTGGTGGGCGCGGTAGGCCCGGAGCAGAGTCGGGAGCTCAGGTTTCCGCGCCAGGATCTCCTCGAGCTTCTGGAAGTATCCCTCCGGCGTCGGCGACCATTCCACGAAGTCGTCCTGCGGAAACCCGCCGATGCCCGTCGTCGTCGCCAGGACCGGAACGCCCAGCCGCGCCATCTCCATTCCGACCGAGCTCCAGCTGACGAGCACGGCATCCGCGGCCTCGCCCAGGTCGTAGGTGGAGACCGGGTCCCGGGGCCAGACGAAGTGCACCCGGGGCGGAAGCGCGCCGAAGCGCTCGCGGAGCCGCGCGAGATGTTGCGTGCCCTCCCGCCCCTCGAAGGTGCCCGTGCCTTCGCGGGGATGGACTCGCACGACGAGCTGAAGATCGTCCCGGGCCGCGACGTGTTTCGCGAGCGCGGCAATCCACTCCGCCTGGTCGGGGAATGGCGGGGCCGGGAGCGAAAAGCTGTCGCCCATCCCGTCCGAGCAGAGTTGCATCGACATCATCTCGTCGAGGCTCGAGGTGTAGGCGACGAGAAGACGGCGCCCCGGGTCCAGCCCGAGCCGCTCGTGCACGCCGGTCCGCTCCGCGGATCGGCCGCGGGCGAAGCTGCGCGTGTAGACGCCGCGGAGAATCTTCAGCAGGTCACCCGTGCTGTACGCGATGCGGTCCTCGTCGAGGGCGAGGTCCCTCCATCGCGGCCAGTTCTTCCAGCCCAGGTACACGTAGGACTCGGAATTCTTGTGCAGCAGGATGTAGCGGCGCCGGTCCACGACGCCGCCCAGGGTCAGATTCAGCGAGGGAATGCCGAGGGAACGCGCCGCGAGGCGGGCTCCCACGAAGAGGGCGTAATTGTTGAAGACGAGCAGGCGGCTCGCCCCGATGTCCCGCCCGATCCTCTTGACCAGCTCGTAGCTGGTCAATGCGTTGCGCAGGTGCCTGAGCCACGTCCCGCGGACACGGCCGTCGATCGATGTCCTCTCGCAGACCCGCGTCGCGAGGATCGTGTCAGCCAGGGCGACGCGGCCGAAAGGCAGGTCCTCGTGGTGAAAGCCGGCCATGTCGTCCGGCGCCGCGGCGATGAGCTTATCCACGGTCTCCGCGACACCCGCCGCCATGAGCGGTTCCAGCTCGACGCCCTCGAGCCCGTATTCCCGGAGCATGCGGTCGGCGCCCTCACGGCAGCGCCGGCACACCTCCTCCCGCCGCCCCGGATCCGCCGGGTAGGTCAACCCGTGGGAATCGTGAACCGGGCAGCCCGTGAAAACACGGTCGCAGCGCGCAAAGAGGACGTCGTGTCCCCGTTCCTTGAGCGTGCGGGCCACGAGGCACTGGGCCGCGAAATGAGGTTCGAGGCCGCCCTCCGGGGTGAAGAAGAGGACCGGCCCCGCGAGGGCGGACCTACCGGTCATGACCGCCTTCGACCCAGGAGGATCCTCCAGCGGTGCTCGATGCCGCAGATCGTCTCGATCGCGCCCCCGCTGCGGCGGTCCGGGATCTCCTCGACCGCGAAACCATGGCCCTCCATGAACGCGATGACCTCGGCGGCCGGGTACGTGTTGTGGTAGACGCGGATGTGGCGGCTCCCCTCGTCGAGGTTCGAATCCGGGGTGTAGTTCACGACGAGATCGTCGCCCAGGCTCTCGCGCAGGAGTATCGTGCGGCGCGCGGCAATGAGCAGACGCTCCAGCGGGCGCGCGTAGTGGGGGGCGTTCGTCAGGGTATTGAAACAGAGAACGTGGTCGAAAGGCCGGTCGAGATCCTCGATGTCGCCCTCGATGAAACGCTCCGGGCCCGTCCCCGCGGCGGCCATCTCTGCGCGGGCCAGCTCGATCATCTCCGGGGTGTGATCGAGCCCGTGATACTCGACCGGGATGCCGCGCGCCGCGAAGGACCAGAGGTAGTACCCCCCGCCGCAACCGGCGTCGAGAAGGGTTTCGCCGGGAGAGACGAGCGGCGCGAGGATCTCCGCGGCCTGGGCCGCGCATGTCATCTCCTCGGCCTCGCGGCGACAACGGCGCCGGTAGAGGTCGAGAAGCCTCCGGTCGTTGGCCCAGGGATTCCAGAGGGGATGGGCCATCCGTTTCTCCGTCACGGGATCACTTCACCGCGTAAACGGCCCACATGGCCTGGATGTATTCGTCGTAGCCGCGCTTCTTCGCCTCGAAACGGGGCAGGGCGTAGTGGATCGGGCAGGGATCGACGAGGGCGAAGCCGGCGAGCAGGTCGCGCAGTTCCTCCGCGCGGTAGAAATGGCAGGTCCCGAGGTTCGTGAGATAGATCTTCGAGAGGCCGTCCTCGAGCCGGAGCGTGCCCGGGTCGCCCGTCAGTTCCCGGCCCTTCTCCAGGCGATAGACCGTGTGCTCCGTGCCGAGCATGTAGCCGCAGAAAAGTCCTCCCGGCTTCAGGACGCGGCCGATCTCGGAGAAGGCCGCGATCCGTTCCTCGCGGTCCACGTGCTGCAGCACGCAGGCCTCGACCACGCCGTCGAGGGACCCGTCCGGAAAGGGAAGGTGTCCCGCCCGGCCCTCCCTCAACTCGACCACGCGATCCGCCAGTCCCGACGCGGCGAGCGTTTCGCGGGCGAGGGCGAGAGCCGAAGTCGAGACGTCGATGCCGCTCACCTTCAGGCCGCGCGCCGCGAGCCAGCGAAGGTTCGGCCCCGCGCCGCAGCCGATCTCGAGGAAGTGAAGGCCGGAAATCGCCGGGTCGTCCGCGTTCCCCGGAAAGCGGTCCCTCAGGTGGTAGGAGACGTTCCGGACCAGAGACTCCACCGGCGCCGTGTTGAAGGCCCGCCGGGCGGACTGCTCGGCAAAGGACTCGTTCCAGAAGGTGCCGGCGTCCCGGGTCACGGCGTTCTCCTCTCTTCCGGCTCGAGGAACGCGTAGAGCGTGAACTTGCCGCTCGGCTCGCGCAGCCGCTCGAGGCGCAGGACCCGGAAACCGGCGCGGCGCGCCAGGATCGCCAGGGACGTCGGGCTGAAGACGTGCAGATGATCGATGAAGAACTCCTCGCGGTCCTTCCCGCCGTCGGCCGCCGCCTCCCCGTCGGGCAACTCGACGTAGACCGTGCCGCCCCGTGCAAGGTTCTCCGCGGCCTTCGCCAGCATGGGCACCGGCTCGGCCACGTGCTCGAGCACCCGGTTGAAGGTGACGAGATCGAAGCGCGCCGGGACGGGACATCGGAGATAATCGCCGTGGATCGCCGAGACGCCCACGGTCGCGCGGGCATGCTCCACGGAGCGCGCATCGGGATCGAGGGCGGTCGCGGACCAGCCGAGCGCCTTCATCCCGTTGAGAAAGACGCAAAGGCCCGAGCCGACATCGAGAACGGAGGGGCCCGGCGACGACGCGCGCGGGAAGGCGAATTCGTGCACGCGTCGCACGCGTCCCGCATTGTCCGATCGCTCCGGGGGCAGGCCCGTGATCCTGTCGAAGCTGGCGCGCAGGCCGGCCGCCCCGTAATTCGAGTCGACGTAGTCGCCCTGGTAGAGCTTCGAGATGTCCATGATATGAACCGAGAGGAAATGCCCGCAGGATCGGCACTCGACCACTTCGCGCCGATAGACCTGCCCCGCGGCGAAGGCGAAGCGGATCTCCCCGGCCGGCGGCTCGTCGTAACGGAACCGGGTCGAAAACGCCGTTCCGCCGCAGAGGCAAACCGG
Source organism: uncultured bacterium (assembly GCA_964637705.1). Taxonomy (GTDB): domain Bacteria; phylum UBA8481; class UBA8481; order UBA8481; family UBA8481; genus CAZWVM01. The sequence goes on from CAZWVM010000003.1 coordinate 39,737, forward strand.
CCCCGGGGCCGGCGCGAGCCGCCGCTCGAGCGACTCGAGATCCTCGGTCGAGGAGATCCACGCGACGACCGTGTGTTCCTCCACCGCGAGGTAAGCCTCGAACTCGGCCTCCCGGCCCTTCTCGAGGACGAAGACGTAGTACCTCTGCTGGGGACTCTTGACGAGGCAGGCCCGGAGTCCGAAGGAGGCGAGTCGGCCGTTCAGGGAGGGCGTGGCATAGAAGCCCCACGATTTCCGGGCCACGTCGTACTCGGCGCCGGACTCGGTCACGAAGGTGATCTGCTCGTCGGGAGCGAGGTGAAGGCGCCCGCAGTCGGCCAGCGTGATCTTCTCGCCGCGCCCGACCTCGAATCGCCGGGGCGGATTCTTCTCCTCGAACTTCATGACCAGGTCCAGTCCGGAACGAGGAACCCGGGCATGACCCACCGGCCGTCGACCTTCTTCCAGATCGTGAGGTTGCGGAATCTCTCGCAGACCGCGAAGAAGCGCTCGCGCGTCAGGCCGACGAAATCGCAGAACAGGTCGATCTCCGGGAGCGGCGTTTCGTCCCCGCGTCTCTTGAGAATCCCGATCGCCTCGTCCCGCGTCATCCGACCGTTGCGGATCTCCAGCGACAGGTTGTCGAAGGTGCGCGTCATGCCGAACTTGTGCCACTTGAGGAAATGGTGGATCGCGATGAAGTCGTCGTCGATGTCGGCGTAATCGTAATACCCCGTGAGCGGTCCCTCGGCGCGGGGCCTGAAGCCATGACTTACGGCGGACGCCAGCGTCGTCTCCGGATCCCAGGGGAAGTAGTAGCCGAGGAAGATCGCGAGCACCTTCTTCGCCTCCAGTTCCTCGTCCGAGGGGCCGAAATACGGCGTCAGTTCCGATGAGGTCAGTTCCTTTCCAACCCAGTCCCGGGCCGTCGTGCCGTGCGTCACGCCGAACTTCTCGCGCCACGCCCGGTCCATCCGGAAACCCAGCCGCTCCTCGCCCGTCCCGCCATACTCGAAGGCCGAGTTCTCTCCCCAGACGACCAGGGGAATGTCGAACCGGGCCGCGATCGCGGTTGGAATGTTGAAGAGGGCCATGTGCATCGGGATCCCGGTTGCGCCGTAACGCTCGAAGGCGAGCCGGAGGAACTTCCTCTCGACCTTCGGGCTGACCTGGTAGTCGATGTGATCGACGCCGAGGGAGACGAGGTTTTCGAGGTTCGCGGCGCCGATCGCCGTGCGCGACGGCGCCTTCCAGGTCACGCAGAGGGGGTTGAGGCCGTGCTCGAGGCAGGTGACGACCTGCCACGTGCTGTCCTTGCCGCCCGAAACCGGGATCACGCAGTCGTAGCCCGTCGAACGTGACTTCGCGTTCCGCACGACATCGCGGAAGGCCTCGGCGCGGCTCGCCCAGTCGATGCCCGGCCGGGTCTCGTGGTTGCGGCACGCGCTGCAGACCCCCGACTCGTCGATGACGACCTGGGGCCGCGTGTCCGGCGTGATGCATCGCGTGCAGTATCTCATCTCAGGCGGATTCCTCGAGAAAGAGCTTAGCGCAGAGGAAATAGAAGAGGAACTTGCTTTCGCTGTTGGGGAGATGGTCGCGGGAAAGGAGGACTTCCACGGCCGGCCTCTTCACAAGATCGTAGATCGGGCTCTCGTCCAGGACCGCCGCACGGACAGAGGGATCCTTCACGTCGAGCAGGTCATGGATCGAGGCGTTGAACCCGACCTTCCGGGGATTGTCCAAGACCACGTCGGGCACCGTCCCGCGCACGGCATCACGCAGGAGCGCCTTGGCGAGGCCGTCCTTCACGAGGTGACGCGTGGGCACGCGGCCGCAGAAGTCGAAGAGGGCGCGATCGAGGTAGGGCGAGCGGTTTTCGACGGACCAGTACATCGCGTTCAGGTCGTCCTCGTGCAGGATGACGGGCACGTTCTCGTGGAAAAGCTCGTTGAGCATCCGGTTCCTCAGGAGTTCCGCGCCGTAATCCTGTTCGGAGTAGTCCTCGTTCCACCCGGCGTGCAGCGCGGCGGAGAACTCCTCCGCCCCCAGGAGGATGTGCCCGCGGAAGGCCGGGTCCCGGTCGAAGAGTTCCGGGTCCGAGAGGAACGGATTGCGGACGTGCGGCTTTACCTTTTCTTCCCAGTTCCGACGCGACCGGGCGTACAGCTCCGCGTCGCCCCGCACCGCGTGCAGGTAGGCGAGGTGATGGTCGTAGTAGCCGCTCAGCAACTCGTCCGCCGCCGTTCCGCTCACCGAGATGCGGTAACCGCTCTCGGCGATATTTCTCAGCAGCTGCCAGTGGGCGTAGTACGTGATCGTGTACACGGGCGCATCGTGGTAGCGAACGAGGGTGCGCAGGTTCTCGAGGAAGCCCGAGGTCTCGAGCGGCACGTAGGTGTGGCGGATGCCGAGTTCCCGCACGGCGGGATCGACCACCGGCCGCTCGTCGTAACGAGGATCCTCGGAGTAGATCGTGAACCCGTGGACGTCGTAGCCGAGGCGGCGGGCGGCCAGGCTGATGAGCGCATTCGAGTCGATGCCGCCGCTCATGCAGAAGGCCAGGGGCACGTCCGCGCGCAGTCTCAGCCTCATCGCGGACGTCAACCGCTCGCGGACGCCCTCGACCGCGGCGTCGTAGGACATCGATGAGTCGGGCACGAAGGCCGGAGTCCAGTACCGCATCCTCGTCTCGCGCCCTTCGCCGTCCACGGAGAGGATCGTGGCCGGCGGCAGATCCTCGATCCCCCGGAAAAACCGCTCTTGTCCCTTGTACAGGGCCTTGTAACCGTGGACGAGGTAGCGGCAGAGGTGGTTCTCGTTGACCTCGAACGGGCGGCCCCGGAGCGCCGCGAGATCCTTCACCTCCGAGGCGAAATAGAGCCCGTCACCATCGCGCGCCAGGACGAGGGGCTTCTCCCCGAAGCGGTCACGACCGAGGAGAAGCGACCCGTCCGTCTCGTCGAAGACGGCGAAGGCCCACATGCCCTCGCAGAAGTCGAGCGCCCCGACACCCGCGTGCTCGAGCGCGGCCAGGAGCACCTCGGTGTCCGACGAGGTCGCGAATCCCTGTCCCTCATCCTCGAGCCGCTTTCGCACCTCGAGGTAGTTGTACAGCTCGCCGTTGTACACCATCCACTTCGATCCGCGGCGGTAGGGCTGGTTCGCACGCGGGTCGAGGTCGATGATGGAGAGACGGCTGTGAAGGAGATGGACGTGCGTGCCGCGCGCGGTCCGGAAGGACTTGTGGTCCGCGTGGTCCGGTCCGCGACGCCTCATGAGCGAGAGGCACGACTCGATCCGGTCCCGTGCGAGAGGCGACGGCCCGATGTAGCCCGCGATCCCGCACATCTCAGGTCACCATGACCCGGCGCAGGCGGAAGAGGTCGTCGCCGACGCGGTTCGCGCCGGGTTGTGCCGTGGGACAGCAGGCGATGCCCTTCGCCTTCAGCCGCGCGACCACGGGTTCCGCGTCGCAACCCGGGAGTCCCTCCGGGTAGGAGTAATGCTCGATCGGCCGGCCGAGGAGGGACGAGAGGATCCCGAAACTCGTGGCAATCTCCTCGTCAAGGTCCCGATCGTCGAGATGCTCGAGCATCCGGTGCGTGTGGCCGTGGCCGCCCACGGTCATCCCGGGCAGGGACGCGAGCGTACGAATCTCGGGACAGGTGAGCTTCCGATCGAGGTAGGGATCCTCGTCGCACGGGCCGCATCCCAGCTGTTTCCGAACCTCTTCGGCGAACCGGTAGGGATCACGCGCGCGGTCCCCCTTCACGACACGCCGGATCTCCTCGAGAAGCGCGATCTTCTCCAGGCGCGTGACGGCCCGACGCGGTGCGCCGGGCAGGAGGTCGCGCAGTTCCACGACCGGGCGAACTTCGAAAGCTTCCTCTATCGCGTCGATCCAGGACCGGGACTTCCCGTCAAGGAAACCGGTCGTGACGTAGAAGGTCGCCGGAAGACCGCGAGCGGCGAGGAGCGGGGCGGCCACCGTGAGGTTGTTCGCGAAGCCGTCGTCGAAGGTGATCGCGAAGGCATGCGGCGGCAATGTCCCGCCTCCGCGCGACGCCTCCACGACCTCCTGCATCCCGACGCACGTCCCGGCCGCCTTCAGGTCGTCGATCACCTCGATGAACCGGGCCGCCTCGAGATGCTTCGCCGTGTAGTTCCTCACCGTGTGCCGCTGCTCCGGGATGACCCCGTGGAAAAGGAAGACGACGTAGCCGTCGTCGCGGAGGAGGGAGGAATAATCCGTCACAACGCGGTCACGTGCCTTCGGAAGATCGCGACGCACTCCTCCTTTCGCTCGGCCGGCATCGCCGAGAAGTACCGTCCACGGCGGGTCTGCGGCCGCGCCGGCAGGGTTCTTCCCCCGCGCAGGAGATCGAGGGCCGAGACCGTCAGGGAGAGACAGGCGCTCGTGTTCATCGCGCGCAAATGTTCGATCCGGGTTTGCTGGGTCAACGGAAGAGTCTCCTGGGCCACGATGGCGCCGGTGTCGAGGTCGCGGTCAACGTGATGAAGCGTCGTCACGAGCGCGTCGAACGTGCCGTCGAGAATGGCCCAGAGATGGGAATCGAGACCCCGGTAGCGCTCCGGGTCGCCGCCGTGCAGGTTGAGGCAGGCCCGGCTCGGGATCGCGATGAGCTCGGCGCCGAGCTTGCCCGTGCCGAAGACGAGGATGACGTCGGGCTTCAATGCTCCCAGGACCGCGCGCGTTTCCGCATCGTTGACGGACACGGCCCGGCGCACGGGCGCAATCTCCTCGAAGACCGGCAAGCGCCCCCCGAAGAGTAACTCCTTCTCGTAATCGTCGCGCAACGTCTCGAAGGGATGCGCCGTGGGAAACGGGTGAACCGGTTTCGCCGTTTCCAGGAGAACCAGGGCCAGGGGATGGCGGGCATGGAGCTCGCGCGCGTAATAGACATGGTGCACGGTCTCCGTGGTGAGGAGCGCTACCTTCACCCGTTTTCCTCGACGTCCCCGGCGCCGAGAATCTCTCCCGCGGCGACGTCCCTCGTCAATCGCCGGCCGACGAGACGATCCTCTTCGCCGGGAAGAAGCCCCGCCCGGGGGCGTATCCACGTCAGGTCCGCGAGCCCGATCACGTCGCCGCGCCTGAGCGGCCGGGCGGTCGCGATGGAGCGGCGCAGGGCCGCGCGGTTTCCCTCCTCGCAGGGCTGGATCCCCTTCTCGCCGCTTCCCAGGAGCCTCTCGGTCTCCCGCACGCGTTCCACCAGGCGGCGGAATTCCGCGGGATCGGCCGAGAGCTTGTGATCGCGGAAGGAGGAATAATCGTGATCCAGCGTGAAGTGCTTCTCCACGATGCGGGCGCCCGCGGCCACGGCCGCGACGGCCGCCTCGATCCCGAGGGTGTGATCCGAGTAGCCGATCGTCGCGCCGGGAAAACGCGCGCCGAGCGCGGCGATGTTCCCGAGGTGGACCTCCCCGATCGGGACCGGGTAGGCGGCGACACAGTGCAGGAGCGCCAGTCCCGCGGAGACGCCCGGCGGGCGAGACGAGCGAATGCACGCCACGGCACGATCGACTCCGGCCATGTCGGTGAGCCCCGTCGAAAGGATCACGGGGCGGAAACCCGAAGCGATGCGCCGGATGAGCGGGTAGAAGTCGTTGTCACCCGAGGCGATCTTCACCGCGTCCGCGATCTCCTCCACGAGGGCCGCGCTCTCGAGGTCGAACGGCGTCGAGATGAAGAGAAGTCCCCGGGCGCGGGCCTGGTCCGACAGCCTTCGGAACTCGTCGGGGGAGAGCTGGAACGATTGCAGGCGGTGGAACCTCTCGGCGTCGGACGCGCTGACGTAGTGCTCAGCGCGGAACGTCTGGAACTTGACGGCGTCCGCCCCGGTCGTCGCGGCCTCCTCCACCAACCTTGCCGCCGTCTCGAAACTCCCCTCGTGGTTGTTGCCGATCTCCGCGACGATGAGAACCCGGTTGTCCGTCTCGAGGGCGCCGACTTTCATCGGCCGTAGATGAGGGCGGCCGCTCCGCGCACGGTCGCGAAGGTGTCGTAGCGGCGGATCTCCCCGGTTTCCCCCTCGAACCGCCACTTCCGGATCCAGAGACACCGATCCTTTGCGCAGGTGAGAAGCCCGTTCGCGCTCACCTCGTAGACCCGGCCCGGTTCTCCGAAGACGTTGCGCTTGGCCCGCCGCGACGCGAGCAGCCTGACGCGGCGGCCGTTGACGAAGCTGTGTGCGCCGGGATAGGGATCCGTCAATGCACGGATCCGGTTGTGGATCTCCTCGGCCGTCAGCTGGTCGAAGAGAACGAACCCGTCCTCGGGGAATCGCAGGGGATAGTAGCCGGCCCGGGCTTCGTCCTGGACGCGTTTCTCCAGGCGCCCATCCTTCATCCTCGCCAGCGTCTCGACGAGCATCGCCGGAAACTCACGGTTCGCGATCGCCTGCAGGTCCGCGATGGAATCATCCGGTCCGATCGGGAAGGTTCGATCGAGAAGGACGGGACCGGAATCCACGCCCGCATCGACCTCGATGACCGAAAGCGTGAAGGAACTCCAACCGTGGATCAGGGCCCAGTTCATCGGGGAGGAGCCGCGGCACTCGGGAAGCTTCCCCGCGTGGGTGTTGATGCATCCCCGGGGGAAAAGCGCGATCGTTGAGGGCTCGAGGATCGGGCCGTACCCGGAGAGCACCATGAGATCGGCACCTTGTCCCGCCAGGGCCCGGCACGATTCCTCCGCGTTGATGTCTGCGGGGGAAAGGACCGGGATCCCCTTAGCGAGCGCCGCGGCGGCAAAGGATCGAACCGGGGGCGTCGCACCCGGGAAAGGGTGTGCCACGGCGGCGGCGACGTCGAAACCCGCATCGATCAGGGCCTCGAGACAGGCCGTTCCCCGTTCCTTGTTTCCCGCGACCAGGATCTTCATGAACCGTCATTCTCGTCCGCCTGCCCTGATTCGTCAACACGGCCCCCGCGACAGGATGCATCCGTGGATCGTAGGTAACGACATCCTGTGCCTCGCTCATTCTCATCGCGCCTCCTGCGCGATTCCGAGGCCTCGCCCGTCCCACCAGACCTCCGTGTCGTGGACCGGGCTCGGAATCCGCTCGGCACTAGAATGTCGTTACCTACGAATCGCGAACGCTCCCCGCGACAGGATGATCGCGGGGAACTAGAATCCCCCCATGGCGCGCATCGCGGGCATTCTCTCCGAAGAACCTCCCCTGACCGACGAACTCCGGTCCATGCTCGCCGCTGCCGCGCCCGGCGTCGAGGTGAAGTCGACCGACGGCCCGGGTCTTCTCATGGGATCCGCTGCAGGCAGCGTGACCCGCACCGCCGCCGGCATTTCGGTCGCTCTCGACGGAACCGTCTACAACCGGGCGGATTTCCCGCGCGCGGCCTCGGACGCTGAGCTCGTGGCGTTTCTCTACGAGAAGCACGGTCTCCTCGAAACCCTGCGCCGTCTCAACGGCGACTTCGCCCTTGCGCTCTTCGACGAGTCGTCCCGGACGCTCTGGATCGCCCGGGATCGCTTCGGCATCAAGCCGCTCTACTACCGCGACCGTCCCGGCCGTTTCCTCTTCGCCTCCCGCTGCGCCTCGCTCCTCGCTCTCCCCGAGGTACCTTCCGACGTCGACCGGGCGTTTGTTGCGCGATTCGCGGGTCTCCATTACCGCTGCATCGACAACGAGCCCGGTGCGTCTCCCTACGCCGCCATCGCTCAACTTCCCGCCGCGACCGCCCTCGAGGTCGTCCCGGGGAAGGAACCTCGGCTTCACGACTGGTGGACGCTCCGGGACGAGGGCGACTTCGTGAAGCCGGAGGAGGATCTCGCGGCTGAATACCGCGCGCTCCTCCTCGACGCCGTCCGGATCCGCCTGGAATCCGCGCCGCGCCGCGCCTTCACGCTCTCGGGCGGGATGGATTCCTCCTCCGTCCTCTCCTGCGCCGTCCATCTCTCCGGCCGGAAGGAACAGGCCTTCTCGACCGTTTACGAGGACGCGACCTACGACGAATCCACGGACATCCGGAGCATCCTCGAGGCGGTGGTGGAGGAGTGGCGCCGCGTCCGGGTCGGAACGCCCGACGTCTTCTCCCTCGTCGACGAGATGGTGGCCGTTCATGACGAACCCGTCGCCACCGCCACCTGGCTCTCCCATTTCCTGCTCTGCCGCGCCGTCCGCGAGGCCGGCTTCACGGCCCTCTTCGGCGGCCTGGGCGGGGACGAGATCAACGCGGGCGAATACGAGCATTTCCTCTTCCACTTCGCCGACCTTCGCGCGAGCGGCCGCGGGGCGGAACTGGAGCGAGAGACCGCGGGCTGGATCCGCCACCACGACCACCCGGTCTTCAGGAAAAGCGCCGCTGTCCGCGACGAGGCCCTCGCCCGCCTCGTCGATCTCACCCGCCCCGGAATCTGCCGACCCGACGACGCGCGCCTCGCGCGATACCGCGACGCCGTCGCCCGCGACTACTTCGACCTCGCATCCTTCGTGCCCCGCATGGATCACCCCTTCGCCAGCTACCTCAAGAACCGCACCTGGCAGGATTTGAGCCGCGAGACGATTCCATGCTGTCTCAGGGGCGAGGACCGGCAGGCGGAAGCTGCGGGAATCGAGAACCGCCTTCCCTTCTTCGACCATCGGCTGGCCGAGTTCATGTTCCGGGTTCCGGGAACCATGAAATTCCGTGACGGCGTCAGCAAGATCCTCCTGAGAAGGGCGATGAGGGAGATCGTGCCCGAGGAAACGCGGACACGTGTGAAGAAGACGGGATGGAACGCCCCCGCTCACGTCTGGTTCTCGGGTAACAGGCTCGCGCGGCTCCGTGACATCGTCGCCTCACCCGTTCTGGACGGCCTCTACGACAGGAAACGTGTCACGGCTCTCCTCGCGGATCACGAGGCGATCGTCACCTCGGGGAGGCCCGCGGAAAATCACATGATGTTTTTCTGGCAACTGGTGAATCTCGAAGCGTGGCTGAGGCATCACGGTCTTCGCGGCCGCTGACCGGCACGGTCGCTGACCGGCGCGATCACGGGCCAGTTCGCGGTTCCGTCCTCGTCTTTCGCCAGAAGGTCTCGGCGCGATGCTCGAGCAGGGTTCTTGCCAGGCCAAACTCGCGGTCGGATCCGTAAAGAGTTCGAGCCTGTTCAACGAGGGTTCTCAACTTCGGCCCGTCTCGGCTCAGTCGGCACCGAATCGGCCTCATGAATTCGGCCAGTTTCCGACCGTCTTCCGACTCGTACCAGCCGGCAACATCGTGCGACAGGTCGAGAACGATCTCGTCTTCCGTCCCCTCTCCCATGAACAACGGCGCGAAATCGCGGGCCGCCGTCATCCAGCGGAAACTGTCGCGGAGCGCGGCGCGGTCCGAAGCGGAAAGAGCCGGCTCGGCGCACTCCTCCAGCGCGACGAAGCAAGTCTCCACGAACGGACCGAAGGAACGGCAGAGAATCTGCGTCCGGTATTTTCTCACAAGATTGTCCCCGATCTTCCCCTCGAGAAGATCCCGGTAGGTATCGGGCTCGGAGAACCGTCGCCGCAAGGGATCACGCGACTCCGCCAATTCGGCTTCGGTCTCACCGAGGAAGTCATGGTAGAGGGCGTGGCAGGGATGGTCCGTGTTCAGCAGGCGCCGCCGCAGGTTCTCGAGGAAGGCGGACCTGTCGATCCCGAGTTCCGTCATGTGCCGCCCCAACAGGTCGTATTGCCGATCGGCGAGAACGACGCATAGGAAGGCGAAGCCCCGCGACTCCAGGTAATCCGCGAAGGGCATCGTCGTCGTCTCGACGCAAACCTCCTCGATCTCGAAGCATTTCTCTCCGCGATACTCGCCGAACTGGCGGGGAATGAGCCGGAACCGGGTTTTCATGCCGCGACGTGCCCGCCAATCCGGATCGGCAAAACAGGTGCCGGGCAGGACCATGAGAGTGAACGGCGTGATGCTGTCCGCTCCGGCCGCAAAGAACTCGCCGACGCCCTTCCGGAACGTTTCCAGGGTCTCCTCCGGCAGGGGCACGATCAGTTCCACGTCGGATTTCATGCGGTGCCTGCGGATCTCCCCCTGCACGCGGCGGTATTCATCGAGGCTCATGTTCCGCCGGTTGATGTCCTGGAGCGTTCGCGGGTTGAGCGATTGAAAGGAGCACGAGATGTTCATCCTCTTCTTCATGACTTCGGACATCCTCAACACGCGATCGTATTGGCGGCTGGTGTCAGCGATGATGGAGAGCGGCCAGCCGTGTTCGTCCTGGAGCCGCCCGATGTGCTCCGCGATCTCCTCGTCGCGATCGAGGATGCCGAAGTTGCTGTCCAGGATGTAAAGCGGCAGGTGAGGATGGCCGGCCATGCGTCGGGCGATATAGGCCAGTTCCTCTTTGACCCGTTCCAGGGGAAAGGGGACAACCCTGCTGTAAAGGGAATGGCTCGCGCGACAATAAGCGCAGTCATGGGGACATCCCCGGGCCGTCTGGATGGCGGGGGCGTAAGAGCCGTCGAACCATCCGTCCATCAGCCCGGTCAGGTAGGGCGACGGGACTTCCCCCAGGTCCGGTATGCGGGGTGACGGCCCTTCGAAGAGCAGGTTTCCCTCCCGCGGATCCAGAGTCATGATGCCGCTTCGCGCCGCGCTCCTGAGGCGCGCGCGATCCTCGTCGAGAATCCGGTCGCGAATAAGATCGGTGAAGACGACCTCTCCTTCGAGATAGGCGTAGAAGTCGATTTCGGGCCGCGCCCGCAGGAAATCCCGACAGGCCGCCGGTTCGACCGGAATGTCCGGGCCGCCCGCCACGCAGATCGTTCCGGGTTTTCTCTCCCGGCAGTAGGCAAAGGCGCGGCGGTTGAGATCGGCGTTCCACATGAAATTCGTCAACCCGACGACATCCGGTTTCCAGTCGTCCGCGTCGTCGAAGAACCGCGCTGGATCCTCGTAGAATCGAAGCTCCACCTGTTCACCGAGATGCTCGACGAGGTAGGCCCCGACGAAACCGATGCCCAAGGGCATGAGCGAGGAGTGGCGGCCGATCGTCCGATGGCGCAGTTCTCCCAGGGCGATCTTCAAGGGTCCTCCGGCCATCGCGTGACATCATAGTCGCGAACGACCGTTTCTTGAATCCTGTTGTCAGGCCCGGGGGCCGGGGGTACTCTTCGCGCCATGAAGCCGCGCGTGCTCTTTCACCTCCATCCCCTCGTAGTTTTCGCCGGGCGCAGCCTTCACCTGCGAAGCATGGACCTGGCCGGGTCGACGCCGGCCGCCACGCATTTCGTGAGCCGATTGCGCTCCTTCGGTTATGACTCCATCACCGTCTGCATCGAGAATTTCCGCCCGGCCTGGGCTTCCGAAAAGGATGTAGCCGAGGCACGGTCGAAGGCCGAGGCCTGGGCCCGCGGGGAGAACCTCTCCTTCTTCCACCATGACCTCCGGGAGGATGACCCGCGGGAGTACGGCGCCTCCATGCACGCGAATCTCTCGGGCGGGGAGGACGGCCTCTTCCTCGATCTGAGCCTCCGCTCGCTCTTCGTGCCGCGCGAGGAACTCGCGGCCCTCGAGGCTCCCCTCGCGGATGCCGCGGTCCTCGCGTGCTTCCGCATTCCCGCGTGGGAAGGCATGTGGCTCGCCCGGAAGAGCTATTACTCCGAGAGCGCGAAGCGCGAAGTCTACGGGACGAAATCCGCCTCGATCCTCCCCCCCGCCACCGAGTGCCCCCTCAAGTTCCCCGAGTGGGATCTCCGTCTCGCCTTCCTTCCCGTCGTCGAAAGGCTGTCGAAGACGGCCCCTCCCGAGGAGTGGTCCTACGACCACCTGGTGAAGCTCAGGCAGGCCGAGCCTTCCCTCTTCCGCCCGTATTGTTCACACGTCGGCGTCGAGCTCACGAACGAGGACAACCTGCCCCGTCTCCGGCATCCGTCGAAGATTTCGAAACGGCCGACCGGATTCCTTTCCGACGATTCCTGGCAGGCCCTGCTCGAGTCCCTGCCGGTCGACATGACCCCGTTCTCGCTCGATTTCTGGGATTTCGGCGAGCCGCTCCTGCATCCCCGCGCGATCGACTTCGTCGAGCAGGCCGCCCGCAAGGGCGCCCGGGTCGATCTCTACACCAACGGGATCCTCCTCGACGCGGAGAAGGCGGCGCGGCTCGCCTCCTCCGGACTCGACGCCCTCTTCTTCCGCCTCGACGCCGCCACGCCGGAGACCCATGCGCGCGTCGGCGGAAAAGCCGGTGATTTCGAGCGGGCGACGAAGAACCTGGCCGCCTTTCTCGCGGCCAAGAAATCCCGCTGCGCAGGCCAGGCGCCCCCGTGGTCGCCCCAGGTCGCCGTCCAGATCACCGAGATGCCGGAGACGGCTGCGGACATCGACGCCTTCTTCGATCGCTACGACCTCAGGACCGCGGCCGAGAATCGCCTGAGGGAAAAACACGGGAGGCTCCCGATGGAGCACGAGGTTCTCGCGGAGGTCCTCTCCGGTCCGGAGCCGATCGAGCACGCGATGCTGAGGCACGACAACCTCTTCCGGGGCCGCGTCTCCCGCCCTGACTCCGAGATGTGCCCCCTCTTCCGCTTCCCCTGCCGCCAGCTCCTCGAGGGGCCCCATGTTCTCTGGAACGGCGACATCGTGCCGTGCCGGGAGGATGTCGATGGTGAACACGTCGTCGGGCACGTGAGGGACGGCCTCACCGCCGCCTGGCGCGGGGCCCGCATGGCTTCCGTCCTCCAGGTCCACGACACGGGTTCCTGGGACGCGTCCGCCTTCTGCGGCCCCTGCAAGGAATGGTACTACCCCTTCTCTTGATCCGATTCGCGCGGCCGTGATGAACTCCACCGTCATCCTCCAGGCCCGTGTCGGCTCCTCGCGCCGCCCCGGCAAGGTGCTTGCGGAGATCGCGGGCCGGACACTCCTGGACCGCGTCATGGCCCGCCTGGAGGGCGCCTGCGGCGCGCCCCAGGTCCTCGCCATTCCCGACACGGCCGACAACGATCCCCTGGCGTCGATCGGCCGTCGGCGCGAGTGGCGCGTCTTCCGCGGCAGCGAGCGGGACGTGCTCGGTCGTTACGCGGCCGCCGCCCGTGCCTTCGGCCTGGAAAGGATCCTGCGCGCCACCGGGGACAATCCCTTCGTGGATACCCGGCTCGTCGCGGACGTCGACTCGCTCCTTCCCGGCCATGACGTCGTGCGCGCGGTCGGCTACCCGAGGGGCACCACCGTGGCCGGTGTCACGGCACGAGCCCTGCTCGAAGCCGAGAAGGAAGCGAGCGCCGAGGAGGATCGGGAACACGTCATGCCGTTCCTCTTCGCCCGCCCGGAGCGGTTTCGAATCCGCGTGATCGAGGCCCCGGTCGGAATCGCCGATCGCTACCGCCTCACCGTGGACACGGAAGAGGACCTGGAACGAGCGCGCAGAATCGTCGAGGCCCTGGGCGATGATCCGCCCGTGGAGAGGATCTACCGGTTTCTCGACGAAACACCCGGGGCTCGGCTCGGCTAGGAAGCGGACTCGCCCTCGACCGCCAACACGTAGCCCTCGGCCATCCGCTCGAGAGAATGCCTCGTCTCGACAAGCCGGCGAAGCGCTTCCCCCCGGGACCGGGCCGCCTCCCTGTCGTCGAGGCAGAGCCGGATCGCCCGGGTCAATCCCTCGGGATCCTCCGGGGAGACGAGCAGCCCGTTCTCGCCGTCCCGGATCAGTTCGGCGACGCCCCCGACGGCCGCGGCGACCACGGGAAGCCCGGCCGCGCCGAACTCAAGCAGCGTAAACGGCAATCCTTCCCACCGCGAGGGAAGAACCGCCACGTCGAGCGTCCGCAGGAACGCCGGCACGTCCGTCACCTCGCCCGCGAAACGCACCCGCGGGGACAAGCCGGTTTCCCGGACCTGTTCCTCGCAAGCGCCGCGCATCTCGCCGTCCCCGCCGACCAGGAGGATCCCGTCGCCGGCTATGCGAGAGAACGCGTCGATGAGGAGATCCGGCCCCTTCTGCCTCGAGAGACGGCCGAGGAAACCGCAGACGTTGCGTTCGCCCAGTCCCAGGACTTCTCGCAGGTCCGGTCCGGGACCGTACTCGGCCGCGTCGATCCCGTTCGGAACCACGCGTTCCACGCGGGGTCGCGCGCCGCGTTCACGCGCCCGGTCCAGGTACTCGGACGAGACCGCGACCACGACCCGGGCCCGTTCCAGCACCTTCCGTTCCTCGGTGCGGAACCATTCCCGTTCCGCGGATCCTTCCGCGAGGTTCCCCTTGCGAAGCTCGTCGTCCGAGCGGAACGCATGCAGGGTGAGAACGACGGGAATCTCGAGGGCGGGAACGGCCGAGAACTCGAGAGGCCCCTGCGCGAGGATCGCATCGTAGCGCGTCGTCGCGAGACGCGCGCGAACCGCGCCGGCCACGAGATCCCGCCGGCGACGAAAGGTCTCCGCCACGCCCGCGGCTTTCCCGCGCTCACGGTAGGCCTCCGCCACGGCACGGCGATACGTCTCCCGATCCGCCCCGGGCGTGTCCGAGAAGGAAACCAGGTCGAGCCGGTGCCCCAGTCGCTCGAACCCGCGCTCCAGGCGGCGGAGATGCACGGCGACGCCGTCCGAGCGGAGGGCGTCCGTCTCGAGAAGGTGTACGGCGAGGAATCTCATTTGGACGCGCGGAGCTTCACGATGAGGTCCTTGACGATGTTCCAGTAGTGGCGCTTCGCCCAGGCGCGGTCATCGACCCGGTCCGCGTCCGGCCACCACGTGAACTCGGTCGAGATCTCCTCGAAGCGGTAATCGATGCCGTAATCCGAGCATCCCGGATCGTGGCAGAAATAGCGGAAGGTCCCCTCCGTGAAGGCCCGGACGTGGGTGGGATCCGTCCATGCGGCCGAGGAGGTGTAGTAGGGAACCTCGATCGTGATGATCCCGCCGGGCTTGAGGCACCGGTGAACCTCTCCCATGCACGCGAGCAGGTCCCGGACGTGTTCCATGACGGAATGGCAGAAGAACTCGTCCACCGAGGAGGTCCTGAGCGGCAAGCGCCCCTCGAGGTCGCCGACGATCGCCGGTCTCACGCGCGGCGTCTTGTCGAGACCCCGGAAACCCTCCCGAGGATTCCGGCCGCAGCCGAGATCGATCCGGATCATGACAAGGCACCTCGTTCCGCCGCTCGATTCATCTCGCGGCCCAGGATCATCGATTGCAGGATGACATACGCGCCGCGTGCCGTCACCAGCAGGGGAAAGAAGATCTCGGGCCGGCCGGAAAGAGACAGGAGCGTCAGCGCGAAGAGGGCCACGTCGCGCCCGACCCAGGGCGCCACGCGCGGCAGGATCGTGCGCCCCGGCCGCCAGCGGTCGCCCAGGATCAGCCCGAGGGCGGTCAGGGTGTCCCCCGAGGCCACGTAGAGCACGTTGACGAGGAACGCCGCCCCGGCCCAGTTCCATGAGCCCGTGCCCAGAGCGATCCCGAGGAAGACCGCGTACTCGCCGGCCATGTCCCCGAGCCGGTCGTACCATCCCCCGCGATAGGATCCCCGGTGCTTGAGCCGCGCGATCTCGCCGTCGATGCCGTCCACCACGGAGTGCAGGTGGACCAGGAGCCCGCCGGCCGCGAAGTGCCCCGCGGCGAGAAGCGCGGCGCCGGCGGCGCCGAAGAGGAACGCGATGAGCGTCGCCGCGTCGGGCGAGAGCCCGGTGCGCGCGAGTCGCCTCGTGAGGGCGAGCGAAACGGGGCGGTTGAAAATCCTGGAGACGGGACCGTCTCTCCCCTTCCCGAGCCGCGCCAGGAGGCGCGCCTCGGCGATGGGCAGCATCTCCGGCGTGTCCACGTCGATCCAGGAGGCTCCATCGACGGAGAGCGTCCGCATCCGGTCCGCTTCGCAGAGAACCTGGTTTCCGGCCGAGAGCGACGTGTTGCCCCTCTTCTCGGCTTCCCGGAGGGCCGCGAAGATCCCCGAGGTCATCCGGAAGCAACCGGTATCGATGGCGTTGTATCGCTCGAGCTGCTTGCCGATCCGCACGATCCTTCCCGTCTCGCCGTCCTGTATCACCTCGACCTTGGTCGCATCGTCCAGGTCCGGACAGTCGTCGATTCGTCCATCCACGGCCAGGATCGCCCCTTCGGGTGGAGGGTTCGCGGCCGCCAGCCTGCGAAGAATCGCCGGTTCGACGAGGTGATCGGCCATGAGGACGAGGAAGTCCTCGGATCCGATCTCGTCCTCGGCCGCCAGGATCGAGAGCCCGTTGGCCTCCTCGTAGCGCGGGTTCTCCACGTAACGGACCCGGTCGAGAACCGGCGGCGGAAGCGCCGCGGCGAGACCGTCGCGGATTTCCGCCGCGCGATAGCCCACCACCACCACGACCGTCTCGAGCCCGGCCTCGAGCGCCGTAAGGATGACGCGGGCCAGGAGCGGCACGCCCAGCAAGGGGATCAGGGGCTTGGGAAGCCGGTCGTCGCTCGTGATCCTCGTGCCCTTGCCCGCCGCGATGACGACCGCCTTCATCGCGTGCTCCTCCAGAAGGCGATCCACTGGGGGACAAGAAGGAGTGGTGAGGCGATGACGATCCAGAGCGCGGCCGCCTCGTGGCCGCTCGACAGTCCGGCGGCGAGAGCAAGCCACGCGAACTCCTCGCCCACGGGCCAGGGATAGGGCGTCGCGAAAAAGAGCCGGTTCATCGCCTTCACGGTTTCCGGCGAGCTCTCCCGCCGGCGGGAGGGGATCTCGACGACGAGCGAGATCGCGGAGTAGGGAAAGACGTTGCAGGATATCGCGGCGCAGAGGCCCAGCGGCAGGTTTCCAGCCGCGTGACCGGCGAGGATCATGACGAGGGATTCGAGAACGCGGCGCATCAGGTAGAATCGGCGTTGCGCCAGGATCGATCCCGCCTCGTCCAGCGCCGCCGGAACGAGGACGAGGTACGCGACGATCGCGCCGGCGGCCAGAACCGCCTGGTGACGCAGCAGGGCTGCGGCCATCGTCAAGGCCGCCGCCAGGAAGAGAACCGACACGAGAGGGCGGGGCAGGAATCGGAGGGAGCGGCCCAGCGGCGCGAGCGCGAATCGCGAGAGGATCGATCCCCTCTCGAACAGGCCCATCACGCTCGACTCGGGTGATACCGGCACGGCCGCTCTGGCTTCGTCGTGAAGCATGCGATCATTATAGGCTTCGCGGGCGCTTCAGAAAGCGGGCTTTTCAGGCGGAGACTCACGCCATACTCTTTCCCTCATGACCGGCGGCCGCACCGACATCTCGATCTTCATCACCAACTGGAACGGCCTCTCGAACGGTTACATCCCCGAGGCTTTTCCCTCGATCCGTGACGCGGCGGCGGCCTATACGAAGGGTGATTGCGAGGTCGTCGTCGTCGATGACTGCAGCCCGGACGGGAGCGTCGCGTGGATCCGGGAGAACTTCCCCGGGTTCCGGGTCGTCGTGCCCGAGAGAAATCTGGGGTACCAGGAGGCCTCGAACTTCGCCGTCCGGCACTGCCGCCACGGGATCCTCGTCTCCCTGAACAACGACATCAAGCTCGAGAAGGGTGTCCTGAATCGCATCGTCGAGCACTTCGCCGACCCCGAGGTCTTCGCCGTCAGCACCAAGGTCTTTCTCTGGGACGAGCGGACCTACCTCGCGGGGCGCCGCTACTTCACGCTCGAGCGCGGACTCTTCCAGCTCCACGACGCCG
>CAZWVM010000004.1:0-47522 GCA_964637705.1 uncultured bacterium
CTTCCCGGTGAGCCCGGCGGACGGGCTCTGGAGCACGGACTCGCGGCCGGTCTTCGCCTGGAACGGGATCGCGGACACGTTCGTATTCCAGATCGCGACATCGGCGACCTTCGCGACGATCATCGACTCGACGACGACGACCGGCACGACCTACCAGCCGGCCGGGTACTACGGCGCGGAGACCTACGCCTGGCGCGTGATCGCCGTGGGGAACTCGGGCGAGACGCGCGCCAGCAGCACGTACACGCTGAGGATCGACACGGCCGTGGTCGTGACGCCGACGGCGCCGCCGGACGCGCACGAGACCGCGTCGCTCAGGCCGTCCTTCGCCTGGACCTCCGACGGTGACACCTTCCTCTTCCAGTCCGCGCGCGACACGCTCTTCGCCTCGGTCGTGGAGAGCGCGGTCGTGACCGCGCTTTCACGCACGGCGGCGACCGACTACGCGGCCGGATCCTACGCCTGGCGCGTCACGGCGTGGGATCGTGCCGGCAACACGGCCGTGGGCGCGACGCGCGCGCTGACGGTCGACACGGCGGCCTCGGTCGCCCTGGCATCCCCCTCGAACAACGCCCGCACGAACGACTCGACCCCGACCTTGACGTGGACCGGCGACGGCGCTCTCTTCACGATCCAGGTCTCCACCTCGGCCTCTTTCGCCTCGATCCGCGACTCGGCCTCGCTCGCGACGTACGCCTTCACCGCGTCCCCCTACTACGGCGTGGACACCTATTACTGGCGCGTGATCGCCCGGGACACGGCCGGAAACACGGAGACGAGCGGCGCGCGGTCCTTCGTGATCGACACCTTCGTCTCCGCCTCCCTTTCGTCGCCTGTCGACGGCCTCCGCACCAACGACACGCGACCGCTCTTCACGTGGTCCGGCACGGGCGACACCTACACGTTCCAGGTATCCCGCGTCGACAGCTTCGTGACCCTCCTCGACGCGGTGACGTGGAATCAGCCCTTCTACCAACCGGCCACGGGTTACGGCGCCGATACATACTACTGGCGCGTCGTCGCGTCGGATCGGGCCGGGAACGTCGAGACGACCCCGTCGCGGTCGATTGTCATCGACACGATCGTGACGGCGGCTCTCTCATCGCCCGCGCACGGGGGGCGCACGAACGCGACGCGCCCATCCTTCTCCTGGACCGGCACGGCGGACTCCTACGTCTTCCAGCTTTCGCGATCCGACACCTTCGGCACGCTCCTGGAGAGCGTGGACACCCAGTCGACGGCTTACCAACCGGCGACGGGTTACGGCGCGGACACCTACTACTGGCGCGTGATCGGCCGCGACGCGGCGGGGAACCGGGACACGACGGCGGGCCGGCTGCTCGTCATCGACACGGCCGTCTCCGCCGCGCTCGCGACGCCCGCCGACGGGGCGCGCACGTCCGACACGACGCCGACCTTCACCTGGACGGGGTCCGGGGACACCTACACGGTCGAGGTCTCGATCTCCGCCGTCTTCGCGACGATCCTGGACAGCGCGACGGGCGCCTTCACGTCCTACACGACCTCCACGCCGTACCTGGCGGAGACCGTGTACTGGCGCGTCGTCGCGCGGGACATCGCGGGGAACACCGACACGACGGCGGGCCGGACGCTGGCCCTCGATACGACGGCCTCGGTGTCCCTCACCGCGCCGGCGGATGCCTCCCGGTCCAACGACACCACGCCGACCTTCACCTGGTCGGGCGACGGCGTCTCGTTCGTGCTCGAGGTCTCCCGCAACTCCGCCTTCACGCAGATCGTGGATACGAAGGCGCAGGCCGCGGCCTCCTACACGCCGGCGCCCGGCTACGGGGCGGACACCTACTACTGGAGGGTGACGGCCCAGGATTCCGCCGGGAACACGGCCGTATCCTCGACGCGGTCCTTCGTCATCGACACCGCGGTCGCGGTCGCCCTCTCCACGCCGTCGGACCTCTACCAGACCAACGACACGCGCCCGGTCTTCACCTGGACGGGCGACGCGGAGACCTGGACGCTGCAGGTCTCGACGTCCGCGGTCTTCGCCTCCTTCGTCCTGAACGTCGACACGACGGCGAAGAGCCTCCAGGTCGCCGGCACCCTCGCGGCCGACACCTACTACTGGCGCGTCGGCGGCGTCGATCTGCTCGGGAACCGCGACACGACCGCGGCCCGTACGCTCTACGTCGACACCGGCCTCGTGGTGGGGCTCCTCGCGCCGGGCAACAACTCGCGCCTCTCCAACACGCGCCCGGTCTTCACGTGGAGCGGCAACGGCGACACGTACACGCTCCAGGTCTCGACCTCGGCCTCCTATGCCTCCTTCGCCCTGAACATCGACACGACGGCGAAGAGCTTGCAGCCGGTGGCCGGCCTCGCGGCGGACACCTACTACTGGCGCGTGGGGACGCGGGACCAGGCGAGCAACTGGGACACGACGCCGTCCTACCTGCTCGTCATCGACAACGCCGCGCCCGCGGTCCCGACGCCCGTGGCGCCGGCGGACAGCGCCGTGACGAACGTCCTCGCCCCGTCCTTCTCCTGGACCGGCCCGGCGGACACGTATGTCTTCCAGGTCCGGCGCGACTCGCATGCCGGCACGATCGTCTACACCGAGACGACGACCAGCACGGCGACGAGCCTCTGCGTCCTCGTCCAGGACACGTATTCCTGGAGCGTCCAGGGCTGGGACGTGGCGGGGAATGCCAGCTCCTTCTCGACGGCGCGGGCCCTCGTCATCGACACGACCGTCACGGTCGCGCTCTCCACGCCGGCCGCGGGCGCGCGCACCAACGCGACGCGCCCGACGTTCACGTGGACGGGGAACGCGGAGACCTGGACGATCCAGGTCTCGAACGCGCCGTCCTTCGCCGCGCCGGCGGTCGTCCACGAGACGACGGCGGTCTCGCTCCAGCTCGTCACGGCGCTCTCCCCGGACACGTTCTGGTGGAGGGTGATCGCGGCGGACCGCGCGGGGAACCGGGACACGACCGCGTCGCGGCTCCTGTACATCGACACGGCCGTCACGGCCTCCCTCTCGTCCCCGTCGGCCGGGTTCCGCACGAACGACACGACCCCGACCTTCACCTGGACGGGTGACGGCGACACCTACACGATCCAGGTCTCGCGCTCCGACACCTTCGCGACGATCCTCGACAGCGCGACGTCCGCGTCGCTCACCTACACCCCGGCCCCGGGCTACCCGGCGGACACTTACTACTGGCGCATCGTGGTCCGGGACCTCGCGGGCAACGTCGATACGACGGCCGGCCGGTCGCTGAGAATCGAGACGGGCGTCATCGTCCAGCTCTCGTCGCCCGCCGACGGCGCGCGCACCTCGGATTCGACCCCGTCCTTCGCGTGGACGGGTTCGGGCGACACCTATTACATCCAGGTCTCGCGCGCCGCCGGCTTCAGCCCCCTGCACTTCTCGGCCTACACGAACCTGACAAGCTACACGGCCGTCACCTACTGCCCGCAGGACACCTATTACTGGCGCGTGGTCGCCTACGATGCGGCCGGCAACTCCGACACGAGCGCGTCGCGCACTTTCGTCGTGGACACCGCGGTGACGATCTCCCTCTCGACGCCCGCGAACAACGCGCGCACGAACGACACGACGCCGCCGCTCACCTGGACGGGCGACGCCGATTCCTACACGGTCCAGGTCTCCTCGATCGCCGACTTCTCGACGATCGTCGATTCGAAGACCCTGTCCGGCACCTCCTACGAGGCGTCGACGACCTTCTACGCCCAGGGCACGTATTACTGGCGCGTGTCGGGCCGCGACGTCTCCGGCAACATCGATACGACCGCGGCGCGGACCTTCGTCGTCGACACCTTCGTATCGGCCGCCCCGTCCGCCCCACCGACGAACACCGAGACGAGCGTCCTGCGCCCGGTCTTCTCCTGGACGGGCACGGCGGACACGTACCGCTTCGAGATCGCCCACGTCTCCACCTTCGCGACGATCACGGAAAGCGCGGTCACGGCGCTCACGATGCGTCAGCTCGGCGGATCCCTCACCCACGACACATACTGGTGGAGGGTCATCGGCACGGACATCGCGGGCAACACGGAGACCTCCGCCTCCTTCGTCCTGAAAGTCGACACCTCGGTCACCGCCGCGCTCGCGACCCCGGCCGACAACACGCGCACCACCGACACAACGCCGACCTTCACCTGGACGGGCGACGCGGCCACCTACGTCCTGCAGGTCTCGACCGTCTCGAACTTCGCCTCGCTCTACGATTCCCGGACGACGACGGCCACGACCTTCACCACGTCCGGCTACTACAGGGCCGACACCTACTACTGGCGCGTCTACGCCGTGGACACGGCCGGCAACGCCCTCTTCACGGCCGCTCGGACGATCTTCATCGACACCTCGGCGACGGCGTCGCTCGCCCTGCCGGCCGACAGCACTCTGACGAACGACTCCACCCCGACCTTCACCTGGACAGGTGACGCGGACACGTACATCCTGCAGGTCTCGACCTCGGCGTCCTTCGCGACGATCCACGACTCCCGGACGACCACGGCCCTCACCTATACGCCCGCCGCCGGCTACGCGACCGATACCTACTACTGGCGCGTCGCGGCCTACGATGCCCTGGGCAATTCCTCGACGACCGCCGCCCGGATGCTCCGGGTCATGACGGGCGTCGTCGTTTCGCTCACCGCTCCGGCCGACTCGGCCGCGACGAACAATCTCCGTCCGACCTTCACCTGGTCCTCCAGCGGCGAGACCTCGACGATCCAGATCGCTCGCGTCTCGACCTTCGCGACGGTTCACGACAGCGCCACGGGCGCGATCCTTGCCTACACGCCGGCCGCGAACTACCCGGTCGACACCTTCTGGTGGCGCGTGATTTCCCGTGACGCAGCGGGCAACGTCGAGACGACGGCCGCGCGGATCCTGTACCTCGACACCGCGATCACGGTCGCCGCGTCGTCGCCCGCGGACGGGATCCGCACGGCGAACCCGCGGCCGACGTTCTCCTGGACCGCCTCGGGCGCGGACACGTTCACCGTTCAGGTCTCGACGTCGGCCTCCTTCGCCACGATCAAGGACTCGAAGGTCACCGCGGCGCTCTCCTACGCCCCGGCGGCCGACTACGCCGAGGACACCTACTACTGGCGCGTTCTCGCGGTGGACCGCGCCGGGAACGCCGAGACGACGGCCGCGCGCTCCTTCGTCGTGGACACGCGCGTCTCGGTCGCCCTCGTGTCCCCGGCCGACGGGACCCGCACGAACGATCCGACCCCGGCCTTCGCCTGGACCGGCGGCGGCGACACCTACGTGCTCCAGACCTCGAAGGTCTCGAGCTTCGCCTCGATCTTCGACAGCGCGACGACGAATGCCGCGGGGCTCTCCGCGACGAGGCTCCACGCGGCGGACACGTACTACTGGCGCGTCATCGCGACAGACGCGGCCGGGAACTGGGACACGGCGACCTTCCGCACCCTCGTCGTCGACACGACGGTGCCGGACACCCAGGTCACCGTCACCCTCTCCGTCCCGGCCGACAACACGGACACCTCCGACACGACCCCGACGTTCCGCTGGACCTCCGACGGCGACACCTTCCGCGTGCAGATCGCGCGCGACACGACCTTCGCGGTCCTCTACGACCAGGCGGTCGTCTCGGTCTCGCCCGTCCACACCACTTCCTCCTACTACGCGGCCGACACGTACTACTGGCGCGTGATCGCGCAGGACGTCTCGGGCAACTGGGACACCTCGGCGGCCCGCCGCCTCACGATCGACTCGTCCGTCGTCGTCAACCTCTCGACGCCGGCCGACGTCTCGTCGACCAACGACACGACGCCGACCTTCACCTGGACCGGCGACGCCGACACATACCGTATCGAGATCACGTACAACGATCCGACCTTCGCCTCGATCTACGACAGCGCCACGGGCGCCGCCTCGAACTTCACCGAGATCACCAAGCCGATGGCGGCCGGCCCCTACCACTGGCGCGTGACGGGCTGGGATCGTCTCGGCAACGTGAAGACGACGGCTTCCCGCTTCCTCTTCATCGACACCGAGGTCCGGGTGACGCTCTCCTCGCCCGCCAACGACTCGGTGACGCCCAACACGCGTCCGAGCTTCGCGGTGACGGGCGACGCCGACACCTACACCTTCACGATCTCGACATCGCCGGTCTTCGCTTCGACCTACGACTCGAAGACCCAGTCCGGCGCGACCTATACCCCGGCCTCGAGCTTCGCGTCCGACACCTACTACTGGCGCGTCACCGGTCTCGATGCCGCCGGCAACACGCTGACGACCGATTCATGGCGGCTCGTCGTTCGTTCGAACCTCACGGCCGCGCTCTCCGCGCCCGCCGCCGGGACCTGCACCCAGAACCAGCGTCCGACCTTCACCTGGACCGGCAACGGCGAGACCTACGTCTTCCAGATCTCGAAGTCCGCGGTCTTCGCGACCTACGTGGAGACGAAGTCGCAGGCCGCGACGAGCTTCACGCCCGCCGGCTCCTACGCCGCCGAGACCTACTACTGGCGCGTGCAGGCCTCCGACTCGACGGGCAACTCCTTCCTGACGGCCTCGCGCACGATCCTCATCGACACCGGCGTCACGGTGACGCTCGTCGCCCCGGCCGCCGGCCTCATCACGAACGACACCCGGACGGTCTTCTCCTGGACCGGCGACGCCGACACCTGGACCTTCCAGCTCTCGCGCTCCGCCTCCTTCGCCTCCCTCGACCAGTCGGTCGAGACGACGGCCACGAGCTGGCGGCCGGCGACCTACCTCGCGGCCGAGACCTACTACTGGCGTGTCGCGGGCCGCGATCGCGCGACCAACGCCGACACGTCCGCCGCCCGCACCCTCGTCATCGACACGGGCGTCATCCTCGCTCTCGCGTCCCCGGCCGACGGCGACCGCACGAACGAGACGCGGCCGGTCTTCACCTGGACCGGCAACGCGGACACCTACGTCTTCCAGTTCTCGAACGACTCGACCTTCGCGACGGTCCGCGACAGCAAGACGACCTCCGCGACCTCCTACACGCCTTCCGGCTACCTCTCCGACACCTACTACTGGCGTGTCGCCGGATACGACCGGGCGGGCAACGTCGAGACGTCCGCGCGGCGCACGCTCTACATCGACACCGGCGCCTCGATGGTGGACAGCACTCCGTCCTACGCCGTCGTCTTCGTGAACGGCAGCGATTCGGTCCGCCTCACCGGCACCGACATTTCGCTCGTCGCCGGCTTCAGCGACACCTACAGCCAGGTTCTCTTCCAGTTCCGCCCGACTTCCTCCGGCGCCTGGATGACCTGCACGGCCGCGGCCGGGAGCGCCAACCCCGACGTGACCGGGCCGTTCTGGTCGATGAAGTGGAGCATCGCGGGACTCGCCTACGCGACCTACGACGTCCGCGCCGTCGCGACCCTGACCAACGGCAGCGTCGACTCGACGCCCAGCCGCGTCGTTCTCACCAACGACACGACGAGTGTCGTCATGCAGGAATGGACGGACACGGCGACGGGCGCGCACATCCAGCGCCGCCTCCTCCTGATGAACGAGACCTCGACCGTCATGCTCTTCGACGGAACGCGCCTCGTCGTTCCGGCCGGCACCATCGCGACGACCGACAGCGCCTGGATCAAGGTGACGTCCTTCACGTCGGCGCCGCCCGAGGCGCCCGCGCCCTCCAACGGCATCCTCATCTCGACCGGCAACGGCGGCTCGTGGCACCGGTTCGAGTTCGAGAACGGGACGACGCAGTTCAGTCGCTCCATCACGATCACTCTCCCGTACTCCGACCAGGGCCTCTCGGCGCCCGAGTCGAGCCTCGTCATCCACTACTACGACCGGGCGACCTCGAGCTGGAAGGCCATCGAGAACTGCGTGATCGACGCGACGCGAAACCTGATCACCGCGACGATCACCCACTTCACGGACTTCGCCGTCTTCGCGGGCGTCGCGGCGAACAACCTGACGAACGTCTACGTCTACCCGAACCCGTTCGTGCCGTACGACAACGACGCGAACAACGGCGCGCCGTTCGTCCGCGGCGTCGACGGCACCGGCATCATCTTCCAGAACGTGACGACGAACGTCGACATCGACATCTTCACCGTCGCCGGCCGCAAGATCTCCACGATCCGCGCCGCCAACACGGGCGGCAAGGTCCAGTGGGACGTCCGCAACGACGACGGCCAGGAAGTCGCGTCGGGCATGTACTTCGCCATCGTCCGCGCGCCGAACGGCGAGAGGGCGGTCGTGAAGTTCGTGGTGATCCGGTGATCGGCGCGGGGCGTTTCTCGTGCGCCGGCGCCGCCTTTCTGGCGCTTCTCCTCCTCGCCTCGTCCGCCTTCGCCGCCTCCGGTTCGGGCGCCGGTTCGACCGGTGCCGGATTCCTCGAGATCGGGGTCGGGGCGCGGGCCGCCGCGATGGGCGAGGCGAACGTCGCCTGGTCCGACGACGCCTACGGGCTCTACTTCAACCCGGCCGGCGTCGCGCGGGCGAGCCGCAAGGAGGTCGGGTTCGCCTACAACAACCTCTTCGAGGACATGGGCCACAACTATCTCGCGTATGTGCACCCCTTCCCCACGATCGGCACGCTGGGCGCGAGCGTCACCTACATGGATCTCGGCGAGGTGCGCCGCACTACCGTCGCCTCGGCGGCCACGAACTCCTATCTCGGCACCTTCACCTCCCACGACCTCGCGGTCTCCCTCTCCTACGCCCGCCCGATCCGCTCCTTCCTCGACCTCGGGGCCTCGATCAAGTTCATCAACGAATCGCTCGACGACAGGAGCGCCTCGGCCGTGGCCGTCGACATGGGCGCGATCATCCGTCCGCCGGTCCAGGGTCTGACGCTCGGCGTCTCCCTCTCCAACCTCGGATCGTCGCTCAAGTTCGTCCGCGAGAAGGACGAACTGCCCCTGACCGTGCGCGCCGGGATCGCCTACCGCTCCCCGAACCGCGTCTGGGGCCTCGCGAGCGACATGGCGTGGGTTCGCCGGCAGGACATCGAGGGGCACTTCGGAGGCGAGGTCTGGGTCTGGCCCGAGCACCTGGCGCTGCGCGCGGGCTTCAACACGGCCAACGACGCCGACAACGGCTTCACCGCGGGCGCCGGGTTCAAGTGGGAGGACGTCGGCGTGGATTACGCCTTCACGCCCTTCGGTGACCTCGGCGACGGCCACCAGGTCTCTCTCACCGCCCAGTTCGGCGCGCCGCGCACGCAGCCCGGCGGCGCCGCGCGCCTCCCGCAGACCGCCTCCGGAACGAGGACGAGGCCGACGACGCAGCCGGACTACGGGCGCGTCGAGCCGCCGCTATCCCCCCTGGCCGGAAGCGCCGCCCCGGCGCTCGTCTACGTCCTGCCCTTCGTCTACCAGAACGGACCCCCGGAGCACGACTGGGTCGGCTCCTCGGTGCCGGAGATCTTCTACCACAAGTGGCTGCCTCAGGGCATCGTGGCGAACTCGGTCACGGACGCGCGCTACACCGTCGAGGGCAACTACTGGATCGTGGACAACACCCTGATCGTGAATGCCACCCTGAAGGAAGAGGGCTGGGAGGCGCGCTCCTTCCAGTGGCGCGGCGAGGCCTCCCGCATGTTCCTCCTCTTCGACACGATGGTCGACCGCGTCACGCGGGAACTCTCGACGCGCGGCGTCGCGTTCCGCTAGATCCGCCACCTCGCCTCCCCGCCCGAACTCCTTGCGCGGTTCCGCGCCCTGAACTAGGCTTTCCGGGATGACGAAGCCCGCCGACGCCGTGATCACATGGAAGCCCGGGCTCTTCGCCCGGACGCGCCTGACCCTGGGGACGAACGAGGTTTTCCTCGAGACGGGCGGATTTCTCGCGCCCGACACCGAGAGAATTCCGCTCGTCGCGATCGACTCGAAGCCCCTGCGCGTCTCCTACAGCCGATCCATGACTCTTCTTCTGGCCACCGTCATGCTCATCTTTCTCGTCGTATCCGCGGGCACGATGCTGCATGACGCGCAGAGGGGAGACCGCTCCGCGCTGCCGAAAAGCGTCGGTTTCACGGCGGTTTACCTCGTTTTCACCGTCGCCCTCCTGGTCAGTTTCTGGCGCCGCTCGGGGATCTTCCTGCGCTACCGCTACCGCTTGACGAGGGCCGCGGCTTTTGAAATCCCGAATGCGCTGGCCGGCGCCTTCACGGATACCCTGTCGCGGGCCGTCCACGAGGCGCAGGAGGCGCGGATTCGCGAGGCCGTGCCGGATGCCGCCGGGGACGACGCCTTCGACTCCTTCGACGATCGCATGGCCCAGGCGGATCATCTCAGGCGGAAAGGGCTCATTTCCGAGGAGGAGTTCCAGGACCTGAAGGAGAAGAACCGCTTCGAGGATCCCGGGTAGGCCCGGCTACGAGGCCTGCTTCCACTGCACGATGATCTCGACGCGGCGGTTGCGCGCCTGGTACTGCTCATCGGGTTCGTCGGGCAGACGCGGCAACGGGCGCTGCTCGCCGTAACCGACGACCGACATGCGCTTCCGCTCGAGCTGTCGCTGCGCGAAGGCGCGGTAGACGGAGATCGATCGCTCGGCGGACAAGGTGAGGTTGTCGCGGGCGCCGAGCGCCTCGAAGAAGCTTACGTTGTCCGTGTGACCCTCGATGCGGAAGTTCGACCCGGCCGCGACCTTCGAAAGGAAGAAGGTGATGCGGTCGAGCAGCGGCCCGGCCTCGGGCTTCAGGGCCGAGGAGCCGGGATCGAAGAGGACGGAGTTGGTGATCGATATCTTGAAGCCCTCCTCGGTCATCTCCGCCGTCACGGCCTGGCCGAGCTGGTCCTTGAGCCATCCCATGAGTTCCGGCGCCGTCGACATGATCGGCACGTCGGCTTCGCCCAGGGGTTCGTTGCGGTCTCCGGCGTTCAAGAGCCGCTGCTGGCCCAGGTTGATCGTCTCTCCGCCCTCCATCACGCTCACGCCGAAGGCGATCGACATCGACTTCACGGCGGCCTCGAATTTCGCCGCGTCGAAGGTGGCAAAGGAGAGAAGGGCCACGAAGAAGGCCATGAGGTTCGTCACCATGTCACCGTAGGAGAGGCACCAGGGAGCGACGCCGTCGGGATACTTGACCTTGTTCCCGCAGTTGGAGCAGGTCTTGACGCCCACGGATCAGGCGTTCTGGCGCTGGACCGCGTACCGGCTGGCGTGGGCGGAGGAGAGGAAGGCGAGAAGCTTCTCCTCCACGATGCGCGGATTGTCGCCGGACTGGATGGCCAGGACGCCTTCGATCATCAGGTTGCGAACGAGCATCTCGTTGTCGTGCATCAGGGCCAACTTCGTCTGGATCGGGCCCGCGAAGGCGTTGGCGAGAATGACGCCGTAGAAGGTCGTGATGAGGGCCACGGCCAGGGAGGGGCCGAGCGAGGCGGGGTCGGTCAGGTTCTTCAGCAGCTGCACGAGGCCGAGAATGGTGCCGATGAGACCGAAGGCCGGGGCGCGAACCTCGATCATGTTGAAGACCGCGATTGCCGCGTTATGCCGGTCCTCCATCTTCGAGTTCCGGATGCTCATGATCGACTTCACCAGCTCCGGGTCGGTGCCGTCGATGACGAGTTGCAGGGCGCGCTTCAGAAAGTCGTCGGAGATCTCCTCGAGATTGTCCTCGAGGGAAAGCAGGCCTTCGCGGCGCGCCTTTTCGGACAAGGAGACCATTGTCGGGATGATGCCGATGGGATCGAACTTCGGCGTGCGGAAGATCAGCTTGAAGTAGGTGACGATGCCGCGGTATTCCTTCGGCGTGTAGGCCGTGATGAAGGTGAAGGTCGTTCCTCCGATCGTGATGAAGATCGAGGGGATATCGACGTAGGCGCCCAGGATTTCGAAAATCGACCCCGGGCGGCCCCAGAGCGCACCCATGAGGAGGCAGCAAACGACGCCGATGAGACCTATGAGACTGCCTATCTGCATTCAGGTTCCTCGCGGAAACGGTTGGGGGCAACGTATCTCGTTCCCTGATTTCTCATCGGTTCAGTCTCGAACATTGTTAAGCTGAATTCTCGAAAAGTCAACGCTCTGCACGGCTAAAAGATGCCGGGACCTATTCGGGGCAGTGCCTTGGAAAAAGGCGTGTTCCCGCTCGAAGCTACGCAGCTTTCGCGGCGGCCTTCTTCTCCTTCCAAATCGTGTAGAGAATCGGGAGCACGGAGAGGAAAACGATGACGAGCGCGATCTTGTCGATGTGCTGCTCCAGGGGGAACCCGAAGGTCTCCCGCACCCAGCCTCCCAGGAAATACCCGACCAGCACCATGCTCCAGACCCAGGTGAAGGCCCCGATGACGTTCCAGGTGATGAAGACGGGGAAGCGCATCTTGACGATCCCGGCGACGATCGGCGCGAAGGTCCGGACGAACGGCACCCAGCGCCCCGCCACGATGAAGAAGGTGCCCCACCGCTCGTAGAATCGCTCCGTCTTCTCGAGCCAGGCCTTCTTGAAGAGAGGGAAGAAACCGAAGAGGTAGTAGTCGCGCCAGGAATAGAGGGCGCGGCCGAAGAAGGTCCCGATCCAATACCCGACCTGGTCGCCTATGATTCCGCAGACGGGGACGATCGAGAGGAGCGCCCAGAGGGGGAGGAGCGGTTGGCCGTCCGCGCCGGGCGTCGCGGCGAAGATGCCGCAGAGGACGAGCATGGAGTCGCCGGGCAGGAGCGCGAAGAAGCCGGTCTCGGCGAAGATGATGAGGCATATCGCGGGCAGGCCGCCGGTCTGAATGAGCCAGGTGATGCCGGCCGGGGTGAGAAGCCAGAGCAGCTTGTGGATCCATTCCATGGTTCAGTTGACTCCTGTCGATGCCGAGGTATCGCCGGCCGCGGGCCGGGCGACGGACGTGTCTGCGGCCGCGTCGGCCGGAACGGGTGCGGAAACCGCGGCCGCATCGACGCGGTTGTTGAGTAGAGCCGATTGTTCCGACTCGATCGTGCCGGCGATGGTGGCCGTCATGAAGCAGGCCAGCGACCCCGCGATCATCGCGCGCAAACCGATCCGCGCCAGGTCGTGGCGCCTCTCGGGACAGAGCGCGCTGATGCCGCCGATCTGGATGCCGATCGACCCGAAGTTCGAGAAGCCGCAGAGGGCGTAGATGGCGATGATGGAGGAGCGGGGCGAGAGACGGTCGAGGAAGCCGACGAGATCCAGGTAGGCCACGAACTCGTTCACGACCGTCTTGGTGCCCATCAGTTCGCCCACCACCCGGCAATCCTCCCATCGCACGCCCATGATCCACGCGAGGGGCGCCATGCAGATCCCGAAGAGAGCCTTCAGGCTCTCCGGCCAGAATCCCCGCAGTGCCGTTTCCCACCCCGCGAAGGGCGAGGATACGGCCTCGGGCAGGATGGCGAGATGAGCCGGGAAGCAGAGGACCGACGGCAGGACCGCGAGGAGCGAATCTCCGAGCGCGATGAGGGCGATGAAGGCGATGAGCATCGCGGCGACATTGATGGAGAGCGCCATGCCCTCGGTGGCACCGCGCGAGGCGGCATCGAGCCCGTTCGCGTCGATCCGCGGGATCTCCACCTTCGCCCCGCCCGCCGTCTCCGGCGTTTCCTCTTCCGGGCAGATGATCTTCGCCATGACGAGCGCCGCGGGTGCGGACATGACGGATGCCGCCATCAGGTGACCCGCGATCGTCGGGAACTTGTCGAGGAGGAACCCGACGTAGGCCGCCATCACGCCGCCCGCGACCGTCGCGAAGCCGCCCGTCATCACGCAGAAGAGTTCCGACCTCGTCATCTTCGCGATGTAGGGCCGGATGATGAGCGGCGCCTCGGTCTGGCCCACGAAGATGTTGGCCGAGGCGGAGAGGGTTTCGGCTCCGGACGTCCTGAGCGTCCGCTCCATGATGAGCGAGAAGAAGCGGACGACTTTCGGCATGATGCCGAAGTGGTAGAGGACGGCCATGAAGGACGAGAAGAAGATGATCGTGGGCAGGACCGAGAAGGCGAAGAAGGCGCCGGCCTGCGCCATGCCCGTGACCGTCGAAGGATCGACCGGGCTCATGGTGTCGGCGGGCCCGCCGAAGGGCGTTCCCACGGGGAGGTTGTTGTTCACGAGGTTGCCGAAGACGAAGGATGCGCCCGCCTTGGCGAAGCCGAGAAGAGCCACGACCACGTCATTCACCGCGAAGAAGAAGGCCTTGCCCGGGGCCGTCTTCAGAACGAGAAAGGCGAAGGCGATCTGCAGCAGGGTCCCCCCCACGACGATTCTCCAGGCGATCGCGCGCCGGTTGTAAGAGAGCGCATAGGCGATGGCGAGGAGCACGAGGGTCCCGAGAAGAGACCGGAATTCAATAAGGTCCATGATGAGATCCTTTCGTGATCACCGGTCGATCGACGGGCCGGGAGTGTCCGCCTCCTCGCGTGTCGCGAGGAAGGGAAGGAGCGCCATGCCGGGGAGGGCCGTCGCGATGCTCGCGACGAAGAATCCGCTCCAGCCCAGCGTCTCCGCCATGTACCCCGTCGGCGCACCCGCCACGACGCGCGTGATAGCCATGACGGAGGATAGAAGCGCGTATTGCGTCGCCGAGAAGCGGCGGTCGCACTGGCTCATCAGGAAGGCCACGAAACCGGCCGAGACGAGCCCGTTGCAGAAGTTCTCGACCGCGATGACGCCGACAAGGACTCCATATCGCGGTCCCGTGCTCGCGAGGA
Organism: uncultured bacterium; assembly: GCA_964637705.1. GTDB lineage: Bacteria > UBA8481 > UBA8481 > UBA8481 > UBA8481 > CAZWVM01. The sequence goes on from CAZWVM010000004.1 coordinate 14,648, forward strand.
CGAGGAAGCCGAGGTTCGAGACGGCCTGGAGGATGCCGAAGACCCAGAGCGACTTCTTGAGTCCCATGCGCAGGGAGATCGCGCCGCCGGCCAGCGTGCCGAGGATGGTGATCAGGAGTCCCAGTCCCTGCCGGATCGTACCGATGTCGGTCTTCGTGATGCCGATCGAAAGCATGAAGGGGACGGTCATGGCGCCGGCCACGACGTCCGGGAGCTTGAAGAGGACGATGAAGAGGAGCGCAAACCAGCCGCCGCGTCTCAGGGCGAGATCGCGGAAAGGCTCGATCACGGCCTCGCGCAAGGTCGGCGGCGCCGTGACCGCGGCCGGTTCCTTCGCGAAGAGCGTCGCCGCGGCGCCGACCACCATGCCGCCGGCCATGACGAGGTAGACCGGCTTCCAGGATCCGAACCGGTCGGCGAGGATCAGGGCGCCCGCGCCGGCCGCGATCATGGCGAAGCGGTAGCCGGTCACGAAGGCCGAGGCGGCCGCTCCGCGCTCATCCGGAGGGGAGACGTCCGTGCGGTAGGCGTCCGCCACGATGTCCTGACTGGCGGAGGCGAAGGCGATGGCCAGCGCCACGGCCACGAAGAACGGCAGGGCGCCCGCCGGGTCCATGAAGCCGAGCGTCGCGATGGCGACGGCGAGGAGCACCTGGGTCACCGCGAGCCAGCCCCGCCGGCGCCCGAGGAAGGGTGGAACGAAACGGTCCATGAAGGGCGCCCAGAGGAACTTGAGCGTATAGGGGAAGGCGACGAGACCTAGGAGCCCGATCCGGGCGAGATCCACTCCGGCGTCCTTCAGCCACGCCTTCATCGTGTCGTCGGTCAAGGGCAGGGGAAGTCCCGAGGCGAAGCCGAGGAGCAGGAGGATCGCGAGGCGCTCGCGGCGCCCACCGCGGGCGCGAAGGGCGGCGTCCGGGGAATTCAAGCGAAAGTCAGAAGACCGAGCGGATACGCAGGCCGTAGTAGGCGCCGTCGCTCACGTCCACCCGGTTGAAGTCGTCGTCGTCGCACTCCTCGCCCTCGTACAGCGCGCGGTCGAAGGCGAAGCCTCCGACGAGATCCATCCAGGTGCTCTCGCCCATGTCGAGCCGGAATCCGCCGTAGAAGCGTTTCTCCTCGATCGAGAGAAGATCGTCCTCGCCGCGGCGGTTCGAGTTGCGGTAGCGATCCGTCCTCCAGTCGAAGTTGGCGTGGATCGTGAACGGGATCATCTCCGCCGCGACGCGATAGCCGGCCTCGAAACGAATCTCCTTCGGCGCGAGATAGGACGCGGTGAGGCGAACCTTCTCGGAGGGGCGAAGCGTTCCTGCGGCGTAGGGGAGACCGAGGAAGAAATCGTAGGAACCGTCGACCGCCCGGCGGCTGTAGCCGACGCCCGGCAGGGGGATGCCGGGAGCGTAATCGCGCGTGTTCAGGTAATGCAGGTACAGCACCCAGGCCTCGCGGTCCGGCCGGGGCATCCGCAGGAAGACGTTGGCGGAGACGTCGGGCCCGTGGCCGTCGTTGAAGGGATCGTCACTTGCGGAGAAGAACCCGAGGTTCAGGCCGACGAGGTTGCCGCCCTGCGTGCGGAACCGGTACGTGGCGCCCATCCCGGCGTCGAAGAGCGGATCCGGCAGGGGAGCGCGGGTCGAGGGCAGGGTCATGCCTTCCGCGAGGTCCTGCATCCGCCCCTTGAACTGAAGCGTCATCTGGCGGTCGGTGATGGAGGGGAAGAGGTTGGCCTGGAGGTAGAGCTCGTAGAGTGTCGACTTGTATTGCGCGCGCTGGCTCGTCGCCTGTTCCGGCTCACGCTCGAAGACGAACTCGCCGTAGGGGCGCACCTCCTGGAGATCCGGAACGAGCAGTTCGTGCATCTCCATCGGGGAAACCGCGGAGGCGGCCGAAGCCGTCACGGCGACGCAAAGCATAGCGACTAGGAACGTTCTCATGGCGTCCATTTGTAACAATTTCCCCGTTCCATGGCAAGAAAGGGGTGACAGGCATACGCTTTTACGCTTTGCAGCCGCCAAGACTGGAATTCAAAGAGATCCGTGCAAAATGGCACGCGCAATCGCGTATGCCTGTCACCGTTTCCGCTATACCATGATGTCATGCAGGACTGGTCGCGAGCGGAGTGGGGCCTGACACTCGGGGAATACGCCCTGATCCGGGAGAGAAGTCAGGCCGTGAGCCTCTCCGAATACCGCCGGATCATGAGTGGTGAGAACGCGGACGCGTCAGCGGTCGCGACCGCGATTTCGTCCGACGGCACGACCAAGGTCCGGCTTCCCGTTCTCCGAGAAGGTTCCGTTCACGAATCGGAATGTGTCATCCTACCGATGGAGAGTCATCGCGGTTCGCGTTGGCACACGCTCTGCGTCTCCTCCCAGGTCGGTTGCGCCCGGGCCTGCGCCTTCTGCCGGACCGGCGCGATGGGACTCGAATCCCAGCTTTCAGCCGCTGAGATCGTGGCCCAGAGAGTCGTCGCGGGCCGGGTATTGGCGTCACGCGACGGGGGGACGATCCGGAACATCGTCTTCATGGGCATGGGGGAACCGCTCGACAACCTCGATGCCGTTCTCCAGTCCCTGCGGGTGATCTTCGATCAGGCCGGATTGAATCACGGCCCGTCCCAGGTCACGGTCTCGACGGTGGGGCGGGTGGAGGGCTTGAGGCGGCTGGCGGAGACGGGCTGGCGGAGCCTGCGCCTCGCGATTTCCCTCGGCGCCGCCCGGCAGGATCTTCGCGACGAACTGATGCCGGGCTGCCGGGGCGATTCGCTCGCGGACCTGCGAGCGGCGCTCACCACCCATCCGCTCGCCTCGCGGGGACGATTCCTCGTCGAGTATGTCCTCCTCGAGGGAGTGAACGACGCTCCCGCCGACGCCGACGCGCTCGCGGCCTGGTGCCGGGACCTGCCGGTCACGGTGAATCTCATCCCGTTCAACGAGGTCTCGGGCGCGCCGTTCCGCGCGTCCTCCGATGCCGTCACGCTCGGATTCCTGCGGCGCCTGAGGGAATGCGGCGTCTTCGCGAAGCGACGAACGCGGCGCGGCTTCGACCTGCACGGGGCGTGCGGTCAGCTGGGACGGATCGACGGGGGGAATACTCCTGTCCAACAGGTCGAAACGTGCTATCATCGCGGCACGGCGCGATGATCAGTCCCGACGCACATCTCGATCCCTCGGTCGTTCTCGGCGCGAACGTCTCCGTCGGCGCGGGTGCCGTCATCGAGAGCGGGGTCATCCTGGGCAACAACGTCACGGTCTACCCCGGCACCCGGATCGGGGCGGAGACGCGCGTCTTCGAGAACGCGGTCCTGGGCCGCCCGCCGCTGGTGGCGGGGATCATCGACCGCAAGCCCTCGCCGCACCTGGCGCCCCTGGTGATCGGAACGCGGTGCGTCGTCGGCGCCTCGGTCGTTCTCTACACGGGCAGTCGCATCGGCAACAACGTCCTGATCTGCGATCTTACGTCCATCCGCGAGGAATGCCGCATCGGGAACGACACGGTCCTGGGCCGGAGCGTGCTCCTCAATTACAACATCGTCATCGGCGATCGCTGCCGCATCATGGACGGGTGCCACTTCGGCGGCGACATGCTTCTCGAGGACGATGTCTTCCTCAGCCCCCATGTCTGCTCCGCCAACGACAATTCCTTCGGTCTCGCGAACGCGCAGGACGTCGTCCGGCAGGGCCCCGTCATCCGTCGGGGAGCCATTGTGGGCACGAATTCGACGTTGCTCGCGCGCGTCGAGATCGGCGAGAAGGCCGTGATCGGAGCCGGCTCGCTGGTGACCCGCAGCGTTCCGGCCGGCAAGTTGGCATACGGGGTTCCGGCGCGCGTCGTCAAAGATGTCGCTTTCTGAACCCGGGAAGAAACCCCGTCTATCCGTCGTCGTTCCCGTCTATTTCAACGAGCTGAACCTTCCCCATCTCTTCCCGCGCCTCGCGGCCGCCGCCGCCGGTGATCCCGGCGTGGATTTCGAGTTTCTCTTCGTCGACGACGGATCGGGCGATGGATCCCTCGCGATCCTCAGGGACCAGGCCGACCGCGACCCCCGCGTGAGGATCGTGAAGCTTTCGAGGAATTTCGGCTCCTTCACGGCCTGCCTGGCCGGATTGAGCCACGCCACGGGCGATGCCGCCGTGATCATCTCGGCCGATCTCCAGGATCCGCCGGAGCTGATCACGGACATGATCGCCCGCTGGCGGAGCGGTTTCAAGGTCGTGATGGCCGCGCGGGAGTCGCGGGACGAGCCGTGGCTGCAAAGGCTTCTCGCGTCGACCTACTACGGGCTCCTGCGGCGTTACGCGCTTCCCGACATGCCTTCCGGCGGATTCGACTTCGTGCTCATCGACCGCAAGGTCATCGACGTCATCACGGCCATCCAGGAGAAGAACACCTCCCTGATGGGATTGATACTCTGGACGGGATTTCGCCGGACCGTGATTCCCTACGAGCGTCGCGCTCGCGAACACGGCCGGTCGATGTGGACGCTGCGGCGAAAGATCAAGTACTTCATCGACTCGTTCGTGGCCTTTTCCTACGCCCCGATCCGGTTCGTCCAGTACCTGGGAATCGCCGTTTCCCTCGGCGGATTCGGCTATGCACTCTTCATCGCCTACCACCGGATCGCTTACGGATTTCCGGTTCCCGGCCTCTCCGCGCTCATCATCATCACGCTGGTCCTCGGGGGAGTCCAGCTCCTGACGCTCGGCACCCTGGGCGAGTACCTCTGGAGAAGCGTGGATGAGACGAAGCGCCGCCCGGTCTTCATCGTGGACGAGGTCATTCCCGCCCTGCCGCGGCGGGGAAGAGAACCGTGAAGCCGATGGCCGGCTCCCGCGCCTGATGCACGTCGACGTCATCGAAAGGCTCGTCTGCCCGTCCTGCCGCTCGGGAGAAATGGAACTCCAGATCTACGATGAGGAAGGTTCGGGCGTCGTCGCGAACGGAGTCCTCGTCTGCCGCCCGTGCGGGGCCTGGTACCCCATCGAGGAGCGCCTGCTCGACCTCGTCCTCCCCGGGTTGGCGGACGAGAGGGGCCGCGCGAGGTTCTTCGACCGCTTCGGCGGGAAGCTCGGCGCCGCCGGCCTCGATCCGCCCCGCCACGTCCCGGCCTCGGCCGGCGCCTACGACGCCCAGATCCGGCAGCGAAGGCATTTCGACGAGTACGCGGAGAGCGCCTCGTCCTACGACGACTACATGCGCATGCCATTCTGGCGCGCCGTGGACCGGGATCTCTTCGGATCCTGGCGCGGCCGTATGAAACCGGGCGACTGGGTCCTGGACGTCGGGTGCGCCAACGGCCGGAGCCTGGAACCGCTCCGTGATCTCGACCTCCGCCTCGTGGGATTCGACATATCGCCCGCCATGATCCGGCGGTTGATCGAGCGGGCGAAGCGTGAGGGTTGGGATGCGCGCGCGTCCTTCTTCGTGGCCGATGCCTCCCACATCCCCTTCCGGGACGGAACCTTCGATGCCGTGACCGTGTATGGCGTTCTTCACCATCTTCCCGACCCCGGCGAGACCCTCTGCGAGGCGGGCCGCGTGCTGCGGGAGGGAGGGCTCTACTTCGGGCTCGAGAACAACACGACCCTCTTCCGCGGCCTTTTCGATCTCCTGATGCGTGCACGGCCGATCTGGAGGGAGGAAGCGGGGCAGGATCCGCTGATCTCTTCGACGACGATCCGGGAGTGGGCCCGCCGCGCCGGCCTCCGGGTCAGGACGGACACCCGGGTGTTCCTTCCCCCCCATCTCTTCAACCTTCTGGACGACGGGAAGGCGTTTGGCCTGCTGAGGGTTTCCGATGCTCTCGTGAAGGCCTTGCCCCTCCTGCGCGGGGAGGGGGGGTTGATTGTCATCGAGGGTGAGAAGGCCGTGCGGGCCCGGATCGCACACTAGCGTCGGGACGATGGCGCTTTCCGCCCTGCCTTTCCGCACGGATGCCGTCCCCTTCCTCGTCACGCTCGCTGTCGCCGCGTGCTTCTGGTTCCCGGCGCGTTTCACGCGCTTCAGGCGACTCCTTCTCCCAGCCCTCCTCTTCGGAACCGTCGTCTCCCTGGTCGCCGTCTGGCAGCATCACGTGACCTCTCGCTACGTCTTCGGGTTCGACGTGATGACCACCCACAACGCCCTGTGGAATCTCGTCAACGGGCGCGGCGTCCACGCGGACCCGGTCGGCATCTCCTACTTCGCCGTTCACCCGCTCTTCATCCTGCCCCTCTACCTGCCCTTTTACCTCCTCTTCGAGCATCCCTACATGCTGAACCTCGCCCACTACGGTCTCGCCCTCGCGGCGGCGGCCCTCGCCTATGCCCTCGCCCGCGAGCGGCTGGGCAGCCGCGAGGCCGGGCTCTGCTGCGCCCTCGTCTTCCTGCTCCTGCCGGCCACGTCCGGATCGATCCTCGTGGAGTGCCAGCCCAGCTTCGCGGGCGTGCCGCTCCTCTTCGCCTACTTCCTCTTCAAGGAACGGAAGAAGCGCTCCCTGGCGGGCCTCTTCGCGGTGCTGACGGCCCTGACGTGGGAACCGTTTCTCGCCGCGATGATCCTCGAGGGGGGCCTGGAGATGATCCGCCCCGGGGGCGACCGTCGTCTCGGCCGGATCGCCCTCTTCGCGGGTCTCGCCGCCCTCTCCCTCTACCTCCTCAACCGCCAGCCCAGCGTCGATCTATCCGCGAGCCGACACTACGCGGCCGTCGGCGGCACGCCGTTGGCCGCCCTGGAGATGATCGTCCGGGACCCGCTCGGACTCGCCCGCGTCGTCTTTCATCCCTCCAAGATCGGCCTCTTCGTGCACCTGGGCCTGCCGCTCCTCTTCCTGCCGCTTCTCCGGCCCCGTCTTCTCTTTCTCTGCGTTCCCGAGTGGATCATCATTCTCCTCGCTAACCCGGGCGACGACATGACGAAGATCAACTGCTTCTACATCCAGGTATCGATGGTCGTGGGCGTCTACGCTCTGATCACGGTCCTGGCCCGCTTCGATCCGGAATCCGGCCGCGCGCCCCGCCTCGCCTTCGTCGTTCTCGTCCACGTGGCGCTTCTCCAGTTCGCCTATCACCACACCTTCCTGCCCCGGACCCTCGAGAACCTGCGCGCCCTGCCCGAGAACGCGCGCCGCGGCCTGATCGAGACGGCGCCGAAAGGGCTCGTTCCCGAGGGGAGCCGCGTCGTGGTCATGGAGCGAGGAGCGCTCATTCGATTTCCTCGCCGGCACCTCCTCTATCCCGACGCGTTTCTCTCGCCCGTGGTGGAGCGGGCATGGCGGGAGGGAAGGCTGGAGCACGAGTATCTCGTCGTGGATGCGGATCGCGGCGCCTCGGCATTCCGCGGCTATGGGCTCGTGGCCGAGAATTGGGAGGGCCTGACCATCCTTCGAAGGAGCCCTGTGGATTGAGGCGCGCGGCCGCGGACCGTCCGCGCGTTTTCGATTTCACCCGCGCGGGGGCATCCCGTAGACTCGCCGGCGTGACCCGGCCATGACGAAACCCGCTCCGCGCCTCTTTCTCGTCTCTCTCCTCCTCCTGCTCCTCGAGCTCGCCAACATCCGCTGGCTCTCCGGCTACGTCCCCATGGTCGCCTACTTCGCCAACACCGTGCTCATCTCGACCTTCTTCGGTTTCGGCCTGGGATGCCTCCGCGCCCCGAGGGGAGGAGAGACCCCCGCCCTCTACCGCGCGATCCCGCTCGTACTGCTGGCGCTCTTCCTCTCCGCTCTCGTCCTCGGGCAGGCCGCGATCTCCCTCTCCGACGACGCGGGCGAATTCACGTGGGCGAACACGCCCGGGGCGACGGTCGACCTCTTCGGCGGGCTCCACGATGCCGTGAACGCGGTCCTGGGTTATCTCCAGAAGGGCGTTCTCGAGATCAGCGCGAACCGGCGGTTCCTGCCGGTCTCGGTGGTCGTGATCTTCTTCTTCTTCTTCAACGCCGTCGTCTTCTACCCGGTCGGACTGGAACTCGGACGCGCTTTCGCGCAACTGCCTCCGATTCGCGCTTACACCGTCAACGTCGCCGGCTCCGTCGCGGGCGTCCTTCTCATGATGGCCTACTCCCGTTTCTCCCTGCCGCCCTTCGTCTGGTACGGCACGGCCTTCCTGCTCTGGGCGCTCACGGGCGGCTGCGACCGCCGCCGGTGGCTTGTGACCGCTCTCCTGCCCCTCGCTCTCGTCATGATGGTCGATTCCAACGTTCTCTGGTCGCCCTATTCCAAGATCCGGATCGACAACATGAGCCGTGCCCCGGGCGAGCGCAAGCCCTTCTCGATCGCGGTCGGCGAGCACTTCCACCAGTCGGCGCTGGACTTCTCGGGTCATCCCGATCTCGACACCCGCCCGCCGATCGTCTCCAACTACGACCTGCCCTTCCTCCTGCCGGACGTCCGCTCCGATCGCGTGCTCATCATCGGGGCCGGCACGGGCAACGACGTGGCCGGCGCCGTTCGCGCGGGAGCGAGGAGCATCACGGCCGTCGAGATCGACCCGGTCATCTACAGTCTCGGCCGGGATCATCACCCGGAGGATCCCTACGGACGGGGGCCGGTCGAGGTCGTCATCCAGGACGGGCGGCAGTACCTGGAAAGCGGCTCCGACCTCTTTGACGTGATCATCTACGGTCTCGTCGATTCCCACGGGCTTTTCTCCACGTACTCGAGCGTCAGACTGGAGTCGTTCCTGTACACGCTCGAAGGCATCTCGGCCGGTGCGCGGCGCCTCAAGCCGGGCGGATACCTCGTCCTCTCCTTCGCGGCCATCCACCCCTGGATGAAGCACCGGATCGTGACCCTCGTGAAGAGGGTCTTCGGCGACGCGGCGCTCTATGTCAACCGCAGCGCCTTCATGGTCGTGGCCGGTACGGACCTGTCGAAACTGCCCCCGGGCGAGTTCCTCGGGTTCCAGCGCGCCGAGACCGAGGGAGGCGATCTCGTGCCGACCGACGACTGGCCGTTCCTCTACCTGGAGCACCGGAGCGTTCCGCGCCACTCGCTGGTCTATGCCGCGGTGATCCTCCTCGTCTGCTGGCTTTTCACCCGCGCCGGCCGCGGCGACCGGAAGATGGCCTGGCCGTTCTTCCTTTTCGGCGCCGCGTTCCTGATGCTGGAAACCGTCGCCGTGACGCGGTTGGCGATCCTGTTCGGCACCACGTGGGCGGTGAACAGCTTCGTCTTTGCGACGATCCTCGCGGCGATCCTGGCTGCCAACGCCCTCGTGGAGCGCCGCCTCGTGTCCGGCCGTCTCCTGCCCGCGGCGGGGCTCTTCGCGTCGCTCCTCCTCCTCTACCTCCTGCCCCAGTCGACTTACCTGGGGCACTCGCTTCTCGCGGGACAGGTCGCGGCCTGCCTGCTCTGGGGCCTTCCCATCTTCTGCGCGGCGCTCCTCTATGCGCGGATGATGGACCGCGTGAAGGACGCACCGGCCGCGCTCGGAGCGAACCTCCTGGGGGCGGTGACCGGTGGCTTCCTCGAGTACGCCAGCATGGCCGCGGGCTTCTCGGCGCTCCTCTTCGCGGCCATCGCGATCTACGCGGTCGCGTTGTTCCTCGATCGTGCCTCCGACGGCTGAACGCACCGTTCCCGCCGCCGCGGCGGAGGCGAAACCGGGCATGAGGACGACGCGGTCCGCGCTGCTCCTGGTCCTTCTCCTGGCCGCGCTCCTGCGCGCATGGAATCTCGGAGGAACCTCCTTCTGGAGCGACGAGACCTACACGATGCTGACGGCGACTCACCCCGATCCGGTGAGGTCGCTGGTCGCCATCGAGAACTCTCCGCCTCTCTACTACGCGGGGCTCATGCCAGCATGGGTTTCGCTCGGGACGGGCGAGGGATGGGCGCGGGTGCCGTCCCTCCTCGCCGGGCTCGGTTGCGTCTTGCTCGCTTTCCGGATCGGAGCCCGCATCTCTTCGCCGCGCGCCGGGCTCCTGGCCGCTCTTCTCGTGGCCTGCGACGCATACGCCGTCACGCACAGCCGCGAGGCGCGCGCCTACGGCCTGGCTGCCCTCTTCTCGCTCTGGGCCGTCCTGGAGACGCTGGAGGTCGCGGAAACATCATCGACCCGCGCCTGGATCCGCCTCGGATGCGCCCTGCTCGCGGCCTGCTACACGCATTACGTCCAGGTCTTCTTCGGCGTCGCGGCGGCCGTGGTTCTCGTCGTCCGCCGCCCGGAGCGCCGGACCTTCGCCGGCCTCGCACTCATCACGCTGGTCGGAATCCTGGCCTTCCTGCCCTGGTTCGGCCTCATGGTCGCCCAGATGTTCCGGGGGAACTGGTATGCCCCCGTCTGGGCCGGGAGCCACCTGGGAGCCTCGCCGTGGAAGGACGCGGTCTACCACGTGCATCGCCTCCTGGCGTGGATCCTCCTCTACAATGCGCCTCCCGTCGTCTACCGCGCGCTCTACCTCGCCCTGCCCCTGTCCGTCGCCCTCGGTTGGGCCGTGGCCTGGACGACCCGGTCCCGTGTGCCGGCGGCGCGAACGGCCGTGCTCTTCGCCGGATTCATCCTGGTGCTCGCCGGGATCCTGTGGGGATTGCGCGCCGTCTGCGAACCGGTCTACCTGATCGCGCTCTTTCCCCTGGGCCTTGCGATCCTCGCCGTGCCTCTCGCGGAGGCCTGGGAGCGCCGGGGACCGGCCCGGGTCGCGGCGAGCGTCGCGCTTCTCCTCCTCGTCGCGATCGATGCGGCGGGATTGCGCGAGGTCTACGCGAACCGGTTCCACCTCGAGGACCGACTCACCCGTGAGCCGTGGAGCGGGATCATGAGCGAGGTTCGTCGGCGAGAGGCGGACTGCGATGCGATCGTCGTCGTCCCGGGCTGGGGGACGCCCGCCGCCTGGTACCTCTCGCGGCCCGAGACGAAGCCGTTCTACCTCGTATGGAAGGACGAGCCGTACTTCAGGCGCATGGCGCCCTTCGCGCGCGTGACGCCCGGGGATCCCGAGGAGACGGCGCGCGCGATCCGCGCCCGCCACCGGCGCCTTCTCGTCATCCGGTCGAGACCGGGTTTCTATACCTTCGAGGACAGTTTCTGGGCCGCCCTGGGCGGGCTGGAACGCGTGCGCGACGAGGTCGTGATCGGGCGCGTACGGATCGGCACGCTGTCGCCGGAACCCGCGGCCTTGGGCGACACCGGCATCAACGCTTCGATTTCGCCTTGATCCTCAGGTAGTGCCGCAGCAGGCCCGGCAAGTGCCGGCCGTTGAAGACGAGGTTCATGGCGAGGAAGCACTCGTGCGTGCAGCGACATTTCGTGCCGCGAATCCACGAGCGGGCCTCCGCCGCCGCCCGCGAGGTCCAGATGTCGGGCAGGGAGAATCCCCGCTCGCGGAGGTTGCCCAGGCGCGTCTTCAGGATCTCACACGGCGCGACGTCGCCGTTCGAGTGGATCACGCCGACCAGGCGCCCCGCATGGCAGGGCGAGAGATACTCGCCGCGCGCCGCTCGCGGCATCAGTTCGCGCATGAGGAGGCTCTTGGCGTTGACGAGATCGGCGCCCGGGAATCCCGAGAAACCGTCGAGTTCGCCCCGAAGCATGCCGTCCTCGAGAAGCCGGCCGAAACGCTCGTATTTCGCCAGGTCCACGCTCTTGACGGAAGGATCCAACGGTTCGTCCCGCACGAGCGCGGCCGAGATGGTTCGGACGCCGTGCTCCGCGACGAGCACGCGGTAGAGGTCCTCGAGCCGGTCCTGGTTGGCTGCGCTGACGGTGACGCCGACGTCGAGCCCGAGGTTGCGGCGTTTCAGGCCCTGGACGCGCCGGTACAGCTCCATCGAGCTCGCGAAGGCACGGTTCAGCCGCCGATACGAGTCGTGGTCGCCTTCCAGGTCGTCGATCGAGAGACAGAGAACGAAGTTCCTCCCGGGGTGCCGGCGGCTGAGTCCCTCCACGCAATCGTAGGCCCGGTCCGGAAACGTTCCGTTCGTGAAAAACTGGATCACGTTCACGTCGGTGTCACTCACATACGCCTCGCCGATCTCCTCCACGTCGGGCCGGATGAAGATCTCGCCGCCGGTGAGGCTGACGTTGTAGAGCCCTCCCGGCAGGAGCCGGGTCATGGCGCGGATCTCCTCCGTCGTCATCTCGGGCCCCGAGAACCGCGGGTCGTTCTCTCCGAAGATGAAGCAGTGGGGGCAGCGGGCGTTGCAGCGGGACGTCAGAAAATGGATGAGGTAGGGCGGCACGCGAGGGGTCCCGGGCAGGAGATGCCGGAGAAGTTTCAACACGAGATCGCGCGTTCCTTCCGCCAGGCCAGCCATCCGACCGAGGCCTTGACCGCTCCCGCGGCGAGCCCCGCGGTCCAGGCGAGCGCGGTCAGGAGGTGGAAGGGATAGGCCGCGAGGAGGATGAGCCGGCGCCGGTCCTCCGCGGGCTCCGTCGCGGCGAGATATCGCAGTGACTCGGCGTGCAACGCCAGGAACGGAATGAGGCCGAGCGCGGCCACGGGCAGGACCGGGGCGATGGAGGCCGACACGATCGCGAGAAGGGCGAGGAGGATCTTCAGACCCGTGCCGCTCCGGCCATAGGTGACGCGCTTGCGGGTGAGGCCGGGAAACCGGGCGTATGACACCAGCACGCTCTCGGCGTATTTCGCCTGCTGCCGGAAGTAGCCCTCGACCGTGGCCCGGTAGGCGTGAAGGACGCCGTTCTCCGGCAGCCAGCGAGCGGGCCGTCCCGATCGCTCACACAGCAGGAACATCAACTCCTCGTCCTCGTTCGTGAAGCAGCACTTCGAGGAACCGGGCAGCCGGTAGGAGGGAAACCCCCCCACGGATTCGAAGTCGGCGCGGCGGACGCAGAGGTTCGCCGTGATGCAGGATTCGATGAGATCGGGCATGGACCGCTGGTTGAACCTCAGCACCCGGTCCATCACAGCCTCGAGGAGCCCGGGTTCGGACGTGCCGGAGTAGGGACCGGTCACGGCGATGCAATCGCCCCGTTCGAAGGCTCTTTGGAAGGCCGCGAGCCACGAGGAGGGGACCTCGCAGTCGGCATCGGTGAAGGCGAGATATTCGCCGACCGCCCGGCGCGCCCCCTCGTTGCGGGCCAGGCCCGGGCCGACGTTGGAGGGAAGCCGGATCACGGTTGCGCCATCGGACTCCGCGATCGCCGCGGTTCCGTCCGTGGAGCCGTCATCGACGACGAGGATCTCGAGCGCGGACGGCTCCAGGGCCTTGAGCGATTTCACGCACCGCGCGATGGTCCGCTCCGCGTTCCAGGCCGGCACGATGACGCTGAACGAAGGCGCGGACGTCACGAAGCCTCCCGTCGTCTCCCCGTCAGGCCAGCCGGTTCCCGGTCGACATGCCCCCGCCCCGGTAGAACCGGATCTCCACCTTCTCCAACGTCGCCATCCCGTCGCGAACCGCCTCATCGACGAGCGGCAGGAAGGCTTCGATCTTCTCCTTCGTGTCCACGATCTCAACGACGATCGGGAGGTCGCTGGAGAGTTCGAGGAGGCGGGCGGTGTGGATGTGGCTCTTCGCGCCAAAACCCTCGAGACCGCGCAGGACCGTCGCGCCCGCCATTCCCCGCTCCTTGGCCGTCTTCACGATCCACTCGTAGAGCGGCAGACCCTCGTGGCGGTCGTTCTCGCCGATAAAGATCCTCAGGAGGTGACCGTCTCTCGGAAGCATCATCTCACATCCCCCTTGCCAGGGCGAATCCGCCCCACGCGGCGCAGAGACATCCCGCGACCTGGACCATGACGTTCAAGCCTGCGCGCAGCATGTCCGCGCTCCGGGCCAGCTGAAGGGTTTCGAAGGAGAAGGAGGAGAAGGTGGTGAAACCGCCGAGGATGCCGATGAAGACGAAGAGACGGAACGCCGGAGAGAAGGCCCCCCGGGCCTCCGCGAGCCCGCCGAGCACGCCGATGACGAGGCACCCCAGGACGTTGACGCAGAGCGTTCCGTAGGGAAAGGTCGGATAAGAAGAGAGCCGCTGGACGGCGCCCGCGAGAGCGTAGCGTCCGATCGAGCCGAGAAACCCGCCCGCCCCGACGAGGAGGAGATCCTTCATGAGGAGATCATAAGGCTGTTTCGGCCCCGAGGCCACTTCCCCCTTTCGCTGCTCCCGGCGCGGGATTATTCTCTGGGAGGGGAAACCAGCAAGGAGCGACACCATGACCCAGGAAGGCCTTCTCTCGAACTTCGACCGCTACCTCCACCGCGAGGGCACGTTCTATCGCTCCTACGAGAAGATGGGCGCGCACCTCATCACGCGGGACGGCGTGGAAGGCACGGCCTTCACCGTCTGGGCTCCGAGCGCCAAGTCCGTTTCCGTCATCGGCGACTTCAACCACTGGGATCCGAACGCCCATCCCATGCACTTCACGCAGGAGACCGGGACGTGGGAGGTCTTCGTTCCCTGGAAGCTCCATGGCGCCCACTACCGCTACCGCATCCAGTCCCGCTTCAACGACTTCTTCACCGAGAAGTCCGACCCCTACGGGTTCCTCTACGAGATGCGCCCGGCGACAGCGTCGCGCGTCTGGCACATCGACGGCTACCCGTGGGGAGACTCCGAATGGATGAAGACCCGCCGCTCACGCCACACCCTCAACGCCCCGGTCTCCATCTACGAGGTCCACCTCGGCTCCTGGATGCGCGTTCCCGAGGAGAACAACCGGTGGATGACCTATGCCGAGATCGCCCCGAAGCTGGCCGAATACGCGAAGAACATGGGTTACACCCACGTTGAACTGCTCCCCATCACCGAGCATCCCCTGGACGAGAGCTGGGGCTACCAGGTCGCCGGCTACTTCGCGCCGACGAGCCGCTTCGGCACGCCCGGCGACTTCATGTACTTCGTGGACGTCCTGCACCGGGCCGGGATCGGGGTCATCCTCGACTGGGTTCCCGCTCATTTTCCCAAGGACACCCACGCCCTCGGCTTCTTCGACGGCACCCACCTCTACGAGCACGCCGACCCCCGCAAGGGCCAGCACCAGGACTGGGGCACCTTCATCTTCAACTACGGCCGCACCGAGGTCGCCAACTACCTCATCGCCAACGCGCTCTTCTGGCTCGACAAGTACCACATCGACGGTCTGCGCGTCGACGCCGTCGCCTCCATGCTCTACCTCGACTATTCCCGCAAGCACGGCGAGTGGGTCCCGAACGCCTTCGGCGGCCGCGAGAACCTCGAGGCGATCGCCTTTCTCCAGAGGCTCAACACCGTCCTCTACGGCGAATACCCCGACATCATGACGATGGCCGAGGAATCGACCTCGTGGCCCCGTGTCTCGCGTCCGACCTACATCGGGGGACTCGGCTTCGGCTACAAGTGGGACATGGGCTGGATGCACGACATGCTCCAGTACATGAAGAAGGATCCGGTCCACCGCCGCTACCACCAGGACAAGCTCACCTTCCGGGGCCTCTACATGAACGCCGAGAACTTCGTGCTGGCGCTCTCGCACGACGAGGTCGTCCACGGCAAGGGATCGCTCATCGCGAAGATGCCCGGCGACGAGTGGCAGAAGCGAGCGAACCTCCGCCTGCTCCTCGGATCGATGTTCGCCCAGACCGGGAAGAAGCTTCTCTTCATGGGCGCCGACATCGGCCAGTACGCCGAGTGGGATTTCAAGAGAAGCCTCGACTGGCACCTCCTCGAGTGGCCCGGCCACGCCGGCATCAACCGCTGGGTGCAGGACCTGAACGCCTTCTATCGCGACTGCCCGGCGATGCACCGGTTGGACGCCGATCCCGCGCGCGGTTTCGAGTGGATCGATTGCAACGACTCGGCCCAGAGCATCATCAGCTTCCTCCGGAAGAACGAGGACGAGAGCGATCTGGTGCTCGTCGCTTTCAACTTCACGCCCGTGCCCCGGCCCTACTACCGGATCGGCGTGCCCCGGGGAGGCTTCTGGAAGGAAGTCCTGAACAGCGACGCGGAGATCTACGGCGGGAGCGGGATGGGGAACCTCGGGGGACTGGAGGCCTACCCCGAGGAATTCAACGGGCGTCCCCACTCGGCCTACGTGACCCTGCCGCCGCTCTCCGTGGTCTTCCTGAGGTGGACGGCGGGCTGAGGGCCGAAGCGGCACACGAACGCGCCGCGCCCGGCCAACGCCTCGCGCCCTCCCGCCGTGCGCCCGGTTTGATCCCCCTGCCCGGACCCGATACCATGGTGGCGCCATGAAGACGAATCCAGGAGAGGATGGAAAGCCGCCCGCGCGGCCCCCGAGCCCGCGCCGCGCCGTCATCCTCTTCGCACTCCTCCTGGGCGCGGCGGTGCTCGCCTTCATGGGGTGGAGGAAGTTCTCGGGATCCGGTGACGAGGCGAACCGAGGAAATCGCGCGAACGCCC
This sequence comes from uncultured bacterium, assembly GCA_964637705.1. Taxonomy (GTDB): domain Bacteria; phylum UBA8481; class UBA8481; order UBA8481; family UBA8481; genus CAZWVM01. Next base: position 30,934 of record CAZWVM010000004.1, read on the forward strand.
GGGCATCGATCGAATACCCGGTCGAAACGGCGCGAATCTTGAGCCGTTTCCTCGTGTATTCCATGAACGCGGTCGGGACGGTCGAGGCCTTTGAAAACGTGCAGGTCACGACGCGCGTGGCCGGCGTCGTGGACCGGGTGCTCTTCGTCGAAGGCGACAGCGTGACGGTCGGGAAGGTCCTGGCCGAGATCGAGACCGAGCGATACCAGCTGGCGGCCGAGGCGGCCCGCGCGGCGCTCGAGAAGGCCCGGGCCTCCCTGGCCGACGTGGAGGCGGGACTGGCGCGTCGCGAGGCCGCGGGATCCCGGCTCGTCGCGGGCGAGGAGATCGCGACATGGAGGACGAAGACCCTGACGGCCCGCGCGGATGTGAGCCAGGCGCGGGCCGCCCTGGACCAGGCCGAGCTCAACCTCAGGGACGCCTACGTTCGCGCGCCCATGGCGGGCGTCATCCAGACGCGGTCCGTCAAGACCGGCCAATATGTCCCGACCGGTGCGGTTCTCGCGACACTCGTGCGTCGCGACCCCCTGCTTCTTCGTTTCAGCCTCCCCGGGCGCGACGCCGGCCGCGTGCAGACCGGCATGACGGCGCACTTCCGCGTCACGGGTTTCGACCGTCCGCTCTCCGCCACGATCACCCTCGTGGCGGACCAGGCCGACGACCAGACGAGGCTCGTCGAGATCACGGCCGAGGTCACCGACACCGCGGCTTCGACCCTCCGGCCCGGATCTTTTACCGAGGTGACCGTTCCGGTCGGCGACTCCCGGCCCGCGCCCGTCGTTCCGCTGACGGCGGTGCGTCCCAGCGAGCACGGATTCATCGCGTATGTCGTCGAGAACGGCAAGGCGAGGCGGCGCATCGTCACCCTGGGCATGGCGACGATCGACGGCCAGACCGAGATCCTCTCCGGCCTCGAGGAAGGGGAGGACGTGGTCGTCAGGGGCGGGGAGGCCCTTTCCGACGGCGTCGCGGTCCGCGTCGGGGCGCCGGTCGCGCCTTCGTCGGACCCGGGGACTCGTCCGGAATCGGGCTCCCGTTCTCCGGACGGCTCGCGCTCCCGGTAGCGGTCATTCCCCGCCCATGAAGCTCACGGAGCTCTGCGTTCGGAAGCCCGTCTTTGCCTGGATGCTCATGACCGGGACGATCGTCTTCGGTCTCGTCGCGGTCACGCGGATCGGCATCAGCCAGTTCCCCGACGTCGATTTTCCCACGATCAGCGTCAACGTCTCCTGGGCAGGTGCGGCGCCCGAGGTCGTCGAGAACGACGTCGTCGATCCCCTCGAGGAGGCCCTCTCCCAGGTCGAGGGAGTGAAGTCGCTGACCTCGAGTTCGCGCATGGGTTCCGCGAGCATCACGGTGGAACTCGACATGTCGCGCAACGTCGATCTCGCCCTGCAGGATGTCCAGGCCAAGGTCGCGGCCGCGCAGAGGAACCTGCCGCGCGACATCGATCCGCCGACCATCTCGAAGTCCAATCCCGAGGATCAGCCGATCATGATGCTCACGCTGGCCGGCCCCTATCCCGCGCGGGTCCTCTCCGATTACGTGAAGTACAACCTGAGCGAGCGGATCCAGTCCCTGCCGGGGGTGGGCGAGATCGTCACGATGGGCGGACTGGAGCGCAACGTCCGGCTCTGGCTGGACATCGACCGCCTGAACGAACGGGATTTGACCGTGGACGATGTCGTCTCGGCCCTGGCGCGCGAGAACGTGGAGATGCCGGCGGGAAGGATCGAGACGCGGGGGCGGGAGGTCAACATCCGCGTTCTGGGTGAGGCCTTCGATCTCGAGACGATCCGCCGGATTGTCGTCAAGGAGGTGGACGACCGGCCGATCTACGTGGGCGACGTCTGCCTGGTGGAGGACGGGTTCGAGGACATGCGACGGTTCGCGCGGTTCAACGACGTTCCGGCGCAGGCCATCGGCGTCAAGAAACAGCGCGGCTCGAACGCCATCGCCGTGGCGGCGACCGTCAAGAACGTGCTCGACGAGCTGCGCAAGACCCTGCCCGAGGGCATGAGCATCAATCTCGTCTTCGATTCGACGCAGTTCATCGAGGACTCGGTGAACGAGATCGAGCTCGAGCTCATCCTTTCCGTGCTCCTCACCGCTCTCGTCTGCCGCCTCTTTCTCGGCTCCTTCGCCTCGACCCTGAACGTCATCCTCGCCATCCCCATGTCCCTCCTGGGCACGATCGCCGCCATCTATTTCCTCGGCTACACCTTCAACACCTTCACGCTTCTCGCCCTGGCCCTGGCGGTCGGCATCGTCGTCGACGATGCGATCATGGTGCTCGAGAATATCTACCGGCACCGTGAGGAAGGGGAGGACCTCGTCACGGCGGCTCTCGAGGGGACGTATGAGATCGCGCCGCCCGCCCTCGCCGCGACCCTCGCGGTCGTCGCCATTTTCGTGCCCGTCGTCTTCATGAAGGGCGTCATCGGCGCCTTCTTCCTCCAGTTCGGCGTCACTCTCTGCGTCGCGATCGTCCTTTCCTACGTCGAGGCCATCACGCTGGCACCGGCCCGCTGTTCGCAATTCCTCGTCACCACGCATGACAGCCATTTCGCCGTGGACCGGTGGATCGACCACGGTTTCGCGGTCCTGGAGAGGGCATACGGCGCGGTTCTTCACCGTGCGCTCAACCGGCCCCGCACGATCCTCGCCCTGGCCGCCCTCCTTTTCGCGGCCTCGCTGGGCGTCTTCTACCTCATGAAGGCCGAGTTCGTGCCATCGCAGGATCTCTCGCGCCTCGCGATCCGCCTCCAGACCGCCGTGGGATCGGACATCTCCGAGACGGACACGCTCGTGCGGCGCGCCTCGGCCATCGTCTCGGCGCGGCCCGAGGTCTCACAGGTCTTCTACTGGATCGGAGGCGGCTCGGTGAACTCGGGGCAGATGTTCGTGACGCTCGTGCCCCCCGGTGAACGGCGGCTCGACCAGGCCGCGATCTCGGCGGCGCTGAGGCGCGAGCTCAATGCCGTCCCGGGACTCAGGGCCGTCATCCAGGACCTCTCCCAGCAGGGCTTCACGGCCCAGCGCGGGTTCCCGGTCCAGTTCTCCGTGCGCGGCTCGGATTGGGACGCGCTCGTCGCGCGCAGCCGGGAGATCATGGACCGGCTGGCGTCGAGCGGGCTCGTGACCGATCTCGACTCCGACTATCGCCTCGGGATGCCGGAACTCCGCGTGGAGCCCGACCGGGCGGCCGCGTCGGACCTCGGCGTCTCCCTCGACGACGTCGGCACCACGCTCAACGTGATGTTCGGCGGCGTGAAAGTCGGCAAGTTCTCCAGCGACGGCCGGCGGATCGACATGAGGCTGAAGCTGTTGGCGGATCAGAGGTCGCGGCCCGAGGACCTGGGGCGGTTGCGCGTGAAGACCCGGGGCGGAGCCCTCGTCCCCCTTTCCTCGCTCGTCTCGACCCGCCAGGTGCCGGCTTTGCAGGCCATCACCCGCATGGACCGCGAGCGCGCGATCACGGTGAACGCCAACGTCGCCCCCGGCCATTCGCAGGACGAGGCGATCCGGTTTGTCGAAGGACTCGCGAGGGACCTGCCGGTCGGCGAGCGGATCGTACTGGGCGGAGCAAGCGTGGCCTTCCGCGAGTCGATGCAGAGCCTCCTCTTCGCCCTGCTCCTCGGCGTGGCCATCGCCTACATGATCCTCGCCTCCCAGTTCAACTCATACAAGGACCCCGCCACCATCATTACCATCCTTCCGCTCTCGGTCGCCGGCGCGGCCTTCGGGCTTCTCCTCTTCGGCCAGACACTCAACGTCTTCTCGATGATCGGGCTGCTTCTCCTCATGGGCATCGTCAAGAAGAACTCCATCATCCTCGTGGATTACGCGAACAACTTCCGCCGGGAGGGCCTGGGCGCGCGGGCGGCGATGGAGAAGGCGGGGCCGATCCGCCTGCGGCCGATCCTCATGACCGCCACGGCGACCCTCATGGCGGCGGTTCCTCCCGCCCTCGGGCTGGGGCCAGGCGCGGAGATCCGGATGCCGATGGCCATCGGCATCATCGGGGGACTCGTGGTCTCCACCGCGCTCTCCCTCGTCGTGGTTCCCTCCTTCTACATCGTGGCGGATCGTTGGTTCAGAAGAGGTAATTCCTCACGGGGCTGACGAGGACCCTGCTCTTTCAGTCGGAGAGGCGCCACTCGTCCTTGACGAGGAACCGGCCGTCGGGGCCCGCCGCCATCGCGCGCGCCAGGACCGTGTCGCCGTCCACGGCCAGGAAGAGCACCATGTTCCCCTCCCCGTGATAGGCCGCGGCCGCCGTGTTCACTTGCCAGACGCCGCCCGCCTCCATCGGGAAACCGTCGGGGCTGTTGGCGAGCGCGGAAGACGGATCGAGAACCCTCATCCGGTAGTAGGCGTGCGTGTGGCCGACGAGAAGCGCCCTCACGCGGCTCCGGTTCTTCACGAGCATCCGCCAGAACGCGTCCCGCAGGCGCCGGTCCGCGTCGAAGGAGTCGCCGTAGTGCCGGTGGCGCGGGAAGGCCGGCTCGTGCAGGGCGACGAAGATGTGCGCGATGTTCCGGGGCGCGCTCTCGATGGCGCGACGGACCCAGGCGATCCCGGCCTCGCTGAGCACTCCGTTCGCCCCGAGCCGCGTGTAGGCGTCGGCGACGATGATCCGCACGTTCCGGAAATCATGGACGTAATTGCAGCCGGTGTCGTTGAGGCGCCTTGCGCCGCGGAGGATCGGCACCTCGCGGTCCACGATGTACCGGTAACTGCTTCCGCTGTGGTCGAACTCGTGGTTGCCGATGACCGGCAGGAGCACCGGGCTCTCCGTCGCGGTCCGGAATTCGTCGCGATAGGTCGCGTATCGTTCCTCGGCCGCCTGGAAGTCGCCCACGACCAGGAGAATCTCCGGTGACGGGGCGCCGGAGGCCGCGCGATCCCGGATCTCCCTCAGTTCGCTCCGCCAGTCCGCGTCGCCCGATTGCAGGTCGGAGACGACGGCGATGGAGAAGGCGCCGGGCAGGGGTGGCGTCACGGAGACCACGGTCACGACCGGGGCCGTTTCGAGCGCGGGCGGCGGCGGAACCGGGGCGGGCGCGGGAGCCGCGACCGGCGCTATCGCCGGCGCCGGAGCCGGTGCGGGCGGCGTCGAACGCGCGCAGGCTGTCGCCAGGACCGCGCTGATGAAGAGGCGGGGGAGAAGAAGGCGCGAACGGCTGACACCGAAGGAAGGTATGACCATGCCGATTATCGTAAGCCCGGCGGGACCCGCGGGCAAGAACGACCCTTACAGCGCGTGCACATCGACCGCCGGCAGGCGGACGATCATCCAGACGCGGTCGCCCGGGGCGAGGGCGAGGGAGCGCACCGCCGCCGCCGGCATATCCACGTTCAACGAGGGACGGGCGGCGATCGAGATCCAGGAGCGCTCCTCCTTCAGGCTCATCGAGGTGACGACGCCCTCGATGATGTTGCCGTGCTCGCGTCGCGGAGTCTCCTTGAGCACCAGAATGTCGTGGGGGTGGATGACCGCGGCCACCGGGGCTCCGTCGCGCGGATCGCCCGGAACACAGGCGAGATCGCCCTCCGGGCTCGAGACAACCCATCCGTCGCCGTTCCGTTTCAGCGCGCCGCGGATCACGTTCATGCCGAGGAACGAGGCGATGAAGGGAGAGCGGGGCCGCCCACGCACCTCGCCCGGCGTGCCGGTCTGGACCATCCGGCCGTTCTCCAGGATCGCGAGTCGTTCGGCGTGCATGAGGGCCTCCAGGGGCTCGTGCGTGATGACGATGCGGATTCCTTCGAAAGACTCGACGGCCGGCCAGAGGACGGCGCGCAACCCCGCGCGCGCTTCGATGTCGAGCCCGGTGAGAGGCTCGTCGAGAAGCAGAATGCGCGGCTCGAAGATGAGAGCGCGGGCGAGCGCCGCCCGTTTCGCCTCGCCGCCCGAGACCTCGCGCCCGCGGGCGTCCGCCCTGTGAGATACGCCCATCCGTTCGAGCCATTCCCCGGCCCGTCTCCGGCTTTCGACGCGGCCGACGCCCCGCGCGCGCAGGGGAAAGGCCACGTTCTCACGGAGCGTCATGTGAGGGAAGAGAAGGCTCTCCTGGGGCAGGAGCCCGACGCCGCGCGCGGCGGCGCGGAGGTGAAGACCGCGCGAAACGTCGTCCAGGGATTCGTCTCCGTGCCGGACATGACCGGACTCCAGCGGCGCGAGTCCTGCGATCGCGGAGACCAGCGTGGACTTGCCGGCGCCGTTGGGCCCGATGAGCGCCGTCGTTCGCCCCGGCTCGACGTCGAAAGAGGCCTCGACGCGGAATGACCCGCGACGGACCGTGAGGTCGATCTCGAGGCGCGGCCGCGTCATCGAACGCTCCGGGCCGCGCCGAGGAGCGAACCGCGCAGGAGAAAGAGAACGGAGAAGGAGATGCCGAGGAGGATGAAGGCCAGGAGATACGCGGCCTCGGGATTCTGTTCCATCGCGAGGTAGACCGCGAGCGGCATCGTCTGCGTCACGCCCTCGAGGTTGCCCGCGAAGGTGATCGTCGCGCCGAACTCCCCGAGCGCGCGCGCCCAGCTCACCGCGAGTCCCGCTCCCAAAGCCGGGGCCAGCTGCGGCAGGAGGATGCGTCGCAAGACGAGGAGGCGTGAGGCGCCGAGCGAGGCGGCGACCGCGGCATAGCGCGGATCGATCGAGCGCAGTCCGGCCTCGAGCTGGAGGATGAGGAACGGCGAGGCTACGAAGGTCTGCGCGAGGATCGCGGCGGTCGTGGTGAAGGGGAGAGAGATGCCGAACCGCTCGAGGAAGGGACCGAGGAGCCCGCGCCGTCCGAAGGCGGCGAGCAGTCCGACGCCCGCCACGACGGGCGGTAGGACCATCGGCATCGTCACCGCGGCTCGCAGGAAACGCTCGCCCGGCAGAGAGCCGCGAGCGAGAAGCCAGGCCATGGGACCGCCGAAGACGAGGGCGAGAAGGACGGCCGAGACCGAGGTGATGAGCGAGAGCCGCAGGGCCTCCCGGACGAGCGGGTCGCCCCCGATTTCGCTCCATCGCTCCCAGGGCACGCGACCGGCGAGCCCGGCCACGGGCAGGATGAGAAAGGCGAATCCCGCCGCGGCCAGGGCCAGCGTCGAGGCCCGGGCCCACCGGCCGTCAGCGCGCCGGGATGAATCCATAGGAGCCCAGGAGCGATTGGCTGGAGGGAGTCTTCACGAAGCGCACGAAGGCCTGCGCGAGTTCCGCATCCGCCGATGCCCGCGTGGCGCAGATCGGATACTCCGCGATCATGTTCGCGGCGTCGGGGATCGCGATCGCGCGAACGCCGGGTCGCGAGCGGGCATCGGAGACGTAGACGACTCCGGCGTCGGCCTCACCGAGAACGACCTTGGAGAGGGCGGCCCGGACGGTGGGCTCGTTCGAGACGAGGTTTTTCAGGGCCGCCTCGAGAATGCCGGCGCGTTGCAGAACGACGCGCGCGTAGTCGCCGGCCGGAACGCCCGGGGCCGCGAGCACCAGCTTGACTCCTCCGTGGGCGATGTCGGTCCAGGTCCGCAGGTTCGCGGGATTGTCGCGCGGCACGACGACGACGAGCTTGTTCCGCGCGAAGACGGTCGTGGAGTCGAGGAGTTCGCCGGCCGCTCGCAGCTGCTCGGCGGGTTGCATCGCGGCGGAGGCGAAGACGTCGGCCGGGGCGCCCTCCTTGATCTGGAGCGCCAGGACGTTCGAGGCGCCGAAGTTGAACCGGACGGCGACGCCCGGGTGCGTCGCCTCGAATCGCCGGCCCAGCACCTTGAAGGCGTCCGTGAGCGATGCGGCCGCAAAGACTGTCAGGGTGCGGGGCGGCTCGGCGGAGGCCTCGGGAGAGAGAAGGGAGAGGGCGACGAGCGCGCCGATGAGCGCGTGGACGATGCGTCTCTTCATCAGAATTTCACTCCGATCGTGGTTTCGATCCTTCCGCGCTCGCTGATCCTGCGCAGGCTTGCGGGGGCCGTGTGGAAGCCGGAAACGCCGAGGGTGACGTTGCGCCAGGGCGAATAGGTGGCGCGCGCGAACCAGCCCTCGAGGTCCGTGTTGCCGGCGCTTGTCGAGAATTCGCTCTCCGTGAACTGGGCCAGGGTCGCGTCGGCCTCGACGCACCGCCATCCTCCTCCGATTTCCCACGTGCCGGCCTCGGTGATCTTGCTCAGCACGGCCTCCGCCAGCCATCCTTCGTCCGCGACGGAGTTCGTGAGGCTGTTCCAGGTCGCCGAGAGGTTGCGGATCCAGGCGCCGTTGAAGCGCAAGGGCGTCGCGCGCCCGATGCGCGTCTCGAAGTAGCCGTGGATGTCGAGGACCGAGAAGCCGGTCGGGTCGTTCGGAAGGTGACGGGCTGCGGCCGTATTCGTCGCGGACTGGGTCGTGGCGTCGATCCCGAAGGGACGGATGGCGTGATACAATCCGGCCGCGGCGCCCCACTTCCAGCCCCGGTCGGCGTTCAGGACATGGTCGAATCCCACCTGCTCGGCGAGCATGTAGGGATCGTCCGGCGCGGCGTTGTCCTCGAAGAAATACTGGCCGGCGGCGGCCCAGAGCTTCCAGGGGCCGCGCGTCATGCGCGCCGTCTCGCTGACGCCTTCCAGGCCCACGTCCTTGTCCCACGCGAGCGTCGAGCCGATGAAAGGGACATCCTGCTTGCCGAGGATGAGGTGAACGTCGGCGGCCGATCCGAACGGAACGAGGTCGATATAGGCGCGGTCGATGGAGATGACCTTGCCCGTCGCCGCGTTGTCGAAGGACTGGAACGTGGAGGACGGGCTGGCGGCCGTGCCTGTCGCCAGGCGGACGCCGGCCACGACGCGGCTGTTGATCACCTTCGTGAAGCCTAGGCGGAGCGAGTAGCGGCCTCGCTCTCGGTCGCTGACGCCGGTGGTGTCGTCGAAGACGCCCTCGTAGCGGACGCGGACGTCTCCGGCCCAGGTGAATCCGTCGAAGAAGCGAACGGCGCGCGCAAGCGCGGTATCGAAGGAGGCGTCGGGCAGGCGGATCGCCGGGGGCGAGCCGGCCGTGTCGGCGCCGGCGGCCCGGGCCGGGAGGGCGACGGCGAGAAGGACGCATACGAAGAGAAGAAGACGCTTCATCGTGGTGAACCTCGATTTCCTCAAGGCCCTCTCACGCCGTGATCCGGCCGGTGAGGGACGCCGATTCCGCCCGCCAGCGCGGCGGGATTCCGGGTGAATATCGCGCATGAGAAAGACGGATATCCGGGACATCGTCATGCCCGCCTCAGGATCCCGGGATCCTCGACCTCGACCTCGGCAACCGATCGCGCATGCCGCCGCACGAGGGCGGCCAGCCCCCAGCGCGGGTCCATCCGCAGGGCCTCGGGGATGAGGCGCGCGGAGAGAAGGACGGGATGGCCGCGGCGGCCGTCATGGACGGGGACGACGAGGAGCGGCTTGCGTCGTCGCTCTTCAAAGGCGGAGAACAGGCTTTCGACGGTCGCGGGGAGGATTCGGGGGCGCGAGGCGAAGGCGACGAGCACGGTGTCGCAATCGCCCTCGACGTAGCGAAGACCCTTTTTCAGCGACGAGGCGAAGCCGCTGTTGCTGTTCGACGTGGGGAGGAGCGTGACGCCGTCCGGGAGATCACGGAACGGGGACGGGAATGAGAGATCGCTGACGACGATCGTCTCCGGGACCCTGGCCTTCGCAAGGAGCGAGACGAGCCTCATGACTCCGGCGGCCAGTTTCCGCGCACCGAGGCGCTTCGCCCCGCTTGCGGCCAGGACGACGGCGCGCCGTCCGGGGACGCCGACCGGCACGCGGTCGAGACGGCGGCAGGCGTCGTGCGAAACGAGGACGCTTTCCGGCCGCCCGTGGTGGGTGATGACGACGGGCCCCTCGTCCCGGACACGCTTGGAAAGGGCCGGGAGGTCGTTGCGCGCGTCAGCGATGCTCAGGGCGAGGCGCATGCACAATTAATATGAACATAATATGTGAGCGTCAAGCGAAATGGACCGGCTCGTGAGCCTCCCCGCGGCGTGCCGGTTCGCTACGTCAAGGACGCCATGTCGATGACGAAGCGATACTTCACGTCGTGCTTCAGCATCCGCTCGTAGGCCTCGTTCGCGTACTGGATCCGGATCACCTCCACGTCGCTCAGGATCCCCTTCGCCGCGCAGAAGTCGATCATCTCCTGCGTCTCGGCGATCCCGCCGATGACCGAGCCCGCGATACTGCGCCGGGCGCCGATCAGGTTGAAGCCCATCAGCGCGGGTTCGAGCGCGGTCAGGGCGCCGACGAGAGCCATCGTGCCGTCGAGCCTGAGGAGCTCGCAGTAGGGGTTGAGGTCGTGGCCGTTGGGGATGGTGTTGAGGAGGAAGTCGAAGCCGCGGCCGTTCCTCTTCATTGCCGCGGGATCCGTCGAGATCAGGACCTCGTCCGCGCCGAGCCGCACCGCGTCCTTCGCCTTGCCCGGAGAGGTGGTGATCATGGCGACCTCGGCGCCCATCGCCTTGGCGAGCTTCACGCCCATGTGGCCGAGACCGCCGAGGCCGATCACGCCGACCCTCAGGCCGGGTCCGATCTTCCAGTGCCTCAGCGGCGAATACGTGGTGATACCCGCGCAGAGAAGCGGAGCGGCGCCCGCGAGGGCCAGGCTCTTCGGGATCTTAACGACGAAGTGCTCGTCCACGACGATGCACTCGGAGTAGCCTCCGAAGGTCAGTTGATCCTTGCCGCGCTCGCGCGCGTTGTACGTCCAGGTCGGCCCTTCTTCGCAGTACTGCTCCAGGTCCCGGCGGCAGGAGGCGCAGGTGCGGCAGGAATCCACCATGCAGCCGACGCCCGCGTGATCCCCGACCGCGAGCTTTGAAACCTCGGTCCCGATCCGCGCCACCCGCCCGACGATCTCGTGCCCCGGCACCAGGGGATAGAGCGAACCGCCCCAGTCGTTGCGGGCCTGGTGGAGGTCGCTGTGGCAGATGCCGCAGTAGAGGATCTCGATCTCGACGTCGCGCGGACCGGGCTCCCGCCGCTCGATGTCGAACGGCACGAGCGGGGTGGTGGCGCCGTGGACGGCAAAGGCCTTGGTTCGGGTCATGGTGGGGCTCCTTTCGAGGGCAGGACCATGATACGGCGAATCTCTCGAGGCGTCAGCCGGCAGGATTCTCCCGGGTGCGACCCGACAACTCCGGGCGCTCTTTTTCGAGGCCGCGGATCGCGCGGAGGTGGATGAGCATGCTGACGAGATTCCCGTGGAAGGCCGCGAGTGCGGGCGGCGCGGAGGGCTCGAGCGGAGGCGCCTCGACCGAATCGTGAGATCCGGCGCCGGGCTCGTCGGTCTCCCGCCGAACTTCACGCAGGATGACGACGAGAAGATCGCGGAGGCCCGTGTCTTCGAGCGGGACCTTGAAGCAGAGGACGGCGGCGGCGTGAGCGTTCTGCATGAGGTCGCGCAGGTTCCAGGCGTAGAGCTTGTATTCGCGCGCCGGGGGCAGGGCGCCGAAGAGGGGAGCCAGGGGCGTCCCCTGTTCCCGCTCGATGACCTCCAGCATCCTGACGATCTCGGCCGCGCGGGTGTACTGCGCCTCCGTGCCGCGCAGTTCGCGCTCCAGGGTCGGGACGCTCCCGCCGATCACTGCCTCCAGGATGCGCGCCGTCTTCTCGAAGAGATCGTGCCGGAGTGAATGCAAGCCGTGGAGCAGGCGATGCCGGTAGCTCGCGGCGCCGAAGGCCAGGTTGAGGACGGCCGCGAGCGGAATCCCGATGAGCAGGTGCTCGATGCGTTCGAAAAGCGCCGGTGGCGCGCCCGGTGGATGGTAGTAGGCGATGTAGAGCGCGGAAAAGTAGGCGATTGGGAGGAGCGACTCCTGCCGGAGCCGCATGAGCACGGCGGCCACGACGGCGAGCGAGCACGCGACGGCGAAGAGTCCGTCGCCGACGAGAGAGGCGAGGCCGAGCGAGAGGAAGGAGGAGCCGAGCGCGACGACGAGTTGCTCCAGGCCGATCCTCAAGCCGCCCAGGGTTGTCGGCGAGAGGCAGAGCAGGGTGACGAAGGTCAGGGTGAGATAATCGGAGATGCGGGCGAGTCGTCCGAGGCACGTGACGAGCAGAGTGGCGGTGACGATTTTCAGGAGGAAGAGAAACGTGTCGAGCGGGGAACGATAGGGATTCATCTCGCTTCTACTCTAGCGGCGACTCCGCTCGAGGTCAGCCCCCATTCAAGCCGATACGGTCCGGTATGTATATGTAACTCGAATGAAAATAGCCGAAAACCGTGTTATTGCCCCTTGTAATCCGTGCTTTCGATAATTACAATTCTGCTGTCGGTTCTTTCGGCAGGGGGATCTCCTTCTCTCGCTCCCCGGGCGAAGATGAGGAGTGAAGAAAATCGGGTTCAAGGAGTTCTCCTTATGGGTTCACTCGCGTTTCGTCGCGTTGCGTTTCTTCTCCTCTTCGTCATCTTGCCCACCTTGGCCCATGCCGGAACCTACGAGGACGTCGCTTTCACCGACGCGGAAGAGGCTGCGGTTCTCGCGATGGCCAACCAGGCCACGTTGGTTCAACTGACCACGGGGATGGGCCAGACCTCGACGGCCGCCAACAACGTCATCGCCGCGCGACCCATCGGCACCATGGCCCAGCTGGCCGCCGTCCCCTACGTGGGCACGGCCGCTCTCGGGAAGTTCAAGGCCTATGTGCCCACCTGGACCGGGTCGACCGCTCCGCCTCCGCCGCCCCCGCCGACTCCGACCGCGACGGGCGGCACGTATGACGGCGTCGTCTTCTCGGCGGCCGAGGAAGCGACCGCGGTCTCGATCTGCAACACGGCCACGCTCGAGCAGGTCAAGGCCGGCGGGGTGACGGCGACGCCGGCGGGCATCCTCGTCAACAACCGTCCCTGGGCGAATTTGAAAGCCGTGGCGGACTTCAGCGGCATCGGCGCCTCCACCATGACGGCTCTCCGGAACATGGTGCCCTCCTGGAGCGGCACGGTGACGCCGCCGCCCCCTCCCCCCGCAACGACCGGCGGCACGTTCGACGGCGTGGTCTTCACGGCCGATGAGGAGGCCCGCGCGTTGGATATCTGCAACAAGGCGGGCTACTCGCAGATGAGCTCGATCACGGGCACGGCGCGGAACATCATCTACGACAGCCGCCCCTGGTCGAGCCTCGCGGCCGTCTCCGGCACCCCGAACATCGGCGCCACGGCCATGAAGGCTCTCAAGAACATGGCCGCGACCTGGACGATCGGGACCAGCGGGAGGATCGACACCGTCAGGATGCTCAAGACGTCGCCGCCGGCTCTCAATACGGGCGTGAGGATTCCCCGGTGCCGCATTGTCTCCGCGTCCGTGGGCGGCAACTACATCGTGATCGCCGACGCGACCGAGATGGACTACACGAATCCGACGAACACGATCAAGGCCTACGTGCCGTCGACGGCGCCCATCGCATCGACGGATCCGGTGCACCAGTGGTATCTCTCGAAGATGCAGGTCAGCGTCTACGCCACGTATTTGGCGCTGCCGACGGGTTCCGGTGAGAAAAACCTCCGGTGGTCCAACGTCTTCTCGACGAAGGTGAACTTGCCCTAGAGGGTCGCTCCCCGGCGGCGTCTCCATAGGCCTCTTCTCAGCGGGGCCGGGAGACCCTATGCTAGTCGCATGACCTTCGATCCCGGGATGCTCAAGCGAAGTGGGATCCGCCTGACCGAGCCCCGCCGGGCCGTCGCCGAATTCCTCTTCTCTACACGCTCACATTTCACGGCCGACGAGATCTGGCGCGCCGTGAGGAAGCGCATGCCCGCCATCGCCCGCGCGACCGTGTACAACACCCTCGACCTCCTGGTGCGCCAAGGCATGATGCGCCGGCAGGTCCTCAAGCCCGGCACCATCGTCTATGACCCGATGATGACGCCCCACCACCACTTCATCGACGAGGAGACGGGGGAGATACACGACATCCCCTGGGATGACATCGAGGTCCGTCCTTCACGGCGCCTGAAAGGGGTCGAATGGAAGGAGTATACCGTCGTGGTCCGGGGGAGACGGCGGCGGCCGCGATAGGGGCGGCGCGGCAAAGGGGGTGGTGACGGGAACGCCTGGAAGAAGAAAAACGACTTGACCAAGTTTAGATAGAGTCTAAACTGGACTGCGTGGTCGCACGTTCAAGATCGAGGAGGGCTATCTCATGAGTTCAGGCGGCAAGTGCCCGGTGACGGGCAGAACGGGCAATCCGGCGGCATCGGGCGGCGGAACGACGAACCGGGACTGGTGGCCGGGCCAGGTCAACCTCGAGATCCTCCACCAGCACTCCTCCAAGAGCAATCCCATGGGCGAGGACTTCCATTACGCCGCGGAATTCAAGAAGCTTGATTTCGTGGCGCTCAAGAAGGACCTCGTGGCCCTGATGACCGACTCCCAGGATTGGTGGCCGGCCGACTGGGGTCATTACGGCGGGCTCTTCATCCGGATGGCCTGGCACAGCGCGGGCACATACCGCACGGGCGACGGCCGCGGCGGCGGGGGCACCGGCAACCAGCGCCTCGCCCCCTTGAACAGCTGGCCCGACAACGTCAACCTCGACAAGGCGCGGCGGCTCCTCTGGCCGATCAAGCAGAAATACGGCAGGAGCATCTCCTGGGGCGACCTGATGATCCTCGCCGGGAACGTGGCCCTGGAGTCGATGGGATTCAAGACGTTCGGTTTCGCCGGCGGACGCGTGGACGTCTGGGAGCCGGAGAAGGACATCTACTGGGGCAACGAGGAGAAGTGGCTGGGCGACAACCGCTACTCAGGCGATCGCCAGCTCGACAATCCTCTCGCCGCCGTGCAGATGGGCCTCATCTACGTCAATCCCGAGGGACCGAACGGCCAGCCCATACCGGCCGAGTCCGCGCACGATGTCCGCACGACCTTCGCCCGCATGGCCATGAACGACGAGGAGACGGTCGCTCTCATCGCCGGCGGACACACCTTCGGCAAGGCGCACGGCGCGGGACCGGCGACGCATGTCGGACCCGAACCCGAGGGGGCTCCGATCGAACAGCAGGGACTTGGTTGGAAGAGCAACTTCAAGAGCGGCAAGGGCGGGGACACGATCTCGAGCGGCATCGAGGGCGCCTGGAAGCCGAATCCGACGAAGTGGGACACGGGCTACCTCAAGGTCCTCTTCAAGTACGAGTGGGAGCTTTTGAAGAGCCCGGCCGGGGCCTACATCTGGCTGGCGAAGGACGTCGATGAAGAGGACATGGTCGTCGACGCGGCGGACCCTTCGAAGAAGCACAGGCCGATGATGACCACGGCCGATCTCTCCCTGAAGTTCGATCCGGTTTACGAGAAGATCGCGCGCCGCTACCTCGCCAATCCGGCGGAGTTCGCGGACGCCTTCGCGCGCGCGTGGTTCAAGCTGACGCACCGCGACATGGGACCCCGTTCGCGCTACCTGGGGCCCGAGGTGCCGAAGGAGGAACTGATCTGGCAGGATCCGATTCCCGCCGTCGATCATCCGCTCGTGGACGAGAAGGACGTGGCCGCGCTCAAGGCCAGAGTTCTCGCCTCCGGGCTCACCGTCTCGGAACTCGTCTCGACCGCCTGGGCCTCGGCCTCCACCTTCCGCGGCTCCGACAAGCGCGGCGGCGCCAACGGCGCGCGCATTCGTCTCGCGCCGCAGAAGGACTGGGAGGTCAACGAACCGGCGCGCCTCGCGAAGGTTCTCTCGACCCTCGAGGGCATCCAGGGCGCCTTTAACGGCTCGCAGTCCGGCGGCAAGAAGATCTCGCTCGCGGATCTCATCGTCCTCGCCGGTTGTGCCGGCGTCGAGAAGGCCGCGAAGAACGCGGGGCAGGATCTCGTCGTTCCCTTCACGCCGGGGCGCATGGACGCCTCGGAGAAGCAGACCGACGTCGCGTCCTTCTCCGTTCTCGAGCCCGCGGCGGACGGGTTCCGGAATTACCAGAAGAAGAAGTATTCCATCTCGGCCGAGGAACTGCTCGTGGACCGCGCCCAGCTTCTGACTCTGACCGCCCCGGAGATGACGGTTCTCGTCGGCGGCCTCAGGGTTCTCGGCGCCAACCACGCAGGGGTGCGACACGGTCTCTTCACGGATCGGCCGGAGACGCTCTCCAACGACTTCTTCGTCAACCTCCTGGACATGGGCACGGAGTGGAAGCCGAGCGGGAAGGACGACGGCGTGTACGAGGGCCGCTGCCGCAAGTCGGGCAAGGCGAAGGGAACCGCCACCCGCGTCGATCTCATCTTCGGTGCGAACTCCCAGCTCCGGGCTATCGCGGAGGTCTATGCCTGCGCGGACGCGCGCGAGAAGTTCGTGCGCGACTTCGTGGCCGCGTGGAACAAGGTCATGAACCTCGACCGGTTCGATCTCGCCGCTTCGTAGTCCGGGTTTCGTTCACGGAATGGGGCCTGGCGGCGCCCCGGGCCGATCCGGTCCCGGGGCGCCGTATCCTCTCGAATGGGGTCCTCATGGGACTTCGGGTGTCCTCCTGTCTCCTTGATTCCGATTCTCCTTCGGAGGGATTCGAGATCCGGCTGGCGGCGTAGGAACGCCTGTGCTTGGCGGCGCCAGGACGGCGCGTTTAGCCAGGGGCGGCGTGAACCGGTGACCTGATGCATCGAGCC
>CAZWVM010000005.1:0-40868 GCA_964637705.1 uncultured bacterium
CTCGGTGTAGACGTCGCGCGTCGTCGTGGAGCCGGCGACGAGGTCGGAGACGCGGCCGGCCTTCCGGTTGTTCGGGACGCCCGTTTCGGACACGGTCACGCCTTCGCCGGGAGATGCTCGAGCAGGATCTTCAGGCCGATGCCGACGAGCACGGCCCCGCCCGCGATCTCGGCGCGCGGGCGCGTCGTGCCACCGAGACGGTCGCCGAGAAGCACGCCGCCCAGCGAGACCGCGAAGGTGACGGCGCCGATGACAAGGGCCGGGGCGGCGATGGAGACGCCGAGGAAGGAGAGGGAGACGCCGACGGCCAGGGCGTCGATCGAGGTTGCGATCGCGAGGATCGTCAGGACGTCGAGCGGCAGGTGACCGCTGTCCGGCCCGGGTTCCTCCTCCTCGTGCATGAGCCCCTCCGAGATCATCTTCCCGCCGATGAAGGAGAGGATGAGCATCGCGACCCAGTGGTCGTAGGCCGCGATGTGCTCCCGCAGCTGACCCCCGGCGAGCCAGCCCACGACCGGCATCAGGGCCTGGAAGCCTCCGAAGAAGAGGGCGATGCGCAGGGCATGGCGGAGGCGCAGGTCGCGGATCGCGATCCCGGAGGCGACGGCGACGGCGAAGGCGTCCATGGACAACCCGAAGGCGATGAAGAGGAGCGTCAGCGGAGACATTCCGCTAGTTCCTGAAGAGGAGGATGCGCGCGTCGCGCGGCGGGACGCGGACGGACACGGTCCCGTCGACGGGCCGGGTGCGCGCGCCGTCCCCGAGGAGATCCTCGGCGGAACCCGGGGCCGGCACGACCGCCTCCTGTTCCGTCGTGCCGCCGTTGATGACCACGACGATGCGCTCGCCCGCGTAGGCGCGCGCGAAGGCGTAGAGCGAGCGCTCGTCGTCGACGAGCACCGTTTCGTACGTCCCGCGCCTCAGGGCCGCGTGGTCGCGCCTCAGCCGGATCATGCGCCGGTAATGGTCGACGAGGTCCCGGTCGACGGCGTTGCGCTCGCGGGTCCGCGTCATCCCCTCGTGGGGATGGACGACCTCGTCCTCATACGTGAGATCCTCCCAGAGCATCGGCTTGCGGCAGTCCGGGTCGTTCGCCCCGGTCATCCCGGCCTCGTTGCCGTAGTAGACCATCGGCGCGCCGGGGTAGGTCATCTGGAAGGTGACCATGAGGCGGTGGGTGGCGGCGTCCGCGGCGTCGCCCCGGTCGATGCGGTAGGATCGCGTGTTCTCGACCTTGGAACGGTTGAAGTGGCCTCCGAAGTCGCGGAAGTTCATGTCCGGGTTCACGATGATCGAGGACAGCCTCGAGCAGTCGTGAGAGGAGTAGAGGTTCTGCATCACGGACGTGATCTCCGGGGGATAGGCCTCACGGAGTTCCCGGAGTTTCCGGTCGAAGACCGAGGGAGGAATGCGGCCCGCGCGGTCCACGAAGAATTCCACGGCCGCGTAGGCGAAGGGGTAGTTCATGAGCCCGTCGAACTCGTCGCCCCTGAGATACTCCGGGGCGATCTCCACCACCTCGCCCGTGATGTAAGCCTCCGGGTTGATGGACTTGACGTGCCGGCGCCAGTCCTTCCAGAAGCCGTGGGGCAGGCAGAAGGCCACGTCGAGGCGCCAGCCGTCGACGCCGTCCTCGACCCGCCCCTCGGGCGCCATCCATCGGCGGGTGATGTCGTAGACGTAGCGCCGGTACGTCGGGTCCACGCCGTTCGCGTCGCGGCGAAACTCGGGGAGATCCCGGATCCCGAACCAGCCCTTGTACTTGAACCCGTCGGCGAGCGAGTCGTCCCAGCGCTCGATCGTGTACCAGCTCGTGTAGCGGGAGGACTGGCGGTTCTCGAGGAGGTCCTGGAAGGCGAAGAAGGTGCGGCCGGAGTGGTTGAAGACGCCGTCGATGATCAGGCGCATGCCGCGGCGGTGGACTTCCCGGACGAGCGAGAGGAAGAGGCGGTCCGCGGAGGTCCAGACCCAGGTCGAGGGATCCTCGGTTTCGTTCGCGGCCGCGATCATCCGCCGGTCGCCCTCCGGGTCCGGCCCGAAGGTCTCCTCGATGTGATGGAAGCAGGAACCGTCGTACTTGTGCAGGGACGGGGACCGGAAGACGGGATTGAGGTAGATCGCGTTGACGCCGAGGGATTCGAGGTAGTCGAGCTTCTCGAGGATGCCCTTCAGGTCGCCGCCGTAGCGGCGGCGAAAGATGGAGGGGAAGACCTTGCCGTACTTCGCCCGTTCCCACTCGTCCATCGCGTACCAGTCCGATCCCCAGGCCTTGATCGACCAACCCGGGATCGTCCCTTCGTTGATGTCCTCGAGGCGGGGGTCGTTCGCGGGATCACCGTTTCGGAAGCGCTCGGGAAAGATCTGATACCAGACGGCGTCGCGGGCCCAGGAGGGGACCACGGCCGAGTCCGGCGGCGCGGCGTGTGCGGAGGGGGTCATGGACGCTGCACCGAGCAGGATCGAGAGGGACGCGCGAAGGATGACATGGCGCACCCCGCCCCCTCCTACTCGCTCCACCCCGCGGACTTCACGCCCGAGGGATTCTCGATGTCGAGGCGCAGGGTGAGGTTCTTGATCCGCGCCATGATCGCCTCGCCCAACCGGTCCGTCAATTGCTCGGGGGTCCGGTTGGAGGTGATGATCGTCGGCAGTTCCTCGTCACGCCGGTAGTCGATGACCTCGTAGAACTTCGAGACGGCCCACGAGAGCTCCGGGTTCTCGTTCACCCTCTGCTCCATCCCGAGGTCGTCGATGGCGAGGAGCGGGGTGTCGAAGAGGACGGAGAGAAGGCTCCGGTGCTCGGCCTCGTCGCCGAAGGTGGCGCGGAGCGCCGTGAGCGTGCGGGAGAAGTTGATCATGGCGGAGGTGAGGATGCGCTTGTGCTTCACGGTGTTCACGACGTAGGCCGCGGCGAAGGATTTGCCGACGCCGGGCGGCCCGAAGATGAACCAACCGTGTTTCTGTCCGGCTTCGAGGTCCTTGATGTACTTGTCGAGCGCGGGCTTGATGTGCTCGTGCCCGGGGCGCACGAGAAAGGTGTGGGCCGTGACGCGGGAGAGCTTCTGGGAGATGCCGGCCCGGTGGCGTCTCAACAGGGCGTCGATCGCGTCCTGGCGCGAGCCGACGCCGCGGCGCGCGAGGCAGGGACAGCGCCGCGCACGGCCGTTCTCCACGATCCAACCGTAGGAGCATTTCCCACAGTAGAGCGTATCCTCGCCGGGCTCGGGATTCGCGGTCTGCGCCCGGATCTTCCGGATCGCCGCCTCGATGGAGCGGCGCGCGCCCGCGCCGGTGTCCGAATCGGCGGGCGCAAGAGAGGCGGTGGATTCCTTGCGCGTCTTCACCCGACCGGTCCCTCCTCCAGGCGCTTCGCCACCCAGGCCCATCGCGCCGCCCCGGCGGCACGCGCGTCCGCGATCGCCGCCTCGATCTCCTCCAGCGTGTGGCCCTTCGCCGCCCGCCGGATCTCCTCCGCCTTCAGCGTGTCCGAGAGCATCCTCAGTGTCTCCTCCTCCCCGAAGAGGGACGAGAGTCCCGCGATGAGGGCCTTGAGGCGACGGCTGGCTATCGGACCGCCCTCTGGAGTTCCTTCACGCGGTCCGTCTTCTCCCATGTGAACTCCGGGAGCTCGCGGCCGAAGTGGCCGTACGAGGCTGTCTTGCGGTAGATCGGCCGCTTCAGCTTCAGCCCGTCGATGATGCCGGCGGGACGGAGGTCGAAGACCTCGTGCACGGCCTTCTCGATCATGGGCTCCGCGACGCGCGCGGTGCCGAAGGTCTCGATCATCACCGAGACGGGGCGGGCGACTCCGATGGCGTAGGCCACCTGCACCTGGCAGCGGTCCGCGAGGCCCGCGGCCACCACGTTCTTGGCGACCCAGCGGCTCGCGTAGGCGGCCGAGCGGTCGACCTTCGACGGGTCCTTGCCGGAGAAGGCGCCGCCGCCGTGGGGGGCCGCCCCGCCGTAGGTGTCCACGATGATCTTGCGGCCGGTGAGGCCGGAATCGCCGTGCGGTCCGCCGACCACGAAGCGGCCGGTCGGGTTCACGTGGATGGCCGTCTGACGCGAGATCATCGACTTCGGAATGATCGGGGTGATGACCTTCTTGATGATCTCCGAGCGGATCTTCGCGTGGGAGATCTCCGGGGCGTGCTGGGTCGAGATGACCACGGCCTCGACGGAAACCGGCTTGTTGTTCACGTAGCGGACCGAGACCTGGCTCTTGCCGTCGGGGCGCACCCAGGGAAGGATGCCCTTCTTCCTGACGATGGCGAGGCGCTCGGTGAGGCGGTGGGCCAGCATGATCGGCAGGGGCATCAACTGCTTCGTCTCGCGGCAGGCATAGCCGAACATCATGCCCTGGTCGCCCGCGCCCTGCTCCTTGTGGAGGCCCTGGCCGGCGGTGACGCCCTGGGAGATGTCCGGCGACTGCTTGTGGATGGCGGAGATGACCGAGCAGGAATCGGCGCTGATGCCGAAATCCTCGTGGATGTAGCCGATTTCTCGCAGGGCCTGGCGGGCGATCTCCTGCACGTCGAGCATTGCATTCGTGGTGATCTCGCCCATGACGAGGACCAATCCGGTCGTCGCGGAGGTCTCGCAGGCCACGCGGGAATGGGGGTCCACGGCGAGGCAGGCGTCGAGGACACCGTCGGAAACGCGGTCGCAGACTTTGTCCGGGTGCCCCTCGGTGACCGATTCGGACGAAAAGATGAACTCGCGGGCCATGAAAACTCTCCTTCGGCGGCACTCGGCCGCTCCTGTTTTTCGGTTGTTTGCGTGCTCGGCGGATGCGTGAAACCGACCCGAAAATAGTACTCTGTGCGCGGGTTCTGTCAACACTCTAGGCGAGACCTTGATCCCCGGGGGGCATACCACGGAGACGCTGAGCCGCGGAGAAACGCGAGGGATTCCAGAAAGGAATCCATCCTGGACCGACCCTCTCCGTGCCTCAAGCCCGCCGCGTTCCGGTGGGCGGGTGTCTCTGTGGTTGCCGAACGTGATCTGGCTCGGACCTACTCCTCCGGCCAGATCCGGATGCCGGCGTGCTTGAAGGGGTAGGCCTTCGCGATGTTCAGTCGGATGAGGATCGAGGTGATCGCCTCGATGCAGCGCGCGCTGTCGGCGAGCCCCGCGTTGAAGGCCTTGACCCCGAGCAGTTCGCAAAGCTCGATCACGCGGTCCTTGGCGGCCTTGTCGTTGCCGCAGACGAGCACGTCGCAATTCACCTTCATGTCGATGTGGTCGAGAACGTGCGCCGATACGTTGTGCAGGGCGCCGACGACCCTGGCTCCCTCGCCGAGGATCGCCTGGGCCTGCTCGACGGCCGATCCCTCGTGGGGCATCGCCATGCGTTTCGGATCGGTCTCCGCCAGGGGAACGGCGACGTCGACGAGGATCTTGTTCTTCAACTCGCCGCGGATCGCCTCGATCGTCGACTTGTGCGCCGAGAAGGGAACGGTCAGGACGACGAACTCGTCGGCCTGCCGCGCCGCCTCGACGTTCGAGGCGCCCGTGATCGCGGCGCTGCCCGGGGCCAGGCGAGGCTGGAGCTCCGCCGCCTTCGCCTTTCCGCGCTCCGCGTCGCGCGATCCGATCACCACCTCGACGCCGGCCCGCGCCCAGCGCAAGGCCAGCCCCATGCCCTGGGGACCCGTGCCGCCAATCATCGCAATCTTCATCGGAAGACATCCTCCTTTTCCGCTCGAATCATATCGCGGGCGCATCCCGGGCGCCCGTTCTGCCTCATTCCCCTGACGAGCGCCGCCGGGACGCGCTCGAGTTTTCCCATGACGAGGCCCGCCGCCGCCGCGACCTCGTCAGCCACCGCCAGGACGCTTGCGTTGAGCTTGCGACCGTCGGGGTCCTCGCAACCCCGCACGTCCACGAGGACCGGGAGTCCCGCCGCGCCGATCGCCACGTTGACGATCCCCAGCCGCCAGGGACGGCCGAAGGAGTCGGTGATCACGATGCCGGGCGCCACGCCGGCCGCGCGAGCGAGGTCCGCGCGGATCCGCTCCGCGCTCGCGTCGGCATCCTCGGGTAGGAGCACGAAGAGGTCCCGGCCGCCGGCGTTCGACTCATCGACGCCCGCGTTGGCGCAGACGAAGCCCTGCCGGTGTTCGCAGATCAGGACGCCCTCGGGCTTGCCCACGGGCCATTCCGCGCGCACGACGCGCCGGGACTCCGACAGGATGACCGCGACCTTCACCGGGTCCTTGCCCAGCCTCTCGGCCAGGGCGCGCGCCTTCTCCGTGACCTCAACGGCGTCGCGCGCAACGATCCGGCCCTCGGATTTCGAGACGATCTTCTGGCAGAGGACGAGGACGTCGCCCGGCTCGAGCGCGATCCCGGAGAGTTCGAGGGATCGGAGGAGAAGGGGGACGAGATCGGCGCCCGCCGCGACCTCCGGCAGTCCTTCCAGGGGCAGGATCCGGATGGCGCTCGGCTCGGCGTTCAACGGACCGCGGTCTTCTCCGGGAGCCGCCACGAGCGGAGCAGGAGGGCGACCGGCGTGCCGGGGTCGTCCGCGAGGAACCGGGAGAGATCCTCGGGGGTGTCGATGTCGAGGACGAAGCTCTCGAGCCGGAGGACGCGCGCCGACACGCCGCGCTCCGCCGCGCGCAGGAGATACTCGGGGAAGGAGGCCTTGCCGAAGCGGAAGGGAACGGCATCGGGCGGAGCGGTCATGATGGCGTTGGTGCCGTCGTCGTTGACGGCCGGGCAGAGGACGACGGAGGGGGCGGCGATGACGGTCGCGAGGAGCCGTTCGACTTCGGCCGTGTCGAGACGCGCCATGTCGCCCGGGATGACGATCTGCCGATCGTAGCCGCGCTCGATCGACCAGCGCGTCGCGTCGTTGACCGCGGCCGTCTCGCCGCGCGACTCGGTCTCGACCAGGGCCTCGGCGCCCTGCCCGCGCGCGAAATCCGCCACCTCCGGGGAGTTCGTCACGACGAGCACCGCGGGCCGCGAGGGGAGCCCGACGAGCGTCGCGAGCGTTTCGCGGAAGAGCTCGCGGGCCAGTTCCTCCCTCTGCGCGGGCGTCAGGAACTCGGAAAGGCGCTGCTTGGAGGTCGTGGGATCCTTGAAGGGGACGACGATGACGGTGGAGGGAAGAACGGGCGACGCCATGGCGGCATTCTGGCAAGGATGCGCGGAGAAGTCAAACCGCGCGTGAGGCCTGAATCCCCGGAGAAGGGTTGACTGAGCGGAGATTTTCGATCACCCCGACCTCATTCTCGGCCCGCATCCCTGCGGGCCTCCGAGGGTCGGCGCCCGCTCCGCCATCCCTGGCTCCCGCGGGCGCCTCAAGCCGGTCGGAGTGATCGAAAACTCCGCCACCGGACGCACTTTTCCCGACAGGTTTGTCATGATGCGGGCTCGGATGAGTTCAGTTTGCCGGGTGAAGGTGAATCCTGAGTCGGGACCGATCGAAAAGTATCCGGCGGAATTCTCGCGTCATCTTCATGAGCAGTTCACGGGCATGGCTCACGACCCGCCCCACCACGTTGAACAACACGAAACGCAGTCGCTTCGGACGGGCGGTCGCGAACTCTTCGGGCAGCGTCAACCGCTTCAGCGCAGAGAACGGATTGTAGAGAATCGTGTTCGCGCGGAACCATCCGGCCTTGGCGCCAACCCACTTGCTCCGGATCCAACCGCCCGCCAGTTCGTTCACCACCACGTGATGAACATGCTCGATCGTCCCGGCCTTCAGACGGCGCCACTGGATGATCTCCAATCCGTCGCCCTTTCGATTCGTCACCGCCGAGAAGCTCTTCTCACCCGACCAGAGAATCTCCTCGTCCTGGTCCTTGGAGTGAAACGGTTCGAAGAAGTCACGGACCGTCTGCGGGGCGGGAAGTTCATGTCCGATGAGTTCAACGAGCGCCCGATCGGTCCGGAAGCTAGCGGCTCCGCGCCATCCGTGGCGCCCGCGGCACTTCCGACATGTCGAAGTCCTCGCATTGTTCGCCTCCCG
The DNA here is from genome assembly GCA_964637705.1 of uncultured bacterium. GTDB lineage: Bacteria > UBA8481 > UBA8481 > UBA8481 > UBA8481 > CAZWVM01. The sequence goes on from CAZWVM010000005.1 coordinate 7,985, forward strand.
AGGTCCAGAGGCAGAAGACGGACTCGAGCATCTCAGACGGAGTGAGTCCGAGGAACTTCCTCTTGTGCTTGAGCAGCCGGTCTGTCCCGGTCGCGCCGCCGGAGGCACGGAAAATCTACACGACTAGCGGCAGTCCAGCATGCGCGGTGAAGAGGGAATCATCGAGTTCGGGGTCGAGTTCGAAGGGAAGCCGGTTGGGGTTCTTTGCCATGTCAAGTCCTCGTTGTCTTCGGAAGTCCACTTTCACCCGGTGGGTGAAAGTCCGAAACTTCTTGTACTACGCCTGAAGGTGGATTAAAAGGAATTCCTCTGTGTCTCCGCGCCTCGGTGGCAAATCAACTTCCGGGGATCAAGGTGAGGAAAGGGCCCGCTTCAGCCCTCGGACCGGGGCAGGCTGACGATGAAGGACGTCGTGAAATCCTTCTCCACCGAGTTCTCCGCCCTCACGGATCCGCCGTGGGCCTCGACGATGGTCTTCACGATGAAGAGGCCGAGGCCGATGTGTCCCTTCTCGTGAGTAGCCACGATCGGTGTGAATCTCTGGAAGAGCTTGGGGTGCTCATCGAGAGGGATTCCGGGACCGTCGTCGGCGACGCGAAGCTCGATCGAATCGCACCCGTTCGAAAGCGCGGTGTGGATCCGGCTGCGCGCGTACCGGAGGGAATTGTCCACGAGGTTCGATACGACCTGGATGATGCGGTCGGGATCGACCTTCGCCGGAATCGGGAAGCCGGGAAGATGCGCCTCGATCCGCAGTCCTCTCCGGTCCGCGAGGATGCGCGCGTTGTCGAGCGTCGCTTTCACCGGCTCGCGGAGATCGATCGAGACCGTGTTCAGACGGAAGGCCTGCATATCGATGCGGGCGATGTCGAGCAGGTTTCCGATGAGGCGGTCCAGCCGCTGAATGTTGCGGACGGCGATCTCGGACATGCGCCGCGTGCTCTCGCAGGCCGCGTCACCCGCACTTTTCCTAAGGCTTTCGACGGCGCCCAGGGTCACCGCGAGCGGCGTTCTCAACTCGTGGGAGACCGCGGCCAGGAAGTCGGTCTTACGGCGGTCCGTCTCCCTCAGGCGCTCGACGGCCTCCCTCAGGGCGCGGTTGGCGTCCGCCAGGTCTCGCGCGAAGCTCTGGCTTTCCGCCTCGGCCTCGCGCCTCTGCGCGATCTCCTTCAGGAGGCTTTCCCGAAAGAGCGTGTACTCGTGAGTCAACAGGCGGCGATCCTCCAGGGCGCGCGCGGCGTCGTACCCGCGCTGGCGGGCGCGGTCGGATTCGCGGTGGGCGATCTCCAATAGCGACAGCAGGGGTGCGACCCGGGTGTGGAGCCACCCGGGGTCGGTTCCCGCGTCGACCAGGAGGAAGAGCCATGTCGACAGGGGCTTCCAGTCCGGTTCGGGGCCCCGGACGACGATGATCCCGGCCGCGTGGGATGCCATCGGTCCGAGAAGGGCGGTCGCGTCGTCCGGGGCGTCGGCATAGAGCGCGAAAACGCGCCGGCGCAGGATGCTGCGCTGGGGCAGGGGCATGTAGACGAATCGCGCAGGCGGCGGGTTGACGAGCGAGATGAGAAGAGGAGGAGGATTATTCACCGAGCAGGCAGGTGACGAAGGTCACGTTATGGAAGAACGGTTCCGAGAGGACCCCGCTCTTATGGCGGTAAGGACCGATCTCGCCGAACGAGGGGAATCCCGCCAGCGGCAGATCCGACCCGAAGGCGTCCAGGACGAGTTTCACTTCCTCATGCCCCTGTTCCGGCAGGATCCATTTTCGACCGGCGCAGCTGACGAGCAGGGCGGCCCCCGCCCGGAAATCGCCCGCGGAGATTCCGGAAAGCGATTGTTTCACTCCATCGACGACGTTTTCAAGGCTCGCATGGCAGGCCCGCACCCGCGTTCCCTCCTTGATGTGACCGAAGAAGGTGAGAGCTCCGCTCGAACCGTGGATGCGGGACGCGGTGCGGAGGCTGAAGGTCTCGGACCCGTCGGGGGAATACTCCGCCAGTGCCACGATGCCGAGTTCCAGCTCCCCCAACGCCTTGCCGTACTGTTCGGTCAGGAACTCCTGGGCCGTCCGGCCCGCGATCCTGAGGATCGAGTTCCTCTCGCAGGATTCCACGACGCCATACTCGCCCATCGGCCGCCATCCGCTTGCGGCGTTCAGCCGGAAGGGCAGGGGACCCGCGGCGCCGAGGAGGAGCAGGGTGTCATCGACGGCCGCGTCCCCCGCGAAGAGTCCGCACCTCTCGAACTGGCGGTCGTCCGCGGCCAGCCCCCCGAAGAACGGGGCGTGGAGGCGGCGACGGAGCTCCTGCACGAGGAGACAGCCGTCGGTGCGGATTCCGTCCGAGAGAACGAAGACGAGGTCCGGCTCGGCCCCGAGGGATGACCGGAGAGAGGCGACGGCCTTCTCGACGGCCGCGCCGGTGTCGGACTCGATCCCCCCGCCGGAACCGGTTGCCCAGCGGACGGTTCCGCCCGACGAGACGCCGAGCGCGGCGAGGCCCTGGTGGGCCACGAGGGATGTCTCGTAGATGCCGTCGCCCGTGCCCCCGCAGAGGATCGCATCGGGGCCCAGGACATCGCGGATTCCGGCCACGAGACCGGTGGTGTCGTCGAGGTAGTGAACCGAGGAGAAGAGGAAGACGACCTCGGGCGAGAGGGATTGGAGTGCCTCGGCGACCTCGGCCCCGGCCCGGTAGGCGTCCGTCGAGATCGAATGGACCGACCGGTATCGCATGGCGGCTTCCTCCCCTGGATTCCAAGTAAAATTATGGATCGCGGTTGCGGGAGATTGCTAGGGGACGAAGGATTTCTTCGGAAGAATTCAGGCCTCCAGACAGGCTCGCGCCAGCGCCTCCCTCTCAGGCGTCGACCGCATCACCGTCTGCGCCACGACGGCCTCCATGCCGAGCGCGCGGATCTCCTCGACCCGGGAGGAGTCCTCGACGTCGATGACGAGGATGTCGATGAGCCCGCGGTAGAAGGCGGCAACGCCGCCGGCGTCGGAGGCGAGTCCGGCCGCCCGCATCATCCGGTCCGAGGGGCCCTTCAGGGAACGGCCGCCGACGAGAGGGGAGACGGCGACGCGGTGGGCCTTCGTCGCGGCGAGGGCCTCGCGGACGCCGGGCACGGCCAGGATGGGCCCGATGGAGGCGATGGGGTTGGAGGGGGCGATGACGATCCGCTCCGCCTCGCGGATCGCCGCGAGCGCCTCAGGCGTGGCGCGGGCCGATTCGGCCCCGCGGTAGGAGACGCCCCGGATCTCGGGGCGGCAGAGTTCGCGCACGAAGAATTCCTGGAAGTTCAGCCGACCCTCGGGCGTATCGACGTGCGTCTGCACAATATCGTCCGTGGCGGGGATGATATCGACCTCGACGCCGAGCGCGCGCGCGATGCGCCGGGCGATCTCCGTCGGCCGCACTCCCTCGCGCCGCCACTTCGTGCGGAGGATGTGGACGCCGAGATCCGTGTCGCCCAGGCGGAACCACGCTTCCTCCCCCAGCCGTCTCATCATCTCGAGCGCCTCGAAGGAATCGTCGAGGAGGCCCCAACCGGTCTCGGGATTCACGAGGCCCGCGAGCGTGTAGGTGACGATGTCCATGTCCGGGGAGACCCAGAGCCCGTGGCGCTCGACGTCGTCGCCCGTGTTGCCGATGACGGTGAGAGACGAGGGGGGGTGGACGCGCGCGAGGCCGTCCACGAGCTTGGAACCGCCGACGCCGCCGGCGAGGATGGTGATGGGTCGGGTCACGGCAGATTGGTCTTCTATGCCGGGAACCACACGAGACACAGGGACACGGAGAAATTCACTCCTGGATTACAACGATTCGGAGAGACGTTCGACATCGCTTCCGTTATCGCTGCGACCGCCCACATGCGTCCCATGATGGAGATCCCTGTATCTCGGATCTCTCGGTGTCTTGGTGCCTCACGTGGCTAGTTGAACCGGATTCGGGGACCCACACCTCAGCTCACCGCGAAGGTGTCGATCATCAGCTTCACGTCCGGGGCCATGGGGTAGAGGATCGGGCAGGTGCAGCCGCGCTTCACGTACTCCAGGACCTTCGCGCGCGCCTGCTCCGGCGTGCCGGAGGCCGAGATGCGGTCGACGAGATCGTCCGGCACGAACTTCATGGCCTCCGAGACCTGCTCCTTCGTGCAGGGCCAGCCGAGAATCGACTGGACCTTATCGAGCACGTCCTTGGGGCAGTTGGAGGCCTTGGCGATGTGGGGCTGCTGGGCGAGATACTGGGTCAGGAGCCACTTGGCGGCGTGGCGGGCCTTGTTCTCGTCCTTGTCCACCGAGCAGACGATCAACTGGGGCCGGTCGAGATCGTTGACCGAGCGCCCGGCCTTCTTCGCGCCCTTCTCGAGGAGCTCCATCGCCTTGTCGTTGTACTCGGGCGGAACGCAGTAGTTCATGACGCAGCCGTCGGCGATCTCGCCGGTCAGCTCCATCATCTTGTCGCCCGTCGCCCCGATCATGATCGGGACGTTGCGCTTCTCGCGCCGGCCGTGGACGACGTCCAATTCGACGTTGTTCAGCTTGTGCCAGCGGCCGTCGTAGGTCACGCGCTCGAGGTTGAGGAGCTTCCTCAGGAGGATGCAGGTCTCCTTCATCGCCTCGACCGGGTGCGACCGGTCCACGCCGACGTTCTTCGCCAGCGGATCCCACCAGGCGCCGATGCCGCAGATGGCGCGGTTCGGGGCGAGGTCGTCGAGGGTGAGGAAGGTGGAGGCGAGGAGCCCGATATTGCGGGTCCAGTTGTTCAGGACCCCGGAGCCGACCTTCAGCTTCTTCGTCACCGCGGCGAAGGCGGCCATCGGGACGATCGCGTCGCGCACCAGCCGCGACTCGGCCTGCCAGACGGCTTCGAAGCCCTTCGACTCGGCGTACTGAACGTATTCGAGCCCTTCCTGCAGGCTGTGCTTGTCCTGCAGGTACATCGCCACGCGCTTGAGGGAAAGATCGACCATGGGGGAACCTCCTGGGGTGTCTTGAGAGGAGGATAGGGAAGGACGGGGAAAAAGGCAAATGGCAACTCCTCGCTCCTACTCCCCCCGTCATTCCGCTATACTCGCCGTGGCATGTTCCGAACGATCCTCAGGAATTTCCGGCGCCTTTGGCGGGCTACCTTTCTCGAGCCCCGCCTCGAAGTGGATCCCGACGACGTTCCGGGATTCCTCAGGAGGCAACGCGAGAAGGCCGTCTTCTCGACGATGCTCTTCTTTCTCGTGGTATCCCTCTACAACACCTTCGGCCGCCCGGGGATGCCGGTCTTCGCCTCGGCGGCCAACGGGCTGACGCTCATCATCCTCATCGTGGGCTTCGGATTCATACTCCACGATCGCTTGCGGGCCGGCGTGCTCATCTCCATGTACGGCGCGCTGGCCGTCCTCGGGATCCTTCAGGCGATGGCCCTGGCCGTCGGCACGGCCTTTCGTCCCCTGATCATCAACGTGGCCTTCTTCTCGGTCCTCTCCATCTACGCGCTCGTCACATCGGCCCTCTTCCTGGATCGCCGCCACGTCGTCGTCTCCGGCGTTCTGGGCGTCCTGTTCATCACTGTCAGCCTCTTCTTCGTCGGCACGAGGGACTTCGCCAATCTCGCGATTCCTCTCCTCAGTTACGTGATCTGCATCACGGTCCTCGTTACGGTCTTCTCGGGCATCTTCGAGAGGATCCTGGGACGGCTCATGGGGCTGACGGCGAACCTGCGGCACGAAGTGGAGATGCGCACGAGGGAACTGTCGGAGAGCGAGAAGCGCTACCGCCTCCTCTTTGACAACGCCTCGCTCGGGATCTTCCGCACGACGCCGCAAGGCCGGGTCGAGTACGCCAACGAGGCCCTGGCGAGGCTCTTCGGGTATGCCTCTTCGCGCGAGGTCGTGGAGCGCGTCGAGCGCGTCGCCGACTACTACGCGCGGCCGGCGGAGCGGGAGATGATGGTGCGGAGGGCGGCTGAGACGGAGGGCCAGGTCGTGGCGGAGATCGAGTTCCGGCGGCTCGACGGCTCGACCTTTCTCGCCGACTTCCGATTCCGCGCGGTGCGCGGCCCGGGAGGGCGCCTCGAGGGTTTCGAGGGATTCATCGACGACATCACGGCGAAGCGTCGGGCCGAGGAGGAGAACCGCCGGGCCAAGGAGCGTGCGGAACAGGAGAGCTTCGCCAAGAGCATCTTCCTCGCCAACATGAGCCACGAGCTCAGGACACCCCTGAATTCGATCATGGGTTTCTCCGAACTCCTCCTGCGGCGCGGCGGCGACGCGCAGACCCAGCGGCACGCCCAGCTGATACACAACGCTGGCGCCGACCTCCTCGGTCTCATCAATGACCTCCTCGACATCTCGCGCATCGAGGCGGGCACGATCGAGGTCCGGCGTGAGGCCGTGGATATCCGCCGGCTCGTTTCCTCCGTGGGTCGCGCCTTCGCGGACGAGATCATGGTCCGGGGACTCTCCTACCGGGAACGCCTGCCCGAGGATCTGCCGTCCCACGTCGAGTTCGACGGCAAGCGCCTGCGGCAGGTGCTCACGAACCTTGTCGGGAACGCCGTCAAGTTCACCTCGAAGGGAAGCATCGCGGTCGAAGTGGAGTGCCGCGCCGGCGGCGGGAGTGACGAGATCGACTTGACCGTCCGCGTTGCGGACACCGGACGGGGCATCGCGCCCGAGGACCGGGAACGCATCTTCGAGCTTTTCTACCAGGCCCGGCGGGACGGAAAGACGGGAGCGGGCCTGGGACTGGCCATCGCCCGCCAGCTGACCGGGCTGATGGGAGGGTCGATCGCCGTGACGAGCCGGCTGGACGAGGGAAGCACCTTCACCGTGACCTTCCCCGGTGTCCGCGTGCTCGATGCCGCCCCCTCCTCGCGGCCGGATGCGGCGGTTTCCGGGGCTCCGCGCCTCACCGGTCGGTGCCTCCTCGTCGACGACGTCGAGGAGAACAGGATCTACCTGAAGGAACTTCTCTCCGGAACGGGCTTGGAACTCTTCGAGGCCTTCACGGGCGAGGAAGCGCTCCAGGTGTTACCCGAGGTCCGGCCCGACGTCATCCTCCTGGACCTGCGTCTGCCGGGCATCGACGGGTACGAGGTGTTGAGGAGGTTGCGTGCCACGGCGGGAGAACGGAAGCCCCCCGTCGTCGCCGTGACCGCATCGGTATTGCCCGAGGACGAGAGGAGGGTCGAGGAGGCCGGGTTCGACGGTCTCCTCAAGAAGCCATTCGGATACCACGAGCTGATGGCGCGGCTCCTTCGCGTTCTCGGTCAGGACTCCCCCGTGGCGCTCACGGGCGACGACGAGCTCGCGCGGGAATGGCGACTCCTGCCTCCGGACGCTCGCGTGGCGGTGGAACGTGCGCTCCGCGCGGCCGCGGACTCGGGCGGCGTCAGGCAGATGGCGGCCCTGGGGAGACTCCTGGAGGAGTCCGGGAAGACCTCGGGACTCGTGTCGGTCGAGAAGACGGGGGATGAGCTCGCGGAGAAGGCCGAGGTGTATGACGTGGCCGGGCTTCGCCGCGTCATGGCGAACCTGGAGGAAGTGATCGGTCATGGCTGAGGCGGAACGCATTCTGATCGTGGACGACGAAACCTCGTCGCTGGAACTGCTGGCCCGGGTGCTCGGGAAGGAAGGGTTCGACATCTTCTTCGCCGAGAGCGGTGCCGAGGCCTTGAAACTCGTCAAGAAGAACGACTACGACCTCTTCCTCCTCGATGTCCAGATGCCCGGCATGGACGGGTTCGAACTGCTCGGACGAATCCGCGAGCGGAAGGGGCCGGATATCTGCGCCATATTCCTGACCGGCCTCGTGGGCGTCGAGCATGTCGTCTCCGCTTTCTCCTCCGGTGGCTCCGACTACATCACGAAGCCCTTCTGCAGCGAGGAGGTCCTGGCGCGCGTGAAGCTCCACCTCGAGATCCGCCGGCATCGCCGTCACCTGGGCGAACTCGTGGCCCGGCGGACGGAGGAACTCCGCGCGACGGTGAAGACGCTGGAGGACGAGGTCGCCGCCCGTCGGAAGGCCGAGACGGCCCTGGAACGGAAGAACATCGCCCTCGCGGAGGTTCTCTCTCATCTCGAGGAGGAAAAGAGGCTCTTGCGGCGGGGGATCTCCGAGAGCCTGGATGCCTTGGTCCGCCCCGTCGCCGACCGGCTGCGGGCGTCCGGGGATTCGCCCCGGCGCGAGCACGTGGAGGTTCTGTTGAAACAGCTCGACGAGATCTTCCAGCCCTTCGCCGACCGCCTGAAGGAGCTGAAGGCGCGGCTTTCGCCCCAGGAGTTCGAGATCTGCTCGCTGATCCGGTCGGGGCTGGAGAGCAAGGACGTCGCTCGTGCGCTGGACATATCCGTCGAGACGGTCAAGTGGCATCGCGGGAACATCCGGAAGAAGCTGGGGCTGGAATCCCGCGACGAAGATCTCTTTGAATACCTTTCGGACCTGAAGTGACCGGGGGATAGGGGGGCTTCCCCCCCGCGTCCTCCCCCATGAACCCGTCTTGCCGAATGCGCGTCGCCGGTCAGAATCACGGCGGCATGGCGTCCCAATTCCCACCGACCGACGGTCCGGCCTCGGCCCGGATCCTCATCGTCGACGACGAGCTCGACAGCCTCTCCCTCATCGTGGGAGCCTTGGAGAAGGCGGGCTTCGAAGCCTGCTTCGCCGACGGCGGCGAGGCCGCGCTTCGACTCATGCAGAGAAACCTCTACGACCTGGTCATCCTCGACATCGCCATGCCGGGCATGGACGGATTCGAGGTGCTGAAGCGGGCGCGCGGCCTCGAGGGGTACGACGCCGTCCCGGTCATCTTCCTGACGGCGCGAACCGGGGAGCAGACAGCCGGCGAGGCCTTCGCCGCCGGTGGCGCGGATTACATGACCAAGCCCTGTCGTGCGAAGGAACTCCTGGCGCGTATCACCCACCACCTGGAAGAGGGCCGGAAGCGGAGACGCATCGAGGCGCTCATGGTCGACGCGGCCCGGCAGATGGAGACCGCGGCGGAGCGGTTGAAGCGCGAGGTTCTGGAGAAGTCGTAGGCCGGTGGAGTGACCCCGCCGTCCATGAGTCTCCGCTCAAGGCCGGCGCCACTCCACGGGATGCGTGAAGTAGTAAGTCGATTCCGAGGAACCGTCAGGAGATCGGATGACGACTCTCCAGAAGTTGACGACACCCGGTTCGTCAACGCTCACCCACCGGAGGACGCCGCGGGCGACGGGCGGAAGCGGGCCGGACGGGGCGCGGGCAGAGGCCGTCGCCGTCGCCTGAACCGTATCCTCGACGATCCAGACCATCACCGAATCGGCGCCCGGCAGGTCGAGGTCCAGGAGGAACTCGGCGGGTTCGCCGGCGAGGAGCGTCGGCGGGGGCGCGTCGATGACGCGCACGGCGCCGCTCGCGAGAATCGCGACGGGTGCGACGCCGGAATCCAAAGTGATGAAGCGCCGTCCGGTGTAGTCGCCGTGATAGCGACCGCTGAAATCATAGGAGCCGTCGCCGTCGCGGTCGCGCCGGACGCGATCGACGAGCCCGTCGGCTCCGAACTTCGCCTCGCTCGCGAAGACGACCCGGCTCTCGATGAACCGCTCCCAGCGGCTCACGGTCGCGTGGCCGAGGCGCACGCCCGTCTCGGTGAGTCGGCCGTCGATCCGCCCGTCCTCGTTCGCGTCCTCCTCGAGCGTTCGCACAAACGCGCCGGGCTTCACGCTCCAGGACGCGGTCTGCTCGATTCGACTGTCGCTGTCCTGGTCGAGTCGGAGAAGGAGCGACGTGCCGAAACGAGTCCGGCTCTCGCGCGCGGCGAGAGAGATCTCCGGGCGGCGATCCCCGTCTAGATCCTCCTCGATGGCCATGAGACCCCCGCGAGCGTCGCGGCGGTAGAAGATCTCGGAGGCGAGTCGATCGGCGCCGTTTTGCCAGCGGAAGCCCGTGACCCGCCCCCGCGCGTAGCGGATCTCCCGCACGAGGTCCGCCTCGCCGTCGTTCTCCCTGTCGAGGGTCTCCGAGACGAGTCGCCCGGCGCGGTCGTAGGACTGGACGACCTTCAACTCGGCCCGGCTGTCTCCGCCGAGATCCACCCTGAGAGATCGGCGGCGGCCGCCGCGCGTCGTGACCCGGACCTCGATCGAATCCACGGGAAGTCCGGCGAAGAGCCGGCGCCGAAGCGCGTCGGGGCTCCAGAAGGCTGCGGAAGGATCGAGTGCGATGACGTCGAGATAGCCTCGAGCCGTGATCGAGGTGTCGGCGAGAAGAGAAACGGCGGGGAGCGGAGGGGGAAGGGGGAGACCGAGGGCCCGGCGCACGCCGCGCAGGCCGCCCGGGAGGGGAAGTCCCCGGCCGCGCGTGTCGTAGAGAAGGAGGAGAGGGAGGCGTGTCAGGCCGGCGGAGCGCGCTGCGGGCGATTGCCAGTCGATCTCCTCGGCCTCGGGGCGGTCGATGTCGATGAGCCGGACCGCGAGGAGCGGCTGGACGTCGGCGATGGAGCGCAGTTCGTTGACCGTCTGGCGACAGGCGTCGCTCCTGATCGAGACGTAGACGAAAGCGGTGAACCGGCCGGAGACGAGGTGGCTCTCCGGAACGACGGCCATGCCCGGCGTCTCGGCATTGACGACCGCGAAGGAGGAAACCTGGGCCGCGACCGGGGCGGCGAAGGCCAGGACCAGGAACGCGATGAGTCGAAGAGCCGGCATGAGGTCATCTTACCAGAACGGAATCGGAGAGATCGCTTCTTTCTCTCTGCCCCTACCTCACGGCCGGCCAGGCGCCTCGGATGGATCCGCGATGGCGGACGAGGGAAAGGAGGTCGTCCGGTCCCGAAGGCATGACGGGAACTCCATCGCGCAGATACAGGCAACCGAGGTCGTCGGGCGGGAGCATGGCGAAGAGAGACCGGGCCGATTCGGCGGCGGACTGCCAGGTTTTTTTCAAGCGGCGAGGATCGAGCGGGGAGGCCGTGTCGAGTTGGCGCAGGTCGGCAGGCGTCAAGCGAGCGTGACGGTCCATCATCGATAGAAGGGAGTCGGGATTGTAGCCGGGATCCTTCTCGCAAGCGGCCCAGCAGACGGCGCCGAGAGGGAGATAGGTCTCGTGCAGGTAAACCATGTCGAGATAGTCCCTGGGCTCGCAACGCGCCGCCATGGCCAGGGCCTTGTTGACCGCGGCGTCCGCGGGGTGGAGTCGATACCCGAGGATCGGATCCTGCTCGGTCGGAAAGAAGCGGTAAGCGGTGTCATGGGCCCAATCCAGGATCGTCGTTTCGTTCTCGTCGGCGACTTCGACCTGCCAGAAGGTCGGTAACTGCCGGATCGTCCGAACCCGGAATCCGTTCTGCCGTAAGACCCGGAGATCTTTCTCGGCGGAGTCCGAGACCGCCTCCGCCATGTCGTGGAAGAAGTCGATGTCGCGCGAGAAGCGCGGCGAATCGTCACCCTTGTGCAACACGGATCCGCCGGCCACGTAACGATCCGGATTCCGATGGGCGGCGAGGAGCGAGAGGATCCGCTTCTGGTTCGTCGTCAAGGGCATGGTCTCGACCGGCTTTCTAAGAGGCGGGGTTGCGCGGGTCGAATCCCGCCGCGACGAGATACTCTTCCCGGCCACCGTATTTTCTCAATCCGTCCGCGACGAAGGATAGATCGCCGGTCGCGATCTCGAGCTTGGGATCTGCATACCAGAAGCACCGCGAATGAAAGCGGCGAAACGCCTCCCGGGCCAGCGCCAAGCGTTGATTCTTCGCGGCCCAACGGGCCTCGGCGCCGCGACGGGCAAGTTCACTGCGTTGAGCTGAAGAGAGGGATTTCATTCGAGCCTTGCCGCCCTTGCGTCCCATCTCCCTCGCCGTCATGAACCCCGTCTTCATTCTGATCTCCTGAGTCATCATATGCCAAACGCTTGGCATTTTCAAGTATTAGCTCGTTGTGACTTGTATCCCTTCATATGCTCAGGTTAGGAGGGGGGGATCCCCCTCCCGCCCCCCTCAATCAACCCATCTTGTCGATAAGCAGATTCCGATGGAAACTTTGCGCGTCGAAATGGATTGCAAATCTCCATACCGCGTGGGGGCGCGGGCACTTTGTTCGTGTGCGCTCCTCCTGCTGGCCTTTGCAGTCGCCTCCCGTTCCGAGGTCGTGCCCCGCGTCATGGCGTTCCAGGGGCGCATCCTCGAATCGGCCACGCAGAGACCTTTCACGGGCACGCGCGCCATGGTCTTCAAGATCTATTCCGTCGCCGCCGGAGGATCGGCGCTCTGGACCGAGAACCAGAACGTCGAGATCCAGAACGGGCTCTACATGGTGTCGCTCGGCTCGGTCACGCCGTTGAACCTTCCCTTCGACGGGCCGTATTGGCTCGGCGTCGCCGTGGAGGGTGGAGCGGAGATGACGCCTCGGTTCAAGCTGCGGACGGCGCCGTATGCCTTCGTGGCGGACACGGTGTCGCACCTGGCGACGAACGACGTCGATGCGGCAGGCAACTTCGCGGCCGATGCGCCGACCTTCGTCATCAACGCCGACAGCCAATTCGTCGGCATCGGGACGGCGTCGCCGACGGAGAGCCTGACGATCATGGGCAAGGTGACGGTCCGTGACACCTTGCTCGTCCAGGGGACCATGACATCCGGCGGACCCATGATCGAGAGCGGCGTGCGCCTGGCACCGGTGGGGCAGATCTTGATGTGGGCCGGCGGCACCTCGGCGCCGAGCGGATATCGCGTCTGCGACGGTTCCGCGGTCTCGCGGGCCGCTTATCCCGTGCTCTTCGCGCTCATCGGCACGACCTACGGCACGGGTGACGGAGTGACCACCTTCAATCTGCCGAGCCTGTCGGGGCGCATTCCCGTCGGCAAGTCCACGTCGACCTGGTGCGACGTGACCGGCGAGCAGGGCGGGTTGAGGGCGGTGGGCCTGACTGCGACCGAGATGCCGGTTAATTTCGGCAACCACAATCACACCTTCACGCCTCCGGTGACGGCGCCGGCGTGGATGGGCGACCACACGCACCTGACGACGGTCAACTACCAGAACTCCATGACCGATGGTTCCGCGGCCGACTACAAGGTTCTCGACCTCGGGTTCAACCAGGTGGCGATGAACTCCAATTCGTCCGGCACCCATGGGCACTCGGTGACGTTCCCGGCCTCGACCGTGTACGGAGGGGGTACTCCACACAACAACCTCCAGCCGTACCTGACCGTTCTCTACATCATCAAGTGCCAATGATGAAGGAGGAGATGATGCGGCGGGTGAAGGTGACGACGGTTCTCGCTTCGCGCCTGTGGCTCGTCGCCGCCCTGTTGTGCGGTTCCTGGGCGATTTCCCTGCCCGTCTCCGCCGTTCCGAACTTCCTGCCCTTCCAAGGTCGCCTCGTGGACGTGAACGGGTCCCCCGTCAACGGGTCGCAGAACCTCACCTTCCGCATCTACCGTTCACCGGGAGCAACCACGACGCCCTTGTGGACCGAGGCGCAGACGCTTCCCGTGAACCAGGGCATCTTCAGCGTGGACCTCGGCAAGGTGACGCCGCTGGCCCTGCCTTTCGACCGACCCTACTGGGTCAGCTTCCAGGTGCAGGGCGGCACTGAGATGACGCCGTTCGTCCGGCTCACGACGGTACCCTACGCTCTCGCCGTCGATTCGGGGGCGGTCTTCTCCGACCCGCTCAATATCACCGGGCGCTTCCGGGCCAGGCCGCCGCTCTTCGTGGTGGACACGGCCCTGAACCGGGTCGGCATCGGGACGGCAAGCCCGACGGACACGCTGCACGTGGCCGGGACTTGCAACATACAGGACACGCTCCTCGTGGAGGATACGATCTCGGCGACGGCGTTCTACGAGAACGGGGGGGCGATCTATCCCCCGGGTTCGCTCTATCCCTTCGCGGGCTCCTCGGTTCCCGGCGGTTATCTCCTCTGCAACGGCCAGGCCGTATCGAGAACGACCTATGCGGCGCTCTTCGCGGCCATCGGCACGATCTACGGCAATGGCGACGGTGCCACGACCTTCAACGTGCCGAACCTGCAGGGCCGCGTGCCCATGGGCTACACCGCGACGTTGTCCGAGTTCAACGCGATCGGCAAGACGGGTGGCGTCACGTCCGTGTCGCTGAGCGGCGACGAAGTGGCCTATCACTCGCACGCGATCAACTCGTTCCTGGTCAACCTGCCCAACGACGGCGCGCACACGCACCAGACCTGGTTCGGATTGAGGTGGACCAAGAACACGGGCGCCGCGGCGTACATCGATCCGGCCTACGGAGGCTCAGCCAGCGGTGTCGGCTCCATGAACACCACGGGCGCGCACACGCACACGGTGGACCCGGCGCCCGTGACGTCGAGCGCGAACGGGGGCGGCACGGGCGGGGCTCACATGAACGTCATGCCCTACTTGACGGTGAATTATGTCATCAAGTACTGAGATGAGGAGACCCGTCATCCTCCGCGCCTTAGCCGGCGTGGCGGCCGCCCTGCTGGTCGTGCTGGCCCTCGTCGCCGCCGTTCCCGCCTCCGCCGCTCTTCCGCAGCGGATGGTCTCGTTCCAGGGGCGACTCCTGAATTCGGCCGGCGCGGCGCAGACCGGCACCTTCAACATGACCTTCGCGATCTACAGCACGGCGACCGGAGGCGTTTCGCTCTGGGCGCAGGGGCCCGCGGCCGTGAACGCCTACGAGGGCGTGTACAACGTTGAACTCGGACCGGTCACGCTGCCCTTCGACCAGCCGTATTGGGTCGGTGTCACGGTTGGCGCGGACGCGGAGATGCTTCCGCGCGTCCGGCTCGCCTCGCAGGCCTTCGCGATGGTGGCGGACACGGCCACGGGCATGGTCTCGGGGGCGGTGGCGCGCGGCTCCTTCAGTTCCGACTCGCCGACCTTCGTCGTGCAGGCCTCGACGGACCGGGTCGGATTCAATACCGGTTCGCTCCTCGAAAAGGTGGTCGTGAACGGCTCGATGCGGGTCGATTCGAGCATGACGGTTCGCGACACCGTGAACGCGACCTCCTTCCGCCTCATCTCGGCGCCGGGAGGGTCCCTGGTGCCCCCGGGCGTCATCATGGCGTGGCCGGCCGCCGTGCCGCCGGCCGGGTGGCTCGTCTGTAACGGCACTTCCTACAGCGCCGCGTCATACCCGGCCCTGTTCTCGGTGATCGGCACCACGTATGGCGGCGGCGCCGGTACGTTCCTGGTGCCGGACCTGAGGGCGCGCGTTCCGGCGGGCATGGATGGCGGCGGGTATTTCACGACGCTCGGCAAGACCGGGGGGCAGACATCGGTCGCCTTGACCAATGACTCGATACCGACCCACACGCATTCCGTCGACGTGCCGGGAGCAACATCGACCTCGTCGGGAAATCACACGCACGTCGCCTATTGCCCCACCGCCTCCGCCAGCACGACCGGCGGGATCACGGTGCCGAGTTCGTGGGTGATCGCCGGCAACCAGGCGCGCTCGACGGTAAGCCCGGATCCGCAGCTGCACAATCACGGCAATCTCACGTTCGGAGTGCAGGGACTGGGGAGCGCCCCGGCCAGTGGTTCGGCCGCCCATGACAACCTCAAGCCGTATACGACGATGTTCTACGTGATCAAGTACTGATGGACATGCGCGCGGGTTGCGGCGGATCGGGGAAGCGCGGGGCGGCCCGTCACGCGCTCCTGCTTCCCGCGTTACTCGCCGGCCTCCTCTTCCCGAGCGTGCCGGCCGTCGCGGCGCCGTTCGGAGGAATGTGGAGCGGCGGCAGCTACGACGGCGGGACCGCGGCCGTCGATGTCAACGTCCAGGTCTCAGGCGCGGACACGGGCCAATCGGCCAACTACATCCTTCAATCCGCGCTGACGGGCCAGGCCATCGTCGACACGGCATCCTCGGCTTCCTACATCGTGCAGGCGGGCTTCGATCCGATGTTTGTGGCCTCCACGACCGGCGGCAGCTACCTCGGGCCGACGTGGTACGTCTCGAAAGACACCGGCTCGGACGATACCGGCACGGGATCGTCTCTCTCCCCGTTCCGAACGGTGACGAAGGGCTGCACCATGGCGACGACCGGAGACACGGTCTACCTTTACGAAGGTGTCTTCGACAACGAGAGCGCCGTCGTCCGGTCGGACTCGGTGACCGTGTATGGGCAGGGGACGAGAACGACGGTATTGGCCCGGGCCGCGAAGAGCGCGCTGACATGCACGGGGCGCATCGGCGTTCGGATCAACAACATCGCAGTCTCGTCGCCTTCCGGCAACGGCATCACCTGCACCACGTCGGTCAACATGCTGATCACGAACGTCACCTGCACGAACGTGGGATGCACCGGCATATATCTCGGCGTGAATTCGGATCGGAATACCATCGATGGATGCACGTTCGACTCGGTCGTGACCGGGATCACCGTTTTCGGTGATTCCGTGGCGATTCTCAACGTTCAGGGGCAGAATATCCGGAACACGGGTATCTACATGATCGGCGCGGATTCCTGCTGGGTTAGCGGCAACCGCTTCCTCGGCCCGGCTGTCAACGGCATCAACGTCACGGGCGCCTACGGCAGCCGGTTTTTCAACAACCTGGTCAAGAATTGCTCCAACCGTGCCATGTACATCCAGCAGACGGCGAGAAGCCTTGTCGTCGATTCCTGCGATTTCCGGCTCAGCAGCGAGGGAGTCACGGTCTGGGGCGATTCCAACGAGATTCGTTCCTGCTACATCGGCCAGTGCACTACGTATGGTCTCTTCTTCTTCGGCGGAGATACCAACCGCGTGTACGGAAATACGGTGACCGGGGGCGCCGGCCGCGGGATCGTCCTTCAGGACGGGCAGTTCAACAATATTTACAACAATCTGATCACATCGAACGGATCGGACGGCTTCTGGTTCTTCTCGACCCGTATGAACCGTGTCTATTCGAATCGTGTTGCGGGCAACGGCGGTTACGCGTTCTACGTCTTCTCCGCGGTCGGTACCGACAGCATCGTCAAGAACAATGTCAGTGCCGGATCCAATCCGGATTCCTTGGTTTACAATCAGATGGATACGACACTCGATTTCCGGCGCAATTGGTGGGGCACCCGGGATTCCGTCGTGATCCGGCGTGGGATCGTGGGTTCCCGCGATTCGCGCGTTGTCTACACGCCCTTCCGCCTCGGCGAGGTGGACACGACCATCGGCGCGGACACGATCGCGCCCAAGGCGCCGGACACGGTGGCCGTTCAGATCGCGGGCGTCGACACCGTCCTGATCGCGTGGAAACCGGTGACCGTGAACGAGGAAATCGGCTCGGCCGCGTCGGACTTCCTGCGCTACCGCGTGTACCGCGCCCTGACCCCGGACTCCAATTCGTGGCAGCTCCTCGGAGAGACCACGGGCCTCCGGTTCTACGACACGATCGCCTACCATCTCTACGGCCCCCGTTACTTCTACCGCGTCACGACGATCGACAACAAATCGGGGCTCTTCAACGAGGCCTTCTGGTCGGATTCGGTGGCGGATACGATCCCCGCATACAACGGACCGATCTGGTACGTCTCCCGGGACACAGGTTCGGACACGACCTACGGATACGGATCACAGAGGCTGCCCTTCGCGGGAATCCAGCGGGGGCTCAACTTCGCCGGGAAGCTCTACACGACCGAGACGGTCTTCGTGTACACGAGTGCGACGGCCTACCCCGAATCCCTCCTGACCTTCCCCCGCGACAGCGTGACCCTCCAGGGAGCGCTGCGTAACGACTCGACGCGCTGGGGCGTGCGAGTCCAACCCGCCGCCAGTTCCGTCGTCACCCCGTCCACCCGGCGCAACCTGATCATCCGCGACCTCGCAATCAGCGCCCCGGGCGGCAACCTCATCAGCTTCTCGAACGTGGACCTCTCGCGGATCGAGGGATGTTCGCTCACGGCCTCGGGCGCGGCCAACGGAATCAGCCTCTCCAGCGGATCCGACTCCAACGTCATCTACGACAACTGGATCGATTCAGCCTCCGGATCCTCGGGCCGCGGCATCACGCTCGACGGTTCCAGCAACTGCCTCATCGATTCGAACCTCATCACGAGGAACAGGTATTTCCCGTTCTACGCCCTCACGACGCGGCGTTGCACCGTGGTGAACAACGTCCTCCGCGACAATCCCGCGACGACCCAGGTCGCGCTCTTCACGAACAACTCGGACACGAACTTCATCTCCGGGAACCGCTTCGAGAACAATGGCGTCCGCGGTTCCTTCGCCGTGACATTCATCCTCAATAACGCGAACGTTTTCTATAACAACGTCATCGACTCCTGCCGAAACGGCATCAATATCTGGTCGAACGCCCACAATGGCGTCATCGACTCGAACACGATCACCCGCATCACGGACTCGGTGGGCATCCGCAACGAGGGCGGCGATTCGTGGCTGATCAGTCGGAATCTCGTCGACTCGGTGGGAGGGTACGGCCACGCCATCTTCTTCTCCGACAACGCCGGCGCGCAATATTGCCTCATCAGGAACAATTGGTTGCGTCGCACCGGTAGCTACGGGATCTCCATAGCGATCGGTAATCATTACAACGTCGTTCGAGAGAACCGGATCGAGACCACGAGTTGCGGAATCAAAGTCTCCGGCTCGAATCACATCTCCCTCGAGTCGAATGCGGTCGTCGCCGCGAGCGACGGCATTCAATTTCAGAACAGCAACTATTGCACCATAGCCTTCAATGCCTGCACCCGGGCTGCCGGGGCTTTCTGGCTCGTGACTTCGTCCAATTGCCGTGTCTTTGGCAATACGTTCTTCAACGGTTTGTATTACGGCTATTACGAGGACGGCGGATCAGCCAACCACGTTTTCAACAACCTCGTGGACTCGAACGGATGGGGCGGCATGTATTTCGCGGGCGCCGCCACGACTCCGACCCTCATCTATCAGAACCGGATTCAGAACAACAGGGGCTACGCGCTGAGCTACGTCAACGGAGACGGGCGTTACGCATTCAAGAACAACATCTCAGGCGGCGCCTCGAATCCGGATTCGCTGGTCTATTATGCTACGTCGGTGGTCAGCCAGGGACTATGGCGCAACTGGTTCGGGACGACCGACTCGGCCGCCATCCGTCGCGGACTTGCCGGCAACGCCGCCTCGGTCGTTCTTTCCGGCTGGCAGCCCTTCCGTCTCGGCGAGGTGGACACGAACTTCACCTATACTCGCGACACCAGCGGCAGGATCATCTCCTGGACCAGCCCCGACACGATCGCGCCAAAGGCCCCGGACACAGTTGCGGCGGTGTACTCGGGCCTCGCGGGCGGCGTCGTCGTCTCGTGGAAGGCCGTTCAGCTCCGCGAGGAAGGCCCGGGGTTCGCGAACGACTCGATGGGCTACCGCGTCTACAAGAGCCTCAGGCGCGACACGTCGTATTGGCGGCTCGTGCACGAGACGACGACGCTTGCGTCCGCGCCGCTCTGGGTGGACACCGCCTTCATCATGGAGACGGGCCACTACTACCGCGTCACCTGCTTCGACACGAAGAACCCGTTCGTGAACCAGTCCTTCTACTCCGACTCGATCGCCGCCTGCACGCCAGCCTATGCCGGCCCGATCTGGTACGTCTCGAAGGATACGGGCAACGACGGCTCGGGCACGGGCTCCGAAACGAAGCCCTTCAAGACGATCTACCGGGCGATCAACCGGTCGTCGGCGAACGAGACGGTGTACATCTACGCCCAGACCTACTCGGAATCGATCGTCATCACGAAGGACAGCCTCACGATCATGGGTGCGCAGCGGGGAACGGTCTTCATCCAGCCTGGGGCGACCATCTCGGCCGTCAATGCGACGAACCGGTACAACCTGGACATCGCCAACCTGACCTGCACGGGCGTCACGGACAATAACCCCGCCTTCTACTTCGACGGGACTCGGAACTCCCGCGTCAGCGGCCTCATCTTCGTCAACGTCAACAAGAGCATCTACGCGTTGAACTCGGACACGAACGTCTTCCGGGATAACGTCATATCCCAGAGAAGCGGCGACGTCGGAAATCCCGTGGATCTGAGCGGAAACGCCAACGTCTTCGACTCGAACCTCGTGAGCGGGTTCAATACGTATTCCGAGCAGGTCTTGCAATCGTCGGGCGACAGCGTCCACATCACGAACAACATCATCCGTGATATCAGCATGAACAACTCCGACGGCGCCGCTCTCCTCGATATCCAGGGAAACAGCGATCGCGTGCTCGTGGCCGGAAACTCGATCTACAGCGTCAGCAGTCCCTACAGCCTTACGGTCGTCATGACCGGGGTCGGGAACAACGGCGGTTGGCATCAGATCCAGAACAACGTCATCGACTCGATCGTTGGCCGGGGCATCTGGCTGGTTCCGACGAACTCGACGATCGACTCGAACGTTCTCAGCCGCATCACGAGGAGTGCGATCACCGTATGGAGCGATACGACGACGATCAGCCGGAACACGATCAACGGCATCGCCAGGGCCTACAACAGGTCCGTGGGATTGGAGGTCTACTTCAGCGGCTGGCTCACCTGCAGCGGCAACGTTTTCAATCGGGCCCTGCTCAAATCGTCGGCCTCCGGGCACACGCCGAGCCTCTATTACAACAACCGTGTCGACAGCGTCTTCGGGGCCGCTTTCCAGATAAACCCCGGCGCGGCGACGACGAACCTGATCATCGACAGCAACCACCTGACGAACTGCGGCAGCACCTTCTCCGGTGAAGGCTTGTTCGATGCCTCGATGACCATCAACGCGGCCGACAGCATTCTCGTCCGGAACAACGTGGTCGAGAGCGGCGCCGGGGCGGCCATCTACCTGTACGGTGTCGATTCGAGCACGATCTCGGGGAACCGGGTCTTCCATAACCGAGCGGGTTCGAGTCGGCGCTATGGCATCGAGTTGAGTTCGGTCCAGCACGACACGGTTTACAACAACGTCGTCGATTCCGCCGCCTACGGCATCCTCGTCCAGGGCGGCGGGAACGGGGCGGGGCTGAGGGTCGACTCGAACCTGGTGACCAGGATCACCGTTCATGGCATCACTCATCAATCCACGAGAAACGGTGCGATCGTGAACAACCGGGTCGAGACGGCGGCAAACGCGTCCAACTACTACGCACTGTATCTCAACGGCAGTGAGAGCACGACCGTGGACAATAACCGGGTATCCAACGTCGCAGGTAATGCCATCTACGTGGAACAACCGGGCGTGAACTCGCCCAATTGGATCACCAATAACATCGTCGACTCGAGCGCACGGTATGGGATCTACACCCGGGCGAGAAGGACCACGGTCGACTCGAATATCGTGAGCAGGGTGACGTACAGCGGCATCCACCTGGCCGGCGCGGACAGCTGTGATGTCACGCGCAATGTCGTTTACCGCGCTTCCACGGGCATCTATGCGTGGGGCGACTCCGTGAACGTGCGCGGTAACCGGATCTCCGATCCGACCGGCTCGAGCAAGATCGGGATACAGACGTCGAGTTCCAACGACAACGACGCATTGTTCGACAACGTCATCGATTCGAGCGGATGGGATTACGGACTCTATCTTGCCTCGACGGGTGCGACCATCGAGAGCAACGCGATCGCGCAGGCACACTACGGCATCTACGCGAACGGCGCTTTCGGCGGAGCGCGCCGGTGCACCTTCACCAGCAACGTCGTGGAGACGAGCACCACTTCGTCTTTCTACTTGAACGTTGCCTGCACGAACGTCGTCAGGAACAACATCTTCCGACGCACGTCGGGCAATTGGGGGGCCGCGCTCAGCGACGCTCACGGCAACGTGATTCAGGGCAACCTCTGGGACAACGTCTCGGTCACCGGCTTCTCGATCGTCTCGTCGAACCAGAACGTGGTCTCCGGCAACACGGTGCGGGTCACCGATCCGACGCGATACGCGATGACTCATGCCGGCACGGCAAGCGGCAACGTCGTCACGAAGAACAACCTCCTCGGGACCCTGCTGGTCGCCAACTACAATGCGAATCCGCTCGATGTGCGGCGCAACTGGTTCGGGATCACGGACTCCCAGGCGCTCAAGTCGAAGATCACGACGCCCGGCGGCGGGGCGGTCACCTACATTCCATACCGCCTCGGCGAGGTGGATACGGCCTTCCTCGCGGACACGGTGGCGCCGAAGGTGCCGGACACGGTTGCGACGACGGTCGTCTCTTCGACCTCGTGCACGGTCTCGTGGTCCTCGACGCCGACGGCGGACGAGGAGAAGCCGGCGCAGACGGGGTTCCTGGCGTATCGCGTGTATCGCGCTTCGCAGAGGGACTCGTCGAACTGGCTCTTCCGGGGTCAGACCTCAGGCACCTCGTTCCTGGATTCGGGCCTCTCCTCCGGTCAGACGGTCTGGTATCGTCTCACGGCGGTGGACACGAAGACGCCGTACGAGAACGAGGCCTTCTGGTCGGAGACGGCGGTCTCGGTGACGCCGACAGCGGACTCGATTTCGGGGACGTATCGGCTCGGCATCGCGCTCGCCGCTCAGTTCGCAGCCGATTCCCGGACGAGCGTCTCGGCGAGCGCCTGGACGGTGCCGGCGGCGGTCGGCGGCGGGTTCGCGGTTTACGCGTACTGCACCTCGACGCTCCCGGCCCTGCGCGCGCAGTTGATCGATGCGAACAGCCAGGCCGAGACGGGCCGCGTGATGATCGACTCGGGCGCGGGCTGGGTGGCCTCGGGCGAGACGATTCTCGTCTCGGGCGCCGGTTTCCTGGACTTCACGCCGCAACTCGTCCCGGGCGTCAACTCGATCCGCTTCTTCCTCGGCGACACGAGCGGAACGGGGCTCGTGGCCGATGATTCACGGACGGCCTCGATCTACGTGGACGCGACGCTGCCCCTTGCTCCGGCACTCTCCTCGCCCGCGGCGGGACTCAAGACCTCGACGAGCGGATTGACCTTCACGTGGGGTTCCTCCCAGGACACGCAGTCCGGGCTGAATCGGCACGTTCTCGAGTTGAGCCGCTCGATCGACTTCACAGGCGCGAGGGTGGCCGAGACCTCGACGCTGTACGGCACAAGTCAGTCGGTCACCCTCCAGCCGAACGACACATACTACTGGCGCGTGGCGGCCTACGACACGGCGGGGAACGTGGCCTACTCCGAGACGCGGGTCTTCTGGGTGGACACGACACAGCCGGCGCCGCCTACCTACATCTACCCGTCGGCGTACGCGGAGACGAACGCGGCGGCGATCGGATTCGACTGGACCGACGTGACCGACTCGGTCTCCGGCTTCTCCCACTACCGCCTGCAGGTTTCGTCGTCCGTCTCCTTTGCGGGCCCCCTGCCCGTGGACACCTCGCTGGGCACGGTGAGCGAGGCGGCCGTCGTCATGGCCGAGGGCGCCTACTACTGGCGCGTCTTGGCCTACGACTCGGCCGGGAACGCCTCGAACTCCGACTCGATCCGCTTCGTCGTGGACCGCACGGCGCCGATCATCGCGACGGTGACGTTCGCCTCGAACCGCCCGGCCTACTTCTCCGACGGAGCGGGCTTCGACACGACGGCCGCGTCGGACACTATCTGGTTCAATAACGCCGCCGCGATGGGAGCGGGGCAGGCCGTGACGGTGACGGTGACGACGCTGGGAGGGGAGACGAGCGTTCTCTTCCCGCAGAGGTTCGGCGACGTGGCGTTGCTTGACGGCGTGGCGCCTTATGCCTACGCCTACACGTTGGGCGCCGCGTACGTTACCGACACGACGATGGTGCTGACGGCGGCGGACACCGCGGGGAACGCATCGACGGCGACGGTGCACTGGGGTCGCGACGTGGATTCGGCTTCGCGCGTGAACCTGCTCTCGCCGGTCGCCGCGAAGCTCCTCTACGGCGACACGACGCCGACCCTCTCGTGGACGGCCTCGACGGACACTCAGTCGGGCCTGCGGGGCTACGTCGTGCAGATCACGTGGGAGTTCGACTCGCTGGCCTTCGCGACGCCGGTCCAGCAGGCGGGGATCCTCTCGGGCGTGACGTCATACACGACGACGCCCCTGGAGGATTCCTCGGCGCGCTACTTCTGGCGCGTGATCACGGTGGACTCGACGGGGAACGCGGACACGTCGACGGCGGACACGCAATCGTTCCGGGTGGACTCGCGGGTGCCGTCCCTGACCGGCTTCGCCTTCGCGACGACGGCCTCGGGCTCCTTCTGGGACGACACGCCGGTCCTCGTCAACCTCTCGGGAGACACCGTCTGGTTCTCGTCGGTGGGCGCAGGAGCGAACCAGGTCTGCACCATCATCGCGCGAGCGAAGGACGGTGATGCGAACGACTCGGTCTTCTTCGGCTCGATGCAGAACGGCGCCTTCACGGTGGTCATCGACACGACGACGCGCTACACGACGGACACGTACCTGCACGTGGCCTA
This sequence comes from uncultured bacterium, assembly GCA_964637705.1. GTDB lineage: Bacteria > UBA8481 > UBA8481 > UBA8481 > UBA8481 > CAZWVM01. The sequence continues at coordinate 32,325 of CAZWVM010000005.1, forward strand.
TCTCATCCCGACGGGCGCGGGCGACGAGCGAATCACGGTGGTGGTGTACGACGCGGACGGAAACCGCGACACGGCGGTGCTCGCCTTCGTGGCGGACACGAATCCGCCGACGGCTCCGGTTCTCGTGTCGCCGGCGAACCCCTTGGATACGCGATCCCAGGTCGTGAGGTTCTCCTGGGCGGCCTCGGTGGACACCGGCGTCGGTGTGAAGCACTACCGCCTGCAGGTCGACACGACCGGCACCTGGACGACGGCGGGGATCGACACGACGCTCAGGGATCTCGGGGCCTGGGTGACCCTCCCGACGAGCGACACGTACCGGTGGAGAGTCATGGCGGTGGACACCCTCGCCAACGAGGCGGCCTCGGAGACGGGAGTCCTCGTCTTCGACACGATCCCGCCGACGGCGCCGGGGCTCGTGGCGCCCGCGGCGGAGCACGAGACGAGCGCGACGGGAATCCTCTTCTCCTGGACCGGCTCGACGGACGCGCTCTCGGGCTTCAAGGAGTATCGTCTGCAGATTCACACGTCCGACGACTTCGCGTCTCCCTCGGTGGATTCGGTAGCGGGGACCGTGACGAGCGCGTTGCGGACCCTGCGCGCGAACGACACGTGGTATTGGCGCGTGGTGGCGGTGGACGACGCGGGGAACACGGTGGCCCAGGCGGCGCGTATTCTCGTCGTCGACACGGTGGCGCCTCAGGCGGCGGCACTTCTGGCTCCCGCGGCCAACCACGAGACGAACGTCCCGCAGTTCACCTTCCGGTGGACGACAGGCTCGGACACGCTCTCGGGCCTCGCGTATCACCGCCTGCAGGTCTGCACGTCCTCGGCTTTCTCCGCTCCGCTCGCGGGCGACTCGAACGTCTCGGACGCCGTGACGGGATTCCTGGCGCTCGTTGCGAACGACACCTATTGGTGGCGGGTCGTGACCTACGACAGCGCCTCGAACTCGACGGTCTCGGAGTCGCGGATCCTCGTCGTGGACACTCTTCCGCCGACCGCGCCCGCCCAGGAACTCCCGGCCGCGAATAGCGACACGACCGTGACCTCGGTTCTCTTCCGCTGGACGGCCTCGACGGACACGGGCGCCGGATTCCTCAGGTATCGCCTGATGGTGGATACGGCGGGAACCTTCGTCTCGCTCTATGCGGACTCCTACACGACGGAGACGCAGGCGACGGTCTACCTCCCGGTGAACGACACGTACTACTGGCGCGTTCTCGCCTACGATGAACTAGGGCAGAACTACGTCTTCGGCACTCGGAGGGTGCGCGTGGACACCCTGCCGCCGGTGGTCTCGTCGCCCCTCTTCCCGACGGAGGGCCTCGAGACGAACCTCGTGAACATGCCCTTCTCGTGGACGCCGGGCGCGGACTCGATCGTCGGGATCCGGTACAACCGGATCCAGGTGGACACGGAGGCGGACTTCTCCGGCGCACTCGTTCACGACACGAACATCTTCACCGGGCCGTATCCGGACTCGACGGTGACGCTAATCCTTCAGCCATACACATACAGCTACTACTGGAGGGTCGTCTCCTACGACACGGTCGGCAACGCGACCTTCGGCGACCCGGTGAGGTTCCGGATCGACGCGGAGACGCCGACGCAGGCGGTTCTCCTGACGCCCGATGAGCGGCACGACACGACCGCAACGCAGTTCACGGTGACCTGGACGAGTTCCTCGGACACGACGCAGACCCTGGCGAACCACCGCCTGCAGGTCGGCACGGACTCGACCTTCGCGGGCGGGATCCGGGTGGACTCGTATGTGGGCCTCAGCACCTCAGAGACGATCGCCGTGCCGGCGAACGACACCTACTTCTGGCGCGTGCTCGCCTACGACTCGACGGGGAACGTCTCGTTCTCGAGTGTGCGGCACTTCATCGTGGACACGAACGCGCCGAACGTTCCGACGCTCGTGACTCCGGGCGTGAACCTCGACACGCTGTCGGTCTCCATCGTCTTCTCCTGGCTGGCGGGCCTGGACACGGGCGCGGGGATCGATTCCTACATCCTGCAGGTGGACACGGAGGCGGCCTTCACCCTGCCCCTGGCCGTGGACTCGGACAACGCGACCTCGTTGACCCGCACGATCGACCTGGCGAGCGACTCGTATTTCTGGCGGGTCATCGCGCGGGACGGAGCGGGGAACCACGACACGACGGCGGCGCGGTTCCTGCGCGTGGACTACCAGGCGCCGAACCGGGCGACGCTTTCGGATCCCACCGACACGCACGAGACCTCGAACGTCACGATCGCCTTCAGGTGGGGACTCGGGAACGACACGGTGCTGGGCGTCTGGCTGAGCCGACTGGAGATCTCCTCGACGAACGACTTCGCGACGGTCCTCTACTATGACACGCGCTTCGCGGGGGTGTACCCCGAAACGACGGTGACGCGGACACTACCGGCGAACGCGCGATACTACTGGCGCGTGGTGACGGAGGACAGCGTCGGGAACCGGAACAACGGGGACGTGTACAGCGTGAAGGTGGACACGGCGCCGCCGACGCCGGCGATCCCGCAGACGCCGTCGCAGGGCTACGAGTCCTCGGCGACGTCGGTCGTCTTCACGTGGCTCTCGGGCACCGAGACGGTGACGCCGCCGATCCGCTTCCGGATCCAGGTCGGACGCGACTCGACCTTCGCCGGCTCGATCGTGGCCGATACATGGACCGGCTACGCGACGACGCAGACGATGACGCTCCTCGCCAACGACACCTATTGGTGGAGGATCGTCTCCTACGACAGCGTGGGGAACCACGACACCTCGATCGTCATGCAGATGGCCGTGGACACCCTGCCCCCGACCCAGTCGATCCTCGTGTACCCGGCGCAGCTTGCGGAGACGAACTCGTCGCCGACGGCCTTCTCGTGGGCGAGCGGGGCTGACTCGATCGCGGGCGTGAGCTACTACCAGGTCCAGGTGAACGGCGCGTCGGACTTCTCGGGCACGAGTGCGCTCGACACGACCGTTTACGGGACCGCTCTCACCCAGCAACTTGGCGAGACGAGCTACTGGTGGAGGGTCCGCGCGGTGGACGAGGCGGGTAACATCGGGGCCTGGTCGACGGGGAACCGGTTCCTCGTGGATTACCAGGTCCCGCTGATCCGGTCCGTGACGATCGTCTCGGGCACGCCGACCTTCTTCTACAACCCCGGCGGAATCGATACGGTGGCGCGGGAGGACACGGTCTGGTTCCGGAACGCCGGCGCAGGCTCGGGGCAGGCCGTGACGGTCGTGGTGGGGTACAGCCTGACGGGCTCGCTGCGGTACCCGCAGCACTTCGGCGAGGCGGGCGTGACCTATCCGGAGAGCACGCCGGCGGTGTATGTGTACACGCTCGAGGCCGGCCTCGGCGACACCGTGATGCACCTCGCGACGTTCGACACGGCGACCAACTCGGACACGATCCGGGTGAACTGGATCTCCGACGTGACGGCGCCCTCGGCCGCGCTCATCACCCCGCTGGACAACGGCTTCCTGAACGAGAGCCAGCCGCTTTTCACCTGGGGAGCGGCCGTGGATACGCAGGCCGGGACGTCCGGATACACGGTCCAGATCTCCAAGGCCGCCGACTTCTCGACGATCGACACGACCTCCGGGCTCGTGACGGATACCTCGTGGCGCTCCCAGACCCTGCCGGATTCCTTCTGGTACTGGCGCGTGGTCACGATGGACAGCGTGGGGAACGCGGACACGGCCTCGGCGACGGTGCGGATCCTGCGCGTGGATCGCGGCTTCCCGGTCTTCTCGGGATACCGGATCACGTCGTCGGTGGACTCCTTCTTCTTCGACGACACGCCGGTGCTCGCGACGCGCGAGGGCGACACGGTCTGGTATAATCCGAACGGGGCGGGCGCGAACCAGGTCGTGACGATCGTGGTCCACATCACGGACGGGAACGAGAGTGCCGTGAACGGCTCGCCGGTCTACACGCCCTTGACCCAGGGCGACACGGGCGCGAACAAGGACACGTATACCCTCGTGTACCGGATCCCCACGGACGCGGCCTCGCAGACGCTTGTCCTCTCGGCCGTGGACATCGTCGGCCTCATCGACACGGCGGCGCTCCTCTTCACGAAGGACTCGGAGGCGCCGGTCATGGGAGCTCTCATCGGGCCCATGGGCGGATACGAGGATTCGCGGCTCACACAGCTCTTCACCTGGGTGGCGGCCGTGGACACGGGCTCGGGGCTCCGCGGCTACCGCTTCCAAGCCGATCCCACGGGCCTCTTCGCGCCGCCGACGGTCGACTCCTGGGTCGGCACGGACACGCGGTGCACGGCAACACTGCCGGCGAACTTCGGCTGGTACTGGCGAATCGTGGCGGTGGACAGAGTGGGCGTGGAGGCGGTTTCGGACTCGCTCAGGATCATCCTCGACACGGCGCCGCCGATCGCGGGCGCTCTCATTGCGCCGGTCAACTACGACACCACCGGGACGCGCCTGGACTTCTCGTGGAATCTGGCTTCGGACACGGGCGCCGGCGTGGCCAATTACCAGCTGCAGGTCTCCCGTTCGGAGACGTTCGCGGTCGTCGACACGAACCTTGCCCTGGGAGAGGCGACGTGGAGAACGCTGACGTTCTCGACCATCGACACGCATTGGTGGCGCGTGATCGTGACGGACGACGTGGGGAACACGGTCGCCTCGACCGCGGGTCGCTTCATCATCGACACGAACGTGCCGACCCAGGCGGCGCTCGTGGCCCCGGTGAACGCGCACGACACGCGGAACGCGAACGTCACCTTCTCCTGGCAGACGGCGACGGACACGGGTTGCGGCCTCGTGAACCACCGGTTGCAGATCGACCGCACACCGACCTTCGCCGGGCCGGTCTTCGATTCGAACTGCGCGCTCGGGACGACGGCGACGGCGTCGCTCGGAGGAAACGACACATACTGGTGGAGGGTGATCTCGTACGACAAGCTGGGGAACCTGCAGGTCTCGGAGTCTCGGTCCCTGCGGATCGATACCCAGGCGCCGACGGGGATCACGCTGACGGCCCCGGAGAGCGGCGCGGCGCTCGTGGACTTCAACCCGATCTTCATCTGGACCTCGCCCGTGGACACGATCGCGGGCCTGGCCAACTTCCGGTTGCAGCTCGATACCACAGGCACCTTCGCCTACCCGGCGCTGGATACGAACGTGGACACGCGCCTCACGGTGACGATCACGGTGGCGGCCGAGGGCGTGGGCGCCTACTTCTGGCGGGTGATCGCGACGGACAACGTCGGCAACGGCGCGGTCTCCGAATCCCGGTATTTCGTCCTGGACCTGACGCCGCCGACGCCGGGGACGGTCCTGAAGCCGGCCGATGCGTTCGAGACGAACGCGCGGAAGCATGTCTTCGCATGGACGGCGGCGTCGGACAGCCAGTCGGGGATTTCGCGGTATGTCCTGCAGATGGACACGACGCCGTCGTTCACCCAGATCCTCTTCGAATCGGTGGCGGGGAACGTGACGAGTTGCACGGCGCGTCTGCCGTTCGGAAACGACACGTGGTTCTGGCGCGTGAAGGTGTATGACCTGGCGGGCAACGCGGCCTACTGCACGACGAGCTGGATCTGCTACGACACGCAGGCGCCGGACACGCCGCTGCTCCTCGCGCCCGTGGACCGCCTGGAGACGACGGCCGCGACGCAGAGGTTCCGATGGAGGGCGTCGTACGACAGCGGCGTGCAGGCCTGGAACGCGACGTCGGAGCTGGCCTACTACCGTCTGCAGGTGGCGCGGGCGGACTCGACTTTCACGGCCAAGACGGTGGACGTGGTCATCGAGAAGACGGTGACCGAGACGACTCCTCTGTATTACTTCACGATCTACGACACCTACTACTGGCGCGTGCAGGCATACGACGAGGTGGGGAACGTCTCGACGTCGCCCTACTTCATCTTCTACCGTCCCGGCGCGGGCGAGACCGTTCCGCCGGACCCGGTGGTGAACCTGCGGGGCAGGAGCCTGGAGACGGCCGCGGTCCTCGTCGAATGGGAGGCCTCGCCGTCGCCGGACGTCGTCGAGTATCTCCTGTATTGGGACTCGGTCGTCGGGACGGCGCCGGACACGCTTCTGGCCGCGCGCGTCCACCACACGCTCGGCGAGACCTTCAGCGCGATCTCGCCGGTGTTGTGGCACAACGCCGAGCCGCGCTTCCGCGTCGACGCGGTCGACTCGGCGGGGAACCTGGCGTCGGCCTGGGTGACGGTGAGAGTGGACACGACGGTCTACACGGTGCCGGCGGCCCAGTTCACGCCGACGCCGTCGGGCCTGAAGATCCGGCTGGGCGAGCAGGCCCAGCTGACCTTCACGATTCCGCCCGAATCGGCCGCGCTCGTGACGACGGTGCTCTTCCAGTACCGTGTCTACCCGGCCGGGCCGTGGACGGACATGCTCTCGGCGCCGAACGTCTCCGGCCAGGCGAATCCCTACACGCGCAGCGCCTCGAAGGACGAGTTGACCGAGTACCGGTTCGTCTGGAACTCGTCGGTCCTGCCTTCGGACACCTACGAGGTGAGGATCGTGACGACGTCCTCGACGGGCGAGACGCATGCCTCGACGGGCCTGGGCCTGCGGATCGTGAACCCGCTCACGGATTCGCCGACGTTCTTCTCGAACGCGACGACGGAGAGCTTCACGCACTACCAGATGATTCACGTGAACCGGGCGGACACGATCACGGTCACGTCGAACCTCGACACGATGACGGCGACGGTGCATCTGGTCTCGGGCGCCTACCCGAACGCGAACGACACGAACAACGTCTACATCATCTGCTCGCTCGCGCCCACCTCGCAGGAGGACAACCGAATCCGCGCCGACGGCGTGCTTCCGGGCGTCGTTAACTACGCCGTCTTCGACGCGCTCGTGGTGCGCCTCTCTAACGGCGATTCCCTGATGGCGGCGGGTCGCACGTGCACGGTGACGATGTCCTTCCGCGACGACAACCAGGACGGGTTCGTGGACGGGACGATGATCCGGTGGAACGCGCTGAGGATTCTCGCCCATACGGGCGTGGCGGGCGAGAAGTGGACGGAGGCGACGTATCTGGAGCGGCGCGACCCGACGGCGACGACGGCCGGGTACATCCGGGCCCTGACGAATCACTTCTCGATCTTCCGTCTCGTCGGACCGGGCGCGCAGAACGACCTCAACAACCTCGTCGTGGCGCCGAACCCGTTCCGTCCGAACGACAACAGCGCCGGCACGGGCCAGAACTGGACCGGCGCGGTGGGGACGGGCGTCTACTTCCTGAACCTTCCGATGCAGGTGAGGATCCAGGTGTATACGGTGATCGGGCGCAAGGTTTTCGATTACTCCACGACGCAGTCGACCGGCCAGGTCCAGTGGGACGTGAGGAACGAGGCAGGTCAGGACGTGGCGAGCGGCGTCTACGTCTACATCGTGACGGACCTGCAGACGAACCAGAGAGTCTCGGGCAAGCTGGCGGTGATCCGATGAGGCGCGTTGGGCGTGTGGCGTTGGGCGTGTGGCGTGGAGCGGCTCTCGCCGCGGGACTCGGGGTCTTCGCACTTTGCCTTGCGAGCGACGCCTCGACCGGGCGCGGCGGGTCGTCGTCGGCGGAATTCCTCCGGGTGGGAACGGGTGCGCGGGGCGCGGCGATGGGCGACGCCTTCACGGCCCTGGCATCCGGCAACGACGCGATGCACTACAACCCGGCGGGCCTGGGATGGACGCCGCGCGCGGCCGTCTCGGGTTCATACCAGGCGGTCGTGGAGAACATCAAGTACGGCGACCTCTCGATCGTCGCGCCCCTGCCGCGGACGCGTGGCGTGGCGGGCGCGGAGGTGAAGTTCGTCGATTACGGGACGATGGACCGGACGATCCTGAACACGGCCGGGCCCTTCGTCTCGGCGACGAGGAACGGGCTCTTCGAGGCGCAGGACTTCGCCGGGGGCCTGGGCTACGGGATGCGATTCGGGAACTGGTCGCTGGGCGTGGTGGGGCGTGGCATCTCCTCCAAGATCGACGACGCCTCGGCTACGGCCTTCGCGGCGGATCTCGGTATCCAGCACCGATCCTCGATCCTCCCGATCGAGGTCGGTCTTGCCGTCAAGAACCTGGGAACCCAGCTTCAATATGACGTCCGCAAGGAGGACCTTCCGCTCCTTGTCCGTTTCGGCGTGGCGACGAGGCTCTTCCGCGACCGCTTGAGGCTGGCCTTCGAGGTGGAGCAAGCTCGGAAAGAGGACATGGCGTTCCTGGGCGGTGCGGAAGTCGTGATCGCGAAGATTCTCTCCCTTCGCGCCGGCTATGACGGGCGCAGCGAGGTGGCACAGGGATTCACGGCCGGCGCGGGATTCGCCTACAAGGACCTGCGCCTCGATTACGCCTACGTTCCGTTCGGCGATTTCGGCGACAATCATCGCGTGGGCCTGACCTATTTGTTCGGGCCGGAACTGGCGAGCGATCCGATTCCGGAACAGGCGGCCGCGGGGGCGCCGCCCGGGGGCCGGGGGGGGGGGAGGCGGCCACGGCCAACCACACCCCCCCCCCCCCCCCCCCCCCCCCCCCCC